>CAMLQS010000286.1 GCA_946482165.1 uncultured Verrucomicrobiota bacterium | reverse complement strand
AGGTGCGCGGTGTCTCGCGAGTGCTTCTGGACATCAGTTCCAAGCCTCCCGCGACCATCGAGTGGGAGTGATATCCCTTTGCCGGCTATTCCTGGGGCGCGGTTTTCGCGCCCTTTTTTGTGCCCGACCTTGCCACCGGAACCCTGGCGCTTCACCGCTTTCTTACCCCATACCGCCCCCTGTCTATGATCCGCGTTCCCAGATTGTTTTGTGTAGTCGTTCCGGTCCTCTGTTTGGGCTTCCTGCCCGGTCTTCGGGCGGAAGATCCGCTCATTGCCAAAGCTCGCGCCTACCTCGGCTCCGAGGCGGACCTCACTGGAGTGCAGTCGATCCGCATGATCGGCAAACTGGAGGTCGTTGATGCTGAAAACACCGCCTCCGGTGCCGCACAATTGGAGATTCTCTTTCAGAAACCCGACCGTCAGCGAATCACGGCTGTTAGTGATGCGCGGACGGAAATCACGGCGCTCGATGGTTACGATGCGTGGAGCCGTGTCTCGGACCCGAAAGAGCCCACAAAATGGCAAGTGACCATTCTCGGCCCGGAGCAAATTAAGCGTTTGAGGGCAAACACGTTCGAGAATCTTGCGTTTTACCGAGGCCTCGAGTCCCGCGGTGCGCGGGTGGAAGACCGCGGCCAAGCCACCGTGGATGGCGTCGCCTGCCGCAAGTTCGCCTTTATTCACGGCCCCGACATCGTCTTCACTCGCAGCTTCGACACTGCCACCGGTCGCTTGGTCCTGACTGAAACCGACAGCGGCACCAAGATCCGCGAAGAGGGGGAAATACGTTCGGGCGGCCTCCGTTTCCCTCAACGCATAGTCACCGTGAACAGCCTTCCCGACGGGAAAAGCCGCACCCTTCTCGTTACTTTCTCAGAGATTGCCGTGAACCCGGAGCTGCCTCCCGACGCTTTCTCGATACCCCCGCTCAACGATTAACACACTTGCAGGGGTTTCATTTCCAAGCCGCACCCTCAAGGGTTGCGGCTTTTTAATGCCACATAATTGCGTAATTCCCGGCTCGCCCCTCGGGGCCTGCGCTGCCACGGTGCCGCTCTTCACGTTTCGTCGTTCCGCTTCTTAACCGTCCTCCTCCCGTGCGCGTCCTCCAGGCTTCCTCCAAGACCTTCGAATCCGATATCGCCGCTTTTTGCCGCGGCGCCACCGTGCCTCGGGAAATTCACGAAGCTGTTTCCGCGATCATCGCCGACGTGCGTCAGCGCGGAGACGAAGCGGTGGGCTACTATGCCGCGAAATTTGACGGCGCCAAGCTCCGCGCCCGCGACTTTCGTGTTAAATCCACCGAATTCGCCGCCGCAGCGAAACGCATTCCGTCCGCCGACCTAAAATCGCTCAAGGCCGCGCACGAGGCCATCGTCGCTTTCCACGAGAAGTCGCTGCCGAAGGATTGGCAGGCTAAAAATCCACACGGCGCGATGGTCGGCGAAAACTTCTACCCGATTCGCCGCGTAGGCCTCTACATCCCCGGTGGCGAGGTGCCGCTTGTGTCCACCGTGTTGATGACCGCCACGCTGGCGAAGATCGCCGGCTGCCCCGAGATCGCCGTTTTCACGCCTTCGAATCCCTCCGGAAAAGTTTCCGACTCTATTCTCGCGGCGCTGCACCTTGTTGGCGTCGACGAAGTCTACTGCGTCGGCGGCGTGCAGGCCATCGCCGCCGCCGCCTACGGCACGCTGACCATTCCCGCCGTCGACAAGATCTTCGGCCCGGGCAACGCTTACGTCTGCGAAGCGAAGCGCCAATGCTTCGGCACCGTGGGTGTTGATTCTCTCCCCGGCCCCAGCGAGGTGATGGTGGTGATCGACGAAAGCGCCGACCACGCCTTCGCCGCCGCCGATTTGCTTGCCCAAGCCGAGCACGGGTCCGGCCGGGAAAAAGTTTATCTCGTCGCGCCCGATGCCGCCGATCTCGAAGCCGTGCGCGCCGAGCTGACGGCGCAGCTCAAGTTCGTTACGCGCGCGGAAAAGATAACCAAGGTCCTCGCCGCCGGCTTCGTCGGCATCGTTGCCAAGACGCCCGAGGAGATTGCCAAGGCCGCCAACTTCGTCGCGCCTGAGCACCTCGAGCTCATGGTGAAGGAGACGCTCCAGAAAGCGCTGCTCAAGACCGTCACCACCGCTGGCGCCATTATGCTCGGCAACCACACGCCGACGGCGGTGGGCGACTTCACCGCCGGCCCGAGCCACGTGCTGCCCACCGGCGGCGCGGGACGATTCTTCAGCGGCCTGCGCATTGCCGATTTCCAGCGCCGCACGAGCGTCATCAAATACGACAAGGTCTCGATCAAGAAAGCCGCCCCCGTCGTGGCCGCCTTCGCCGCGCTCGAAAAACTCGATGCGCACGGCCGCAGCGTGAAGATCCGCGCGCTTTGAGGCGGCGCGTCCGCCTCAAAGCGCTCAGAGCCACAGAACGACAGAGGACAGAACGATAGAGTCGGAATTCCCGCGCTCTATCTTTCATTCTCTGTCGTTCTGTCTTCTGTCGCTCTGTCGTTCTCTTCCTCCATGTCCGTCCTCTCCTCCCTCGCCCTGCCGCATGTCGCGGCGATGCACGCTTACACGCCGGGCCTTCAGCCCACCGAGCCTGGCTGGGTGAAGCTTAACACCAACGAGTGCCCGTATCCGCCCAGCCCGCGCGCCGCCGCCGCGGTCATCGCCGAGCTCTCGGGCGAGGGCGAAAAACTCCGGCTCTATCCGAACCCGAAGGCCGCGCCGCTGCGCCAGCTCGTCGCCAAGCTCCACGGCCACGGTCTCACCGAGGCGAACGCGCTCATCGGCAACGGCTCGGATGACGTGCTCAATCTCCTCGTTCGCGTCTTCGGCGGCCCCGCCGCGCCCACGGCGGTCACTATTCCAAGCTACTCGCTGTATCCGGTGCTCATTACGATTCAGGACGGCAGGTGCGCGCCCGTGGAGTTTGATCGCTCGATGAAGCTGCCCATCGAGAAACTGGCCGCCACTCCGGCCAAGGCGTGCTTTCTCACGTCGCCCAACGCGCCCACCGGCGTCGGTTTTTCCAACGCCGAGATATCCGAGCTGCTTGCCCGTTTCCCCGGCATCCTCGTGCTCGACGAAACCTACGCTCCTTTCGCGCGTGAAAACGCGGTCGGCCTGCTCGCCGCGAATCCGCGCCTCGTCATCACGCGCACCCTTTCCAAGGCGCAGGGTTTGGCCGGCATCCGCCTTGGCTACTGCCTGGCGCATCCGGAGATCATCGAGCTCCTGGATCGCGTGCGTGACAGCTACAACGTCAACCGTCTCACCCAGGTCGCCGCGCACGCCGCGCTGCAGGACACCGGCTACTACGACGCGATTATCGGAAAGATCATCCGCACCCGCGACTACTGGTATGGCCAACTCGTCGAAACCCGCGGTTGGTTCACCTACGAGAGCCAAAGCAACTTCCTCTTCACCGAGCCGCGCAACGCAAAGGGCGAAACCGGTCCGGCGGTGGCAAAATCCTTGTATGAGTTTTTCCTTTCGCGCCGCATCCTCGTGCGCGCCTTTCCGAACCATCCGCTGACCGCGAGTTTCCTGCGCATAAGCGTCGGCACCGACGAGGAAATGCTCGCGGTGAACGAGGCGATCGGCGCCTGGCTGAAGAGCTGAGACAGATTTTTTAACCGCGGATCGCGCGGATGGGCGCGGATAAATCTTCAATCCGTTGACCACGGATCGCACGGATTATCACGGATACGGAATGACTGAATCCGTATTCATCCGTGGGAAAAATAGTCGGCGCCCATCCGCGTAATCCGCAGCTAAACAGCCTGGGTCTTCGCCTCTTTCGCCAGGCGACGCTCCCAATACCACGCGTAGAAGACCGGGACGGAGAAGAGCGAGGCGATGTCGAAGATCATGCCGCCGATCACCGGCAGCATCATCGGCGCCATCAGGTCCGCGCCGCGGCCGGTGGCCCAGAGCACGGGCACGAGCGAGAGCATCGTCGTGGCGTTCGTCATGATCGCGGGGCGGCGTCGGCGCAGGCCCGCTTCAAAGATGCGGCGGTTCACTTCATCCATCGTGCCGGGGTGGGTCCTGAATTTCTCCTGGATGTAGGTGCCGAGCAGGATGCCGTCGTTGAACATCACGCCGAGCAGGACGAGGAAGCCGACCGTCACCGCGGTCGTGAGCTGCGCGCCCCAGAGCCAGACCAGGACGAAGCCGCCGGCGGTAGTGACGGTGGCATTACAGCCTATGATGACCGCGGTGATGAGCCACGAGCGCGTGCCGACGAAGATCAGCACCACCATCACGGAAAACGACGCCGCTATGACCCAGCCGAGCGTGCGGTCGGCCTTCAGCTTCTGTTCGTAGCGGCCGACCCAGCGGTAGCTCGCTCCGGCGGGCAGCGTGAGGTCGCCGGCGGAGATCGATGCGCGCAGGCGCTCGTCGGCCGCGCGCACGATGTCCACCTCGGAGGCGCCGGGCGCGGCGTTGAACATCACATACTGCGTGCGTTTCCCGCCTTCGCTGCGGATGGCCATCGGGCCGATGACGTAGGTGAGCCCGAGTTCGCTCGGACGCTCCGCCACGACGTGCGTCGCGAGCGCGGAGGGGATTCTCTCGCCCGCGGGGACGGTGAGCTCGGCGCGGCGTTCGCCGAGAATCGTGAAATTGCGCTGCTGCGCGAGCGGAAGCGTGGCGAGCACCTCGGAGGCGGGGCGGGGGAGCGCGAGGGTATGGACGGTGGGGGCGGCGAGCAGGCTGGAGAGCGCCACTCCGCCCCCCATTTCGCCGGGCATGCCGACTTGGAGGTTGAGCAATTCGTCGGGGTCGTCGCGACGCTCGCGGAGGTAACGGATGCGAACCGGATAACGCAGCGCGCCTTCGACGGAGAAGGTGACGGGCATGCCTCCGTAGGCGGTCTCGACCGCTTCGAGGACCATCTCCTGGGTGAAGCCGAAGCGCGCGAGTTTTCCGGGGTCGAGACGGATCTCGGCGTAGGGCTTGCCGCCTTCCCGCTGCATCTGGGCGTCGGCGGCGCCGGGCGTGGCTTGGATGAGTTTTTCCGCCTTCTCGGCGAAGCGTTCGAGCGCGGCCGCGTCGTCGCCGAGCACCTGGAGTGCCATGAGGCTGCGGATGCCGGTCGAGAGCATGACGACGCGTGTCTCGATGGGTTGGAGCCAGCTCGGCGCGACGCCTGGCAGGTCGGTGGCGGCCGCGAGCGCGGCGCGCACCTCGGCGAGGGTGCGAGGGCGGCGTTCGGTCGTTCCATCGGGGCGGAGGACGTCCTCCACGGGCCAGTCCTTGTAGGGCTTTAGCAATACGACGGTCTCGATCATGCCGATGGGCGCGGGGTCGAGCGCGGTCTCGGCGCGGCCCAGCTTGCCCATGACGCCGGCGACTTCGGGGATCTCTTCGATGGCGCGGTTTTGGATCATCATCACGCGCTGCGTCTCGCCCAGGCCGGCGGTGGCGGGCACGGAGGGCATGAAGAGCAGGCTGCCTTCGTCGAGAGGGGGGAGAAAGCTGGAGCCGACGCCGGGAAACCAACGCGTCATCAGCGCGTCCAGGTGCGTCGCGCGCAAATCGCCGCCGGCGGCGGAGATCGCGGAGCGAAGCGGGGTGCTGAGGCGCGGCCAGCCGAGGCCGACGAGATAGCCGCCGCCGGCGAGGACAAGCAGGGTGGCTGCGAAGATCAGCTTATGGCGCAGGATGCGCGTGTAGGCCCAGTCGTAGGCGACGTGGATTGCGTGACTGGTCGGGTTCTCCTCGTAGTCGACCAATTTTTCGCGGCCGAGGCGCCAGACGGCGGAGCCGACGAGGGCGGCAAGCGCGGGCGCGAAGAGCCAGCCGGGGATGTTCAGCGCCCAGCGGCCGTGATCCATCGGGAAGCTGTAGCCGTCGCGGATGAACCAGCCGAAGGCGAGCCCGGCGAAGAGGCCGGCGAGGAGCAAGAGCGGCGTTTTGCGCACCTGCCAGGGGGGGAGGAGCAGACGGCAGAGCGCGGGCACGAGGAAGATGCCGACGAGCACCGCGCCGCTGATCGCGAGGGTCTTGGTGAGGGCGAGCGGAATGAAGAGGCGGCCGGCCTGGTCGGTGAGGGCGAAGATTGGAAGGAAGCCGATGACGGTCGTGGCGGCGGAGGTGACGAGCGGGCGGGCGACCTCGCGCGTGGCGGAGACGACGGTTTCGATGATCTCTTCGTTCCATGGCGAGGCGGGCATCGCGCGGTTTTCGCGCCGGCACTTCGCCTGGAGGTCGACGAGGTGCTGCGTGATGTTTTCCGTCATGATGATGCCGAAATCCACCATCACGCCGATGGCTATGAAGATGCCGGCGAGGCTCATCAGATTCGCGCTCACGCCGAAGAAATGCATGACGAGAAACGCGAAGAGCATGCCGAGCGGCAGGCTGACGGCGGTGGCGAGGCTGGCCCGGAGGTGGAGGAGAAACACCACGACGACGAGCAAGGTGGTGATCACCGCCTCCTGAAGATTGTCCACCACGGTCGCGTTGGTTTCCTCTATGAGCTGTGAGCGATCATAGAACGCGACGGGCGCGAGCTTTTCGGCGGCGAGAGCGGGCGCGAGATCGGCGAGGCGTCGCTTGATGCCGTCGATGACGCGTTTCGGGTCCTCGTTGACGCGCTGGGCGAAGTCGGCGACGGCGCGCACGAACACCTCGTGGT
>CAMLQS010000285.1 GCA_946482165.1 uncultured Verrucomicrobiota bacterium | reverse complement strand
GGCCGAGCATGGCTTCCGCCTCACGAAGCATCGGTTTATTTCGAAGACAGCGCCTGGCGAAGTGGATACGCCTGTTCGGGCGGAATCCTTCACCCCGCCTCCGATGGCCCATTTCGGGAAATCCCCCATAAGCGGCTTCGTGACAGTCGCTTCCCGTGGCCCAGCATCGGCCGCGTGAATGTGACGCGTTGGATTAAGTCCCCTCTTTCGGTCCCGGAGTTGCGCTCTCCTCGTCTGGCCCTCGGGGTGGTCGCCATCTGCCTGCTCGCCGCCCTCGCGCAACGTTTGGCTCTGCATCCATGGGCGGGGGCGCGGATACCCTACGCCACGCTCTTCCCGATGGTGATTCTGGCGGCCTGGCTCTGCGGCACGTCGTCAGGCATCCTTACCGCCGTCGTCGGCGTTCCTCTCTGCGCATGGCTCTTTGTCGCTCAGGGCGGGGTCGCTCCCTTGGCACCCGTCGATCTCGTGACCGCCGGTGTCACACTCGGCCAGTGCCTGATCGCGAGCCTGCTTTGCGGCCTCATCCGCGGGTCCTTTTCCGAGTGGACCGCGGCGCGCGGACAGGCGGTGCTCGACTTCGAGAACATGGCCGACCACTCGCCCGGTTTTGTGTGGTCCACGCAAGGCCCCGAGGGCACGGGCTTCGTCAATCAAGCCTGGCGCAACTTCACCGGCGTGAGCCCCAACCGCCGCGAGGTCGACCGGCTGCAACTCGTCCACCCCGCCGACCTCGGCCGGGTCCGGACCCTCATCGCCGAAGCGCAGGCCGCCTGCGTCCCCTACCAGGTGGAGTATCGCTTGCGCCGCTCCGACGGCACCTATCGCTGGATTCTCGAGCACGCGGTGCCGCGTCTCAGCCGCGAGGGCAATTTCGAGGGCTTTACCGGCTCCGGCACCGACGTCACCAGCTCCCACCAGGAGCGCGACGAACTCCGTTTCATCGGCGACCTCCATCGCGGACTGGCCGCCTCGCTCGACCTCCATAAGACCGCCGAAACCGTCACGCGCTCCGTCGTGCCGGCTCTCGCCGACTGGTGTTTCATTCTTCTCGTCGACGAAACCAACGGCGCCCTCCGCCCCGTCCACATCCACCACGTCGAGTCGGAAAAGGTTCTTCGCGCCAACGAAATGGCGCACCGCAGCCGCGACGCCGCCCGCACGCCGGCTTGCTTCGAGCGCATTCTGCAGGAAGGCGAGCCGCGCGTGGTCGAGCGAATCGAGGACGCGTTTCTCGCCGAGCTCGCCACCGACGACGAGCACCTCGCCTACCTCCGCACCCTCGGTCTCGTCTCGTTCGTCGGCGTGCCCCTGCGCGTAGCCGGCCGGGTCATCGGCGTGCTCGCGTTCTCGTCCGCGGAATCCTGCCGCGTCTTCAACTCCGACACCGTTCAACTCGCCCTCAAGGTCGGCGGCATCGCCGCCTTCGCCCTCGAAAACGCCCGCTTGCACCGGGGCGTCCGCGACGCGCTCGCCGCCGAGGAACGCGCCCGCCGCGATCGCGAACACAGCGATCGCCAGTTCCGGTCCGCGTGGGACGCCGACATCTTCGGCATCTGCCTCATCGACCGCGCCGGCCGCATCCGCGCCGGCAACGACACTTTCCTCCGCCTCGCCGGATACACCCGCGAGGAACTCGCGGCCGGCGGCATCGGACTGCGTTCTCGCATCGGCGACCGCCGCCACCACTTCGGCGCCTTCCTCTGGGCCAATCTGGCCGAGGGCAAACGTTGCGAGCCTTTCGAAAAGATCTGCATTCGCGCCGACGGCTCGGAGTTCCCCGTCCTCGTCGGCGGCAACGTCAATCCCGACGGCGCCACCGCCATCGTCTTCATACTCGATCTCACCGCCCGCAAGGCCGCCGAGACGGAGCTCAAGCGCCAGCGCGGTCTGCTCAAGACGATCATCGACGCCGTGCCCGCCATGGTCGCCTACATCGACGTCGGCGAGCGGTTCGTCCTGCACAACCTCCAATACGAGAAATGGCTCGGACTCGAAGCCTCGCGGATCTCGGGCAACACCCTTCGCGAGCTCATGGGCGCCGAGGCCTACGCGCAGGTTCGCCCCCACGTGCAGAACGCCCTCGCGGGCCACGCCGTCAGCCACGAGAACGTCATCCATGGCGACGGACGCCGCCGCGACGTCATGGTCAGCTATCGCCCGGACCTCGACGGTTCCGGCCAGGTCGTCGGCGTCGTCATGCACGCCTACGACATCACCGAGGCTCGGCGCATGGCTGCGGATCTCGCCCGCAGCGAACGCCGCCACCGCACGCTCATCACCACCAGCGCGGCCATCGTCTGGACCGCCGATTCCCGCGGCGTCATCCACGAGGTGGAAGGTTGGGAGCAGTTCACCGGCATCGCCACCGAACCCGGCACCTGCCCGATGTGGTTCCGCCTTATCCACCCCGCCGATCGCGAACGAATCAAGGAGCACTGGCTGCGTCCCGACGAAGCCTGCCACTCGTGGGAAGCCACCTATCGGATGCTCGCCGCCGATGGCCGCTACCACTACGTCCACGCCCGCGCCGCGGCCATTCACGGGCCCGACGGCGCCGTCGAGGAGTGGATCGGCACGGTCACGGACGTGACCCAGCGCATCGAGGCCGAGCAGTCGCTCCGCCGGAAGGAGGCCGAGCTGAAGCTCATCGTCGACACCATGCCGGCCCTCGTCGCCTACATCGGCCGCGATCTGCGCTACGGGCTCGTGAATCTCGCCTACGAAAAGTGGTTCGGCCTAAAACCCGAACGCGTCCGCGGACGCCCCGTCATCGAGGTCCTTGGCGACAAGGTCTTCGCTCGCATCGCCCCCCGCTTCGAGCGCGTCATGCAAGGCGAGGAAATCGCCTTCGAGGAACTCGCCGAATACCGCCACGGCGGCACCCGCTGGATCAACGCGCTCTACACCCCGCACCGCGACGAAAACGGAGAGATCGTGGGCTGTTTCGTTCTCGTCCTCGACATCACCGCGCGCAAACGCGCCGAACAGGACATGGCCGACATGGTCGAGCGTTACCGCTTCCTCGCCGACGCCATGCCGCAAAACGTCTGGACCGCCGACGCCCACGGACGCCAGGACTACGTCAACCGCCGCTGGAGCGAATACACCGGCATCTTCGGGGAGGACGCGCTCGGCGAACGCTGGCACGAAATCGTCCATCCCGACGACGTCGAGGAAACCTCGCGTCGCTGGGCCCGCGCCCTCGCCTCGGGCGACAGCTACGAGGTCGAGCATCGCCTCCGCGGCGCCGACGGCGAATACCACTGGTTTCTCAGCCTCGCCCTCGCCCGCCGCGATCAGGATGGCCGCGTCGTGCAGTGGGTCGGCACCGCCACCAACATCGATGCCCAGCGCCGCGCCTACCTCGATTTGACCGAGGCGCGCTCGGAACTCAAACGCCATGCCGATCACCTCGAAAGCGAGGTCCGCTCCCGCACCGCGCGCCTCCGCGAAGTGAACGAGGAACTGGAGGCGTTCACCTACTCGGCCTCGCACGATCTCCGCGTGCCGCTGCACCACATCCACGGCTTCGCCCAGACGATCATCGAGGATCGGGAGGCGCGCCTCTCGCCCTCCGGCCACGCCAACATGCGCCTCATCCTCAATGCCGCGGAGCGCATGGACACCCTCATCATGGATCTGCTCGCCTACAGCCGGCTTTCCCGCGCCGAGATCCTCGTGCAGCCCACTGCGATCGAGCCGATCCTCAACGACGTCCTCGCCCAGCACCGCGGAACCATCCAGGCCAAACACGCCGTCATACACGTCGACCGCCCGCTGCCCAACGTGCCCGCCGATCGCGTGGGCCTGCAGCAGATCCTCTTCAATCTCGTGGGCAACGCCCTCAAGTTCGTGCCCCCCGGCCGGCAACCCGAAGTCCGCGTGCGCGTCGAGCGCCGCGAGGACCGCTTCCGTCTCTGGATCGAGGACAACGGCATCGGCATCGACAAGCGCCACCACGAGGGCGTCTTCAAATTGTTTCAACGTCTGCACAGCTCGCGCGATTACACCGGCACGGGCATCGGCCTATCGCTCGTGAAGCGCGCCGCCGAGCGCATGGGCGGCGCCTGCGGGGTGGAGTCCGAGAGCGGGCACGGCAGCCGCTTCTGGGTGGACTTCCAAGCCTCTCCCCAGTCGGACACCGCCGGGCTCCCCGCGCCGGATTCCTCTCCGGCCCTAGGGCTGGCGGAGCGTGCCGCCTGATAGGCCGGGCCAGCCGAGGGGAATACCCTCCATGTCGCCATGAAAACCCACATTACCCGTCACCTCTTGGTCTTGTTGACCGGAACCACCCTCGCCATCGCGGCCGAAAACCGCGTCATCCCCTCGGACCCCGGCGCCTATTCGGGCAACACCGGCTCCGCCGGCGACGCCACAAGCGGACAATATCAGAACACCACCGCCGGGAAAACCGGCCCCGGCATGACCACCACGGACACGCTCGCCGGTCCCGGCACCGCCCTGAAAGGCGGCGACCAGCGCTTCTTCGAGAAGATCACCCGGCTTAACGAGCGCGAAGTCGCGCTCTCCCGCCAGGCCGCCCAGCGGGCCAGCAACCCGCAGGTGCGCTCCTTCGCCGAGGAAATGGTCCGCGAGCACCAGAGCGCCGGGCAAGAGCTCGGCTCCCTCGCCACCCGCAAGGGCGCCCGGCTCGAGCCGACCAGCACGCGCGTGGCCCGCGAACTCGAAAAAGACTGGGCCGACAAGACCGGCCGCGACTACGACGAAGCCTATATAAAGGCCATTATCGACGCCCACGAAGACACCATCGACGTGCTGGAAAACGGGGTTGATTCCAAGGATCCCGAGATCGCAGCCGCCGCGCAGAAACTTCTCCCCAAGGTGAAAGCCCACCTTGAGCGCGCCGAGTCTCTGCACAAGATGCTGGATTGATCCCCGCTCGGATTGCGGGCACGCCCCGCGGTCCCGTGTCTTTCGCCCTTCGGGGCCCTCGTCCGAGGGCCCCTTTTTTTGGTCCCGCTCCGCCGCCGCCCGCGCCTCCATGCAATCCGTCACCTTTTTCACGATCCTCGGCTACGTCCTCGCGCTCGTTGCCATCGTCCATCTCCTCTCTCTCCGCAAAAACCCCGCCTCCACCCTCGCCTGGTTCTGGGGCATTCTCTTCCTCCCCTACCTCGGCGTCCTGCTCTACTGGGCCATCGGCGCCGACCGCCTTCGCCGCAAACGCCTCCGCCGCCGCGCCGGCTTCGCCTCCTTCCGCCGGGATCGCCATCAAAGCCGGCACGAAAAAGCCCTGGCCAGCGTTCCGCCGGAAGACGCCGGTCTCGCCCGCGTGCTCGCCCGCCTCACCGGCATCCCGCCCACCGGCGTCGACACGCTTCGCCTCCTCCACTGCGCCGACGACTTCTACGGCGCGCTTCGCGAACGCATCGACGCCGCGGAAAACCACGTGCACGTCCAGTTTTTCATCTGGCGCGACGACGACGCCGGACGCGTCCTCCGCGACGCCCTCGTCGCCGCCGCCCGCCGGGGAGTGAAGGTTCGCGTGCTCCTGGACGAGCTCGGCTCCGTGCTCCTCGCCTCCTCGCACTTCCGCGATCTCGTGGCCGCGGGCGGCGAGTTCTCCTGGTTCCAGACCATCAGCCCGCTGCGCCGCCGCTTCCTTTTCAACCTCCGCAACCACCGGAAAGTGCAGATCATCGACGGCGCCGTCGCCTTCGTCGGCGGGATGAACGTCGGACGCGAATACCAGGGCCTTGATCCGGACTTCGGCGCGTGGCGCGACATGCAGGCCGAGCTCACCGGCCCCATCGCCTGCGTGCTTCAGGAGAGCTTCGCCGACGACTGGTTTTTCGCCACCGGGCGCAAGGTCGTGGAGCCCTGTTATTATCCCGAGGCTCGCACCGCCGGGCGCTTCCCCACCCTCGTCGTCGCAGGAGGCCCCGACGATCCGTCCGCGCCGATGCAGTCGTCCATCGTCGCGATCCTCAACCACGCCACCCGCCGCGCCTGGATCACGACCGGCTACTTCGTGCCCAACGGCGTCACCATGATCGCGCTCCAGCTCTGCGCCGCGCGCGGCGTCGACGTGCGCCTTCTCATCACGGAAAAAACCGACCATCCGGGGCTCCTGCGCATCGGACGCTCCTTCTACGACGAGCTCATGGCCGCGGGCGTAAGGATTTTTGAATACTCGCTTGCGCTCAACCACACGAAGGCGGCCGTCGTGGACGAAGACTGGCTGCTCGTGGGCTCCGCCAACCTCGACAACCGCTCCCTGCGCGTGAACTTCGAGCTCAGCGTGTTCACGCGCAACCCCGAGGCGGCCGCCGAGTTCGCGGGACGCCTCGAAAAAGACTTCGCCGCCAGCACGGAGATCACGCCGGAAAATTTCGCCCGCCGCCCCCGCTTCGAAAAAGCCATCGAAGCCACCCTCCGCCCCTTCGCCCCGCTTTTGTGAATATCAATCGAGCAAGCGTTCCCACGGGCAGCGGATCGCCGCCCGCAAGCGCTGGACTGTCGTCACCAGAATATTGGTCTGCCCGTTCCGCCCCCGCGCGCCCTTAGTTTCCCCCGACACTCCGCGTCCCGCTCCCGTCAACTCCCCCGCATTTCTTTCGGTCTTCGCTCCGGAGCCCGCGCATCCTCCGCGACCCACCGCCGTCGCCCCCCCCGCCAAAGCGTCCCGCCCGTGATCGAACCCGGCGGCC
>CAMLQS010000284.1 GCA_946482165.1 uncultured Verrucomicrobiota bacterium | reverse complement strand
GCGTAGGCGTTGTCGTGGATGTTGGACGGATGCAGGCCGGCCTCGCCGCCGTCGCGCCGCGCCCACCGGGGCTTGGGACCGATGAGACGCACGCCGGTGCGGGCGGAGTTGTAATGGACCTCGTAGGCGGTGGTGAGGAGCGTGGCGATGTCCTCCTCGGTGAAGAAGTCGGGCGCGCCGTGCGGGCCGTAGAGGACCTTGATCCGCCATTCGCGGGTGAGCGCGGGTTGGACGGAGGCGGGGGCGCGGAGGAGCGGCGCGGCGTCGACGACGCCGGCGTGCGTGGCGCGGTTTACGCGGAGAACGTCGCCCACGCGGAGGGCGCGGCCGGCGTGGCCGCCGAAGAGGCCGAGGGTAAAGGTGGCTTTGCTGCCGAGGTAGTCGGGGACGTCGAAGCCGTGGCGGATGGCGAGGTAGGCCCGGAGGCCCGGGCCGTCGACGGAGCCGATGCGGAGCGTCTGGCCGGTGCGGACGCGGAAGGCGCGATGGGCGGCCACGGGCTTGCCGTCGAGGGTGGCGGGCATGCGCGCGCCGGTGAGCGCGACGACGGCGGCGGTGTTGAAACGGAGGGCGGGGCCGTTGACGGTGAGTTCGAGGCCGGCGGCGGTGTCGGGGTTGCCGACGAGGCGGTTGGCGAGGCGGAAAGACAGGTTGTCCATCGGGCCGGAGGGCGGCACGCCGACGTCCCAGTAGCCGATACGGCCGGGGTAGTCCTGGACTGTGGTCTGGGTGCCGCCTTCGAGCACCTCGACGGTGGCGGGGACGTAGGGGAGGGTGGAAAGATACTTTGTCGTGACGGCGCCACTACGGAAGCCCTCGCTGGCGATGATCTGGCGGAGGTAGCCGAGGTTGTTCTCGATGCCGTGGACGCGGGTGTCGGCGAGGGCGGCGTCGAGGCGCGCGAGGGCGTCGGCGCGGTCGGAGCCGCGGACGATGATCTTGGCGATCATCGGGTCGTAGAACGCGGACACCTCGGAGCCGGTCTCGACCCAGGTTTCTATGCGGGCGGAGGAGGGGAAGTGGACGTCCGTGAGGAGGCCGGCAGCGGGCTGGAAGTTCTTGCCCGGGTCCTCGGCGTAGAGGCGGACCTGGATGGAGTGGCCGGTGGCGGCGGGCACGACCCCCGCGCCAATGTTCGTATTACGAACATTGGGGTTGGGATCGGTTGGAGTGGAGGAGGCGGGGGCGGAGGAGTGAATGTTCGTATTACGAACATTGGTCGAGGGGGCGGGGCGCAGGTCGAGGGAGCCGGCGGCGGCGCGGATCATCCACTCGACGAGGTCGACGCCGGTGACCTCCTCGGTGACGCCGTGCTCGACCTGGAGGCGGGTGTTGACCTCGAGGAAGTAGAAGTGGCCGGTGGCGTTGTCGTAGACGAACTCGACGGTGCCGGCATTGGTGTAGCCTGCGGCCTGGCCGAGGCGGGCGGCGCAGGCGAGGAGCTCGGCGCGCTGCTCGGCGGTGAGGCCGGGGGCGGGGGTTTCCTCGACGACCTTCTGGTTGCGGCGCTGGACGGAGCAGTCGCGTTCGCCGAGGGCGACGACGTGTCCGTGACTGTCGCCGAGGATCTGGACCTCGATGTGGCGGGCGTGCTCGACGAACTTTTCGAGGAAGACGCCGCCGTCCTTGAAGTTGGCCTTGGCGAGGCGGACGACGGACTCGAAGGCGGGCGCGAGCTCGGCGGCTTTGCGGATCAGCTGCATGCCGATGCCGCCGCCGCCGCCGGTGCTTTTCAGCATGACGGGGTAGCCGATGCGGGCGGCCTCGCGTTGCGCGGTGGCGAGGTCGGGGAGGAGGTCGGTGCCGGGGAGGAGCGGGACGCCGTGGGCTTTTGCGAGGGCGCGGGCGGAGTGCTTGGGGCCGAGCTGGCGCATCTGCGTGGCGCGGGGGCCGATGAAGACTATGCCGGCGGCTTCGCAGGCTTCGACGAAGGCGGCGTTTTCGGAGAGGAAACCGTAGCCGGGGTGGATGGCTTGCGCGCCGGTGGCCTTGGCGGCGGCGAGGATTTTTTCGGCGTCGAGGTAGGATTGCGCGGCGGGAGACGGGCCGAGGTGGACGGCCTCGTCGGCCTGCGCGACGTGGAGGCTGTGGCGGTCGGCGTCGGAGTAGACGGCCACGGACTTGATGCCCATGCGGCGCAGGGTGCGGATGACGCGGCAGGCGATGGCGCCGCGGTTGGCGATGAGGACTTTGGTGAACACGGAGAGGCGGAGGAGACGGAATTTTTTAACCGCGGATGGCGCGGATGGGCGCGAATGTTTCGAAAAGAAGTTAAACCACGGAGGGGCACGGAGAGGAGAGGACTTGGGCTCCGTGGCCCTCCGTGTTCTCCGTGGTTTAATTCTTCAGGGGTTCCAGATGAGGACTTCGACGGGGGTGGGGTTCCAGCCGTTGCAGGGGTTGTTGAGCTGGGGGCAGTTGCTGATGAGGCAGACGATGTCCATGCGGGCGACCATCTCGACGTATTTGCCGGGGGACGACACGCCGTCGGCGAACTGGAGGCCGCCGTCGGGCGTCACGGGGACGTTCATGAAGAAGTTTATGTTCGCGGGGATGTCGCGCTTGTTGAGCGGGAAGCCGGTGGCGCCGGGCCAGGTCATGAGGCCGAGGAGGAAGCTCTGGCGGCACGAGTGCATGTGGCGCGTGCGGTGGCCGTAGCGGATCGTGTTGGCCTCGCAGGAACAGGCGCCGCCGAGGGTGTCGTGGCGGCCGCAGGTGTCGGCGGTGATCTCGGCGAGGACGTTCAGCTCGTTGGAGTAGAGCTTCGTGCCGGTCGTGAGGTAGATGGAGCCGTTTTCGCGGAGGGTGTCCTGCGCGCTGTAGCGCTCGCGGAAGTCGGACGCGTTGTAGAAGAGCGTGTCGGCGGCCTGATTACCCTCGAGGTCGAGGATGCGGAGGGCCTGGCCGGCCTTGATCTCGTGCATCCAGAAGTCGCCGGCGGGGACGACGCGGCGGTAGATGGCGAGCGCGGGATCGAGCGGGGATTCGGTGTAGTTGAGGGTGCTCATTTTTTAACCACGGAGAACACGGAGGGCGCGGAGCGGAGGCGGATCAGATGTAGAGGAGTTCGGAGTTGTAGAAGGCTCGCTCGTTTTCGGGGCGGTAGGTGCGGCAGTAGTCGTCCGCGGCGGGCGGGTCGTTGCGCCAGAGCTGGAGCTTCACCGGTTTGGGGCCGTAGGCGGGCGAGGTGTCGAGCGGGTGGTGGCAGGTCGTGAGAATAACGAGGAGGTCCATCTCGGCGCGGAGGTCGACGAAGTCGCCGGGCTGGGCGTGGTTCGGGACGAAGGAGAGGCGGCCGGCGTCGTCGGCGAGGAGCTTGCTGAAGAAGTTGACGTTGGGGACGAGGTCGCGGGCGTTGAGGCCGTGTTTGGCGAGCTCGACGAGGAAGTGGTCGCGGGAGTTGCGGTGAAAGTCGTTGCGGGCGGTCTGGTAGTTTTTGGAGCCCCACTTCTTTTCGACGTGGGCGGCGGTGTCGTGGCCGCCGAGGGGGTCGTGCCAGCCGAGGGTGTCGCCGGTGATGGAAAGCATCGCGCGGCCCATGTCGGAGACGAGGATGTGGCCGGTGGTGAGCTTGGCGGTGTGCTGGCCCTTGAGGGTGTCGGCCATGTTGTAGCGGTCGACGAAATCGTGGCGGTTGAAGCAGAGCAGGGAGACGTTGGCGCCGGCCTCGAGGGCGGTGAGGCGGAGGGTGCGGTGGCGGCGGACGGTGAAGGACCAGGCGGCGCCGCCGGGAAGGGTCTCCTCGAGGAGCAGACGGTCGGGCGGGATCCCGGGCGAGGGCTTCGGCGGCGGGCCGGCGGGGCGCGGGGTGGTGAAGGAGGTGCCTTCGGGGGCGGGCGGGACGTGGAGGGGCATGGCGGACGAAAATAGTATGAAGAATCGTTTAAAAGGTAATACTGCAAGAACAGTGCCAAGGGCGGAGGAAATGGGGCGGGGTGGGAAGCGCGTTGGGGTCGACGCGTGTCACCTGCGGAGCGGCGGGCCCGGCGGTCCCGCCCTAGCTCAGAGCAACGGGGGCATCGCGGTGGCGGCGAGGGTGAGTTTGCCCTGCTTCACGCCGCGCACGGTGACGAGTTCGTTGGCCAGGGTCTGAAGTTTGTCGGCCGGGCCCTGCACGAGGAGAACCTCCATGTAGTTGTGGTGCTCGAGATGCACATGCATCGAGGTGACGACCATGACGTAATACTTGTGCTGGATGGCGGCGAGTTTCGCCTGGAGCCCGGGTTTCCGGTGGTCGTAGACGAGGCTGATCGTGCCGGCGACGCTGGCGGTGCCGACGCTGGCGGCGTAGTCGACGAGGCCGTCGCGGGCGAGAGCGGCCACCGCCTGGGAGCGGCTCGCGTAGCCGCGGCGCTTCACCATGTCGTCGAGCTCGTCGAGGAGGCTCTCGGGAAGGGAGACGGTGAAGCGGGCGGTTTTGTCGCGTTTGGGGGCGGCGGGCATGGAGGAGAAGGGCCAACGCCCAATGTCCAATGACCAATGTTGGGCGCGGGCGAGGAGTTACGTGGTGGAGGCGTGGTTATTCGACGTCGTCGCCGGCTTGGGTGAGGCGGACGATGGGGAGCGGATCGTGGGGGCCGCCGAGGGTGGGCGCGGGGTGGATGAGGGCGTCGAGGCGGCGGCGGGTGGCTTGGAACTCGGGCGTGGTGAACTGCGCGGCGGAACGGGGGCGGGGGACGGGGACTTCGATGAACTCCAGGACTTCGCCGGGGTGGGCTTTGAGGACGAGGATGCGGTCGGCGAGGAGGATGGCCTCGTCCATGTCGTGCGTGATGAAGACGATGGTGATGTCGACGTTGCGCCAGATCTCGAGGAGGTGGGCCTGCATCTGGGCGCGGGTCTGCGGGTCGAGGGCGCCGAAGGGCTCGTCCATGAGGAGGATCTTCGGGCCGGCGGCGAGGGCGCGGGCGATGGCGACGCGCTGCTTCATGCCGCCGGAGAGCTGGTGCGGATAGGCGTCGGCGAACTTGCCGAGCCCGACGAGGTCGAGCCATTGGCGGGCCTCGCGGTCGGCGGGGCCGTCGGCGCGGCCCTGCATGTCGAGGCCGAAGCGGACGTTTTGCGCGAGGGTGAGCCAAGGGAAGAGCGTGTAGCCTTGGAAGACCATGCCCCGGTCGGGGCCGGGGCCGGAGACGGGCTTACTGTCGACGAGGATGCGGCCGGAGCTGACGGGCTGGAGGCCGGCGATGACGCGCGCGAAGGTGGATTTGCCGCAGCCGGAGGGGCCGATCACGCAGACGATCTCGCGGCGGTGGATGTGGATGTTGAGATCGCGCAGGGCGGTGACGCGGCCGCGGTCGGAGTCGAATTCGCAGGTGAGATGCTCGGCCTCGAGAACGACGGGTCGCTGACGCAGCGCGGCGAAGCGGGCTGCGACGGCGGGGGATTGCCGCAGGTATTCGGTGTCCTCGGCGCGAGAGGCGGATGTGGCGGAATTTTTAGACACGGAGGACACAGAGCTCGGACACAGAGGTCACGGAGTGGGGGAGGAGGAAGAAGAGGCCGAAGAAGAGGGCACTTTGGTTGCGGATTTTTCGGGGAAGTAGAGCACGTCGCGCGGGGAGAAGAGCCAGCCGAGGAAGGCGCGGGTGCGGCTGCGGCGGGTGAGTTTCCAGCCGAAGAGCCGCTGGCCGACAAAGGAAAGGAGCTGGTCGGTGGAAAGGCCGATGAGGCCGATGATGATGATCGCGGCGTAGACGTTGTCGAAGTTGCGATACTTGGCCTGCTGGTTGATGAAAAAGGTGATGCCGCTGCTGACGCCGACGACCTCGGCGACGACGAGGTAGGTCCAGGCGCAGCCGATGAGGATGCGGGTGTCGTTGTAGAGATCGGGCAGGGAGGCGGGGAGGATGACGCGGCGGATGAGCATTCCGCGTTTCGCGCCGAGGGTTTGCGCGGCCTCCAGGAGGGCGACGTCGACGCGGCGAACGGTGCCGGCGGTGACGAGCACCTGGGTGAAAAAGGTGCCGAGGAAGACGATCGCGATCTTGGGTTCGAGGTGGATGCCGAAGATCGCGACCATGAGCGCGCCGAAGGCGGGCGCGGGCATGTAGCGGACGAAGTCGACGAAGGGCTCGGTCATGCGCGCGAGGGCGGGGTAGGAGCCGCAGAGGAGGCCGAGGGGAAGCGCGAAGAGGGAGGAGAGGAGGAATCCGTAGGCGATCGTTTTGATCGAGACGACGATGCTCTCATGCAGCCACTTGTCGCCCTTGAGGCGGGGTTCGGTGGTGAAGGCGGTGTAGAGCGCGCGGCCCACTTCGTGCGGCGCGGGCAGGTAGAGCGGGTTGGCGGGGACGCCGACGGGTGGCGGCTGGTTGGCGGCGGCGGCTTTGGCGACTTGGGTGGCGAAGTCGGCTTTGGGGAGGAGGAGACCGGGCGTCATCCACGCGATGGAGCCGGGGTTGGTGACTTTGACCTGCGGGTGCCAGAGCCACGGCACGTAGCTGACCGCGCTCCAGACGCCGAGGGGCAGGGCGAAGGCGAGGAGCCACAGCACCCAGCGGAGGCGGGCGGCGGGCTCGCGGCGGACGGAGAAAAGGGGCATCGGCGGGGTGGGGCGAGCGGAGGCTTCGCGTCGGGGATCAGGAGGCGAAAAAAGGCCGCGGGGCAAGATGCCCCGCGGCCCCACGGGAGGGACGCCCGTGCCACGCGCGGAGGGCGGCGGTTTACTTCTTCGCGGGCGCGGGC
>CAMLQS010000283.1 GCA_946482165.1 uncultured Verrucomicrobiota bacterium | reverse complement strand
GGGGGCGGGGGCAAAAAGGCGCGCCCCCGGGGGGGGTAGCAATTTTTTTACTATCGGGTATTTGCTCGGCTGGGGCGGGGGCGCTGGCGGCCGGGAATATGTCACCCGGGGCGAGGGGCGGGGGGAAGCGGGCGGAGAATGCACCTGGCACGGCACTTGTGCGGGCGGGCAAGGTCGGCTAGCTCCATGCGAGTGGAGTCGATTCCGGAGAAAAACGAAACGAAGGCGGCCGACGAGGCGCGGGGTGATCGCGCGCTCGCCTGGGGGCTGGTCGCGGCGACGGCGGCGGTGTTTTGGCCGGTCACGCGATGGCTCGTGGCCGAGGCCGCGGCGCGATCGCAGATCCGCCAGGCGGCGATGTTGCTCGGGGCGGCGGCGGGGCTCGTCGCGTGGCAACATCGCGGCGAACTCAGGATCAAGGGCGACCTGTGCAACCGCACGCTGCTCCTGCTCGCCGCGGCCTTTGGCGTGACGGCGGTCGCGGGACTGGCCGGGTTTTCGTGGCTGGTGCTGCCGGGCTTCGCTCTGGCGCTCGCGGGTTGCTTGCAGGCGCTTTTCGGGGCGGAGGGCTACCGGTTTTTTCGTCCCCTGGTGGCGGGAATGGCGGCGCTCTTCGTGATCATTCTGGCGTTTCCCGTATTGGACTGGCCGTTACGCCAGCTCGCCGGAGTGGGCGTGGCGGTGGTGCAGGCCAAACTGGGCTTCGCCCCCAACCTGGCGCTGGCGGGGACGCCTCAGGACCCGCAGCTCGTGCTTTCGGTGGCGGGCGGGCATTTTCACGTGGCGACGGAGTGCAACGGCTTCGGCCTCATCACGTCGGGGGCGCTGGTGGCGATCCTCGCGGGCGGGATCGCGGGGCGGCGCTGGTGGGCGGTCGCGGCGCTCGTGCCGGCGGGGATGGCGATCGGGTTTGTTTTCAACCTGCTGCGCATCTTCGTCATTTCGACGACGGCGCGGTATTTTCCGGGCCACTACGACGCTCTGCACGAGATCGCGGGAACGTTGGCGCTCTGGGCCGGCCTGGGGTTGGTGGGCTGGATGGCGTGGCGGCCCCGGCCGACGGCTGGAGACGCCGCGGCGGGGAGCTGAGCCGTGTCTTGTAAATAACCAGGCCCGTCGCGTGAGCCCAGCGGGGAGCGGAAAACTGCGCTGGGCCAGCGTTACGAAAGGCGGCATGGGCACTCCGGCCCACCTCCGCCTTTCGCGCCTTGGCCGAGCGCGGTTTCCCGCCTCCGCCGAACCGGGTTATTCACAAGACACGGCCTGGCGACGGCGGCGGCGCAGCGCGCCGAGCGCGAGGGCGCCGAGGCCGGCGAGGACGGAGGCGGAGGCGGGCTCGGGTATCGCGGTCATGACGCCGACGGAGGCGAAATTGCCGGCGTTGTCCACGGCGTGGAAGTCGCTGATGTCGAAATCGAGGTGCCCGGTGCCGCCGGTGAGGGCGAGGACTTCGGCGAAGAAGGCGGCGCCGTCGACGGTGGCGGCGGTGAGGGAGGCGCGACCAGTTCCGACGGCGGTGTAGTCGTCCGAGTTGTCCACCTCGGTGCGCAGGAAGTCGGTGGTGCCGCTGGCCCAGAGCACGCCGTTGTAGCGGACCTCGAAGGGCTGCACGCTGGAATCGAGCTCGGTGTAGTATTCGAAGCCGATGGTGTCGGCGCCGGGGCTTTGCGAGCGGGTCAGGTCCAGTTCGAGGTCTCCGTAGCTGAAGGTGAGGAGCGCGGGGTCGGCGAAGGTCGCGAAGCCGGCCTGGGCCGTGCCGGAAAAGGTGCCGCTGTCGACGCTGGTCCACATCACCGTGGGCCCGACCCAGGAGGGGCCGGTGAGATCGGTGCAATGCACGGTGCCGACGACATCGAGCGTGGCGGCGGAGGCGGCGGGGGAAAGCGAGGCGACAAGGCCAAGCGCGAGGGGGAGGAGCTGGATGGAACGCATGGTTGGGCGGGGTGTGGCTTTTCCCGTCGGTCGACGGCGGCCGGCTCGGCGGGCTTTGACGATTTCTTTAAGGGGCGGGCCCGGGGCGCGCAACCTAACATTCGTTGCCTGAGGCAAATACCTCGGGCGGGGACGTCCTTGCCGTTTTCGGCGATGGCAGTGGGACGGCGGCGCGCCGTGTCGTGGCGGGAGGCCCGTCGGAACACGCGCCCCGCGTTTCCTTACCCGCCGAGCGGAAGCGGGCGGTTGTGGTGCCAGATCGCGAGGTTGAGGCAGGCGGCGAAGGCGACCCAGAGCACGTAGGGCGTCCAAAGGAGGGCGGAGGGGCGGTCGATGCGCGCGAGGCGAGGTTGTATCCAGCAGATGGTGACAAGCAGCGCGCCGATCAGCGCCAGTCCCGCGGCGGGGGAGCGAAAGTGGAAAAATGCCCAGGACCAGGCGCCGTTGAGGGCGAGTTGCAGCCACCAGGCGCGGAGGACATGGGCGCGGCCGGCGACGGCGGACGGTTGACGCCAGATCCGCCAGGCGACGACGGCCATGAACGTGTAGAGAAGGGTCCAGGCGGGGCCGAAGAGCCAGGAGGGGGGAGTCCAGCGGGGTTTGACGAGCGCGGGATACCAGTCGCGCACGCCGTGCGAGGTGGCGAGGCCTCCGAGGGCGGCGACGGCGTAGACGATGACGAGGGCCCCGACGAGAACGAGGGTCGAGCGGGCGCGGGAAGTGTCGGAAGATGTTTTAACCACGGAGGCCACGGAGGTCACGGAGTGCGAGGCGCGTGAAAACGCAAAGAGGACGAGCGGGCGCAAGCTCCGGCGAGTCGGCGCCCGGTCGCGGCGGGGCGGATAGTCAGGGGGCGGCGCGGGCGATTTGTTTTTTCAGCGTCTCGACGTGGCGCGCGAGGGGGACGTCGGCGGTCGTGGAGCGGAGGGAGTGGTTGCGCCAGCCGCCGGAGTCCCGGGTGAAGAAGAGGACGAGGCATTTTCCGCCGAGCGCTTCCGAGCCGGTGCAACGGAGCGCGGCGAGGTCGCCGTCGACCAACGTGTCGGTGACGCGGAGGTCGAAGGTGTCGGCGCCGGCGGCCTGGCGGAAGCGTTCGCGGAGTTCGGCGGCGAAGACGGGCAAGGCCTCGGGCCAGCCGGCGATGCGGGTGCTGGCGAGCGAGCGCAGGGTGGCGTCGTCTTTTTCTCGGATCGCGACGAGGAGCCGGAGGGCGAGGTCCTCGACGACGACGCGGTCGGACGCGGCGGAGGGCGCCTTGGCGGGCGCGGGCGGGGTTGCCGGAAGGGTGTAGCGGTAGCGGATCTCGAGACGGCCGCCCGGCGGGACGAGGCGGGCGATGCGAAGTTCGATGCGGTCGCCGGAGACGGTCGATGCGAGGTCGGCCGGTTCGCTTTCGACGAGGACGGCGCCGGGCGGCAGGCGGTGCAGCTCGACGCGGCGCGTGGCGCCGGAGCCGCCGGGCCGGTGGCTAAGGCTGTATTCGAAGGTGTCGGGTTGGCTGACGGCTTTCACGAGGCCGGTCGCGACCCCCTCGATGGTGTAGCGGTAAGTGGAGCCGGGCGGGATGGGATCGCGATAATCCACGGTGTAGTGGATGCGGTTGCCCGAACCGGGACGGGTGGAGAAGGGCAGCGCGCGGTCCTGTGCGTCGAGGACGCGTTCCAGCCGGAGAAAATCGGAATTCACGAAACGTCCGCGGGTGAGCGGGGTTTGGTCGCGGTTGGTCTCTTCGATGGTGACGCGCAGGCGGATGGTGGCGTCGGCGCGGAGATCGAAGGCGGCATCCTGGGTGTGGGCGGGCGAGGCCGTGGTGGCGGCGCCGACGGAGTTTTCGGCGGAGGAAGGCGTGGTCAGGGAGAGACCGGCGCCGACGAGGACGAGCAGCGCGAGGAGTCGCGAGGCGTGGCGGATTTGCATGGCGGTTCGGGTTCGGGTTTGGAGCGCGGAGAAAAGCACGAGGGCGGCGCCCGCCGCGGTGATGGGTGGGAGGATCGCGGGGCGAGGCAGCCAGCCGGAGATCGCGGCGAGGACGCAAAGGGAGAGCGGGGCGACGATTTTCCAGGCGAGCGGCGGGGCGGGACGAGGCATGGAGGCGGGAAGGGCGAAGGAGACGAGCAGGCCGAGCGCGCAGCCGACGAGGGATGAGGCGAAGAGGAAGGCCCCGGCGGAGCGGAGCGCCTCGGGGACGAGCTGGTTTTGGCCAAGCAGAAAAAGGCCCGCCGCGCAGAAGCCGATGGCGTGAACGAAGCCAAAACGCTCGGCGAAACGCAGGGCGCGGCGTTCGGCGGACGGGTCGCGACGGCGAGGGGAGAACGCGATCGCGGAGACCGTCGCGATGCCGGCGAAGCACCAGGCGAGAAGGGCGAGGCGCCGGGCGGGCGAGCCGAGCAGGCCGAGGAGCGAACCGCAGAGCGCGACAACGACACCTCGGGCGATGACGGCGAGCCAGGCGCGGGAAAGGCCGTCGGAGTCGGTGTCGCCCGGCGGGGGAGGGGCGAACGCGGCGCGGATTTCCGCGCGCCGCAGGAGCCGCAGCGCCTGGATGCCGAAGGGGGCGCCGACGAGCGCGGCGGGTCCGGCGATGATCGCCACGACCGAGGCGCGGACGGCGAGGGCGTGGCGGCGGGCGTGGAGCATGGCAAAGGCGCCGGCGGCCACCACGACGGCGGAGACGAGCGAGAGGGCGATCAGGAGCCCGATGGCGGCGTATCCGCCGCGGTCGCCGCCTTCGCGGGCGATGGCGGGAATGGCGAAGAGGACGAGGGCCTGGGCGACGAAGAGGTGGGCTCCCGCGGTGGCAAAGAGGCCGAGCGCGGGCTTGCGCAGAGAAGGGGGCGGTTCGCCGGCGGGGGTGGCGGCCGCGGAGGCGGCGACGTCGGCGGCGATGGTTTCGACCCGGGTTTTGAATTCCGTGGCGTTGGAGAAGCGCAGTTCGGGCCGCGTCTCGAGCGCGCGGAGCACGACTTCGTCGAGGCGCACGTCGATGTGGACCTTGCGGGAAGGGGGCTCGAGCCGGCGGCCCGGCGGTTCGCCCGTGAGCATTTCGTAGAGCACGACGCCGAGGGCGTAGATGTCGGCGCGGTGGTCGACCGAGGCGGGGTCGTCGCCTTGCTCGGGCGCCATGTAGGGCGGCGTGCCGGCGAAGCCGGTGGCGTGGCCCGGAACTTCGTCGGCGGGAGGATGCAAAGGCGAAGCGGCGGCGCCGGAGGAAGGGGCTCGGAGGAGCCGGGCGATGCCGAAGTCGGCGATTTTCACGCGGCCGGCGTGGTCGAGGAGGAGGTTCTCGGGCTTGATGTCGCGGTGGACGATGCCGTGTTCGTGCGCGTATTGCAGCGCCTCGCAGACGGGCGGCACGACGGCCAGGGCTTGCTCGGGACGAAGCCGCCCGGCGCCGAGCGCCTGGCGGAGGCTGACGCCGTCGACGAACTCCATGAGCAGGTAATAAAACCCGCCCGCCCGGCCGAAGTCGTGGATCGTGACGATGTGCGGGTGGGACAAGCGCGCGAGGGCGCGGGCCTCGTCCCGGAAACGCGTGGCGAAGCGCGGCTCGCCGGTGAGTTCGGGCGCGAGGATCTTGAGCGCGACGAGGCGGTCGAGGGCGGGCTGGCGGGCGCGGAACACGGAGCCCATGCCGCCCTGCCCGACGAGCGCCTCGACCTCGAGTTGCGGAAAGGCGGCGCGGACGGCTTCGAGCGAGGGCGGAGTCCGGTGAGTGGCGCCGGTGGGTTGGAGGGCGTGCGCGAGCAGGCACTGCGGGCAGAGGCCCTCGGGCGCGGAGGGAGGGAGGGGCAGGCCGCAAACGGGGCAGGACGATCGGGGGCTCATCACTCGTTGCCGGCGCGGAGGGCGGCGATGGTTGCGTGGCGAACGGAAGTTTTTTTCACCGCCCCAGCGCCTGATGGAGGGCGCGGAGCTCGGCCTCGACGTCGGCGTTCTCGCGGAGGGTGGCGGCGACCTCGGCGCGGACAAGGCGCCGAAAGCGTTGGCGCAGGCGGTGGACGGAGGCCTTGAGCGCTTCGGGGTCGCATCCGAGCGCGCGGGCGGTCCCGGCTTGTTCGCCGTGGGCGGCCTCGCCGGTGAGCCAGGGCTTCAGGCGATCAAACTCGGCGGCGCGGCCTTCGGCGGCGAACTCGGCGCGGAGCGAGGCGAGGGCGCGGGCGAGAAGGGTGAGCGCCCAGGCGCGGTCGTAGGCGGCGTCGGGCGCGGGCAAGGCGAGGTCGGCGGGATCGATCCCCGGCGAGGTGTCGGTGGGCGCGGAGAGCGGGAGATGGACCAGGCCGGCGCCGCGTTTCAGCCGCAGGTTTGCGGCGCGTCGGTGGGAGAGGAAGTGCTTGAGCGCGCCGAGCAGGTAGGACCGGAAGCGCCCGCCGTCGCGATCCAGGCGGGCGAAGGGATCGCCCGAAAGGAGCGCGGCGAAGAACTCGTGGGCGACCTCGCGCGCCGGCAGCGCGGGCTCGCTGCGCGCGAGGTAGACCACGAGCGGTTCATAATAGGCCTGGCAAAGTTCAGCGAGGGCGACGCGCGCCTCGGCGTGGCGGCCGCGCGCGGCGAGGACCTGCGTCCAGCAGGTGGTGCGGAATGATCGGGAAGCCGGGCTGGCGTCCGCCGTGGAGGCCTCGGCGCTCATGGAGGGCATGATGCCTTCCCGACGCGGGAGGCCGCAACGGTTGCGCCCTCGGGCGGAGGCGGGGCGGCCGGGTATTAGCGCGGCGCGGGGTGGCGGGAAGCGGAGGTTCTTTCGGCTTCGGCCGGGGCGGGG
>CAMLQS010000282.1 GCA_946482165.1 uncultured Verrucomicrobiota bacterium | reverse complement strand
CTCCTCTCCCTCCCGGAAATCCCCAAGCCGCCCCCTCCCCGGGGCGGCTTTTTTTATCCCGGATTCCGCCTTGGGCTGAAGCCGGGGTGTCGGCCGGGTTTGCCGGCCGCCGTTTTAACCTAGACTAGAACATTTCAAATAGAGTCGTCGCCATAAAAGGCAGGGCGCGACCGCTGGGCATGCCGTGTCGAAGTGGCGATTTTTACCTCTGTGAACTCGCTGCGGTCCCGCCTACCTCAGGCCCCCGAAATACGGCGACGACTCTATTTGAAATGCTCTAGCAGTGGGCGCACGTTCCCGCTGAGACGGCTTTAGGAGTTGGATACACGGGAAGGGCCTTCCATCCTCCAGAAGCTCGGTTGATTGGTATCAGGCTGGGCGCGTTCGCGAACGCGCCTCTCCACCGGTTGGGCAACGGGCGGAGAGGTAAAGGCGACGGAACGCTTCGTGGGCATTTTCGCGTGATACGGCGAAGGTGTGACGTGCTTTGTCCTCCACTCCGGCGGTGAGCAGCGCGGCCTGAGCGGCGAAGATCTCCGCATCGGGCCGATGGCGGCCGAGCGTCGGAAGAAAAAGCGATGGGCGGTGGCGCGTGGCCAGGATGCCCGCGGCGCCACGCGAGTATACAAAAACTCGATACGAACCCAAGGGGCCCAGATTCTCCGAGCCGTCGAGACAGACGACGGTGCGGGCGTCGGCCGCGGCGAGGGCGGAGCGCCAGTCGTCGGGTGTCGTCGTTCCGTCGTCGTGCCACTGCACCCAGATGATCTTCATGCCTTCCGTTTCCCGGAGATACGCCGCCAGGGCGCGCATGCGCGAGGTCTTGCCCGTGCCGTGCGGGCCCACGAGAGCGCCCCGGCGGCCGGCGGCATGCCAACGGGCGAGGAGCGCCGCGGCGCTTTCGCCTTCGCCCCAATGCGGTGGCAACGCGAGGATGCGCGAGGTGCGGAAGGGGTTCTCGTGCGCGGCGTTCATTTCCGGCGCGCGGTGAATTTCCATTTGCCCGACGTCTTCTCGGCGGGGAGTTCGGGCAGGGTTACGAGTTGTCCGCCGGGGGCGATCAAAAGGGAGACGGCAACGAGAGGCTGTCGTTTCGCGTCGAGGACTTCCAGGCGCCAGGAAATGGAAACGAGTTTGCCGGAAAAGCTCCACGGGGTTTGGGGAAGCACGACCTCGAAAGTTTGATCGGTTCCGGGGGCGAGGCCGGGGATTTCTTCGCTCCATGCGATGGCAGCGTCGCGGGTGCCCCGGCCTTCCGTGAACCAACCGAGCTGAACGGTGAGCGGGCCGGCTTTCGCGGAGGAGTCGCGCGCGAGCGTGAAGACCATCGTTTCCCCGGGGGCCAGGCGATCAACCGTCCAAAGGGTGAGGCCGCCTTCGCCTGCGTGCGGGACCGGATCGGGTGTCACGGGGACGGGAGGAATGTGCTCCGGCGCGCCCACCGGGAGCACGAAGCGATCATCGACGTCGGCCCGCCAGGGGATCTCGCCGTCGAAGACGAGTTCCCAAACCAGCTTGTTATTCTTGGCGGAAAAGGCGGGTGCGGCGGCTTCGGCGGGGAGGGCGATTTCGGCGCGTCCGTCGGCGAGGCCGAGGATGTCGGTCGATTCGAAAACGACGACGCGGTGGACGTCGGATTTGTCGGTCGTGGTGGAGGTGCCTTGCCGGTAGGTGGCTTCTTCGCGCGCGATTAGCTGGATGGTGAGCCTGCGCACGCCTCGGCCGACGAGCCGCCAAGAGAAAGGAACGCGCGCGCCAAGCCGAAGCAGCGAGGGATCGAGACGCACTTGGACGGCGGGGGCGAAGAGTCGCGAGAAGGCCTGGAACGTCGCGCCGAGCATCAACAGGCCGACTAGAAGGAAAGGAATCAGGAAGAGCGGCAGGAACCAGCCGATGAAACCGCGGCCGAACTCTTTTACGGCCTGCACGACAAAGACGCTGAGGATGCCGTTCCAGAAGAGGGTGAAGAAAGTGAGGCCGATGAAGGTGCCGATGCGGCCGGCGGCTGGCTTGAGGGTGGTTTCGCCGGCCGGGACCGGGGTGGACGCGTCGGGTGAAGCGTTTCCCGCCAAAGCGCGAAGCGCGGCGGGATCCCGCAAGACGCGGGCGTTTTGCGCGGAGGCCTTGCCAAGCGGAGAACTCGCGTCCGCGACGGCGCGGCGCGAGCCTTTCCACGCCAGAAATACGAACAGCGCTCCGAAGCCCGGGAACAGAAGCGTCAAAAAACCCAGCCACACGCTGAGGGGCGTGCCGCGGTCGAGGACGGCCGATTCCGGGTGGGCGGGGTCGACGTAGCAGACGGTGCGCCGCCCGGGTGGATTATCCCGGACCGCGGCGCGCATCCGTTTCATGCCGACGTTGGTCGAGCCGGTGGAAAAATCGTAGCGATCACTTTCGTGGAACCGGACCGGCGCCGTGGTCAAGGCTGCGGCGGCCTCGGCGGCGCGGCCCGATTCCACGGCCAGGTGGCGAGGCGGCCATTCGTAGCGATAACGGATCGCGACGCGGTAGGTGGCGCCGTCGGAGTCGGCGTGGCGCTCGAGTTCGCTGGCGAGGATTTCGCAAGGCGTCTCGACCCAGTCCACGCTGGCGGCGGAGCGGAGTAACGGACGCAGGGTGACGAACCAAAAGGCAAAGAGCCCGATCGCGCCGAAAAGCAGGCCGAAGGGGATCGCGCAACCGAGGCCTGCGCGCGAGGACTTCGCACTTTCGAGGGGAGAAGCGGAGGCGGCCATGGCGGAGGTGTAGAAACCGGCCGCCTCCGGAGCAACGAAGGATCAATGGCCGGCGCCGGCCTGGTGTTCCTGGATGTATTCGTTTTTCAGGCCCAAAGCCTCGGGGGCGTGGAGGACGAGCATTTTCATGCGGATGTCCTTCGGCACTTCCTTCGAGGTGAGCTTGGAGACGACAATCATGAGCACGATGGCGAGCGGCACGGCCCAGATGGCGGGCTGTTCGCAGAGGATGCGGAGCAGCGGATGATGCGCCCAGAACTCGTTCATCGGGGCAAAACCCGCGAAGAGTTTGCCCATGGGACCCTTGTCCGTGGCGAGGTTGCTCACGTTGGTGAGCGTGGCCGCGAGGAGGGCGAGCGAGCCTCCGGTCAACATGCCGACCGCGGCGCCCTTCATCGTCATGCCGCGCCACCATACGCTCATGAAAAGCAGCGGGAAGTAGCTGGCGGCGGCGATGGCGAAGGCCTGGCCGACCATGAAGTTGATCTCGAGCGGCTCGACGAGTGAGCCGAGGCCGACGGAGACGGCTCCGACTCCGATGGCGGCGAATTTGAACATCCGCATGCGCTGCTCGGGAGTGGAATTGGGTCGAAGCATGCGTCCATACACATCGTGAGCGAGCGCGCCGGTCATGGAGACGAGCAGGCCGGAGAAGGTGCTCATGAACGCGGCGAAGGCGCCGGCGCAGGCGATGCCGCTGAGGATGGAGCCGAGCACGCCATACTTGGCTTGGATGAGAATGGGCAGCTCGAGGACGATCTTGTCGGTGCCCTTCGCTCCGACGCCATTGTAGAGCTCGGGGAGAAAGTTTCTCCCGATGACGCCGATGACCGGCGGGAAGACGTAGAAGACGCCGATGAGGATCATGACCCACATCGTGGTGCGCTTGGCCGCGACACCGTCGGGATTGGTGTAGAAACGGACAAGGATGTGGGGCAGGCCGGCGGTGCCGCACACGAGCGCGATGATGAGCGAATAGGTGTAGAGCAGCGAGAGCGGGCGCGACTCCTCCGGGGAGAGCTTGGCGGCTTTGGCGGCCTTGCTGGTGAGGGGGCCGAAGGGCGAGATCCATGCCTCGTCGGCGGGGGCTTTGGCGGGGAGTTCTTTGCGCGAAAGGTCGAGCGAGTTGGTCGCGACGATCGCGGCGCGTTCGCCCGGCGCGTAGTTGGCGTCCAGATTTTTGCCGTAGCCGCCGAAGACCATCATGAGGACGAAGACGGGCACGCTGATCGCGAACATCTTCATCCAATACTGCATGGCCTGGACAAGGGTGATGCCTTTCATGCCCCCCAGGGCGACGTTGAGGGTGATGACGACGCCGACGACCGCGACGCCGACCCAATAGGGGAGACCGGGGAAGATGTAGGCGAGCGTGGTGCCGGCGCCCTTCATCTGGGGCATGGTGTAGAAGAAACCGATGAAGAGGACGAAGCAGACGGCGATTTTGCGGAAGACGGGCGAGTCGTAGCGGCCTTCTGCGAAATCGGGAATGGTGTAGGCGCCGAAGCGGCGGAGCGGGCCGGCGATGAAAAGCAGCAGGAAAAGGTAGCCGCAGGCGTAGCAGACCGGATACCAGAGCGCGTCGTAGCCGATGGCCATCACCATGCCGGCGACGCCCATGAAGGAGGCGGCGGAAAGGTATTCGCCGGAGATGGCGGAGGCGTTCCAGCCGACGGAGACGGAGCGGCCGGCGACGAAGAAATCACCGGCGGTCTTCGACGTCTTCGCGGAGCGGAAGCCCATGATCACCGTGACGACCACGGTAACGAGGGAGAAGGCGATGATCCAGGGGTCGACGCCTCCGGCGGCGGCTTGGGCGAGGGGGAGGGCGGTAAACGTGCTCATTTGCGGAGGACCTCCTCGGCCTCGTCGGCCTCAAGCTTGAGCGAACGTTTGATGAAGAATCCGGAGATCAGCCACACGTAGGGGAAAAACAACACGCCCAAGATCAGCCAGGTGAGGGTGAAGCCTCCGACGCGTGTCGCCATGAGCTGGGGAGCGAGGTAGTTGAGGAGGGGAAGCCCGAACAGCGCGACGAGGAACGCGGAGGCGCACGTGATCGAGAGCTTGAGCTGGCGATTCATGAGCGAATGCAAAAACGCTTCGCTGTGGATGTGGTCGTTATCAGGGCGGGGTTGCGATGACATCGGGCCCGAGCGTGCTGGGGTGGAAGCGCTTGGCGACCAAAAGCTGCGCTGTTGGCGGCTAGTTGCCGGGATTATGCCGCGAGAATGAGCAAGGGAGGGCGCAATTTTTGCCGGCGCGAATGGCTCGGTGTTACTTGGGATTCCCCCGGGACGGCCGAAGAAACGGTGCTTGGCTGGCGCCCGCGCGGGAGCCTGGGATGCGCATGCCTCGGCGAAAAATTATGACAGTTCGACGTCTCGAGGGCGCCGGCGTTGCGGCACTCCGGACGTAGTCGCGTCGAAAGCGCGCTCCTTCGGATCCAAGGAGGTAAAACCGAGCCAGTGTGGCGGTGCGGCCTCGCCGTCGGCGGCAACCTCACTCGTTGAACTCGTCGCGCTTGCGGAGGCGCTCGGCCTCGATTTCGGCGGCGGCGGCGGGGTCGATCTCGGCGAGGCGGCGGCGGAGGTCGATCTCGGAGCGGCGAAGATTCTCCTCGCGCTGTTCGAGCTCGATTTCGTGTTCCTGCTGGGCGGCGACTTTGTCCATCAGCGTGGTCTCGGATTGCTCGACGAAGCGTTCGCGTTCTTTCAGCGCGGACCGGGCTTCCTGCATGGCGGCTTCCTGGGCGTCGAGTTCGGCGCGGAGTTTTTCCAACGCCGACTTCTCTTCTTCGCTGACGGCGAAGGGTGGCTGGGTAGGGGCGCGGCGTTGGGCCATCAGCACGCGTTCGCGGGCTTGGAGGAGGTTTTCCAACTCGGCGATTTCGCGCTCGCGCTCGGCGAGGCGGGCCTGGAGCTCCTCGAGGGCCCGCTCGCGGGCGTCGGACTCCTGCTCGCGAAGACGAAGCCCGCGCTCAAGCTCGAGCAGTCGGGCGCGTTCTGCGGCGCTGAGGGTGGAGTTGGGGAAGGGGGAGGCGGACGCCGAAGGGAAGGGCGAACGGCTGTTGATGCGCTGCTCGACCTTGCGCTGCACGTCGGGGTGGGCGTCGGCGTAAGCGAGCGAAATGAGGCCGCCCGTAGGCGGCCCCCCCCCTCCGGCGCCGGGTGTGCGCCGGGGCAGGCTGAGCGGCTGCGGGCGACGCGGTGGAGGCAGCCCCGAACCCCGCGAGGGAACGGGAAAAGGGGGATTGGGCGGTGGGTTGGGCGTGGGAAGATCGGGCATGGCGGGGACGAGCGCGGGCTCAGGCTCGGCCGAAGAGGCGGCTCCAGAAGGAGCGGGGCTTTGGCGGGGCAGGCGGGGGCGGCAGGTGGGGTTGGAGCAGCCCGGCGACGGCGGGGCGCAGCGCGGCCTCGCCAACGGTGGCGACGAGCTGCGCGGTCGGAGTGCCGGCGGCGGAGGAGTCGCGCAACGCGTCGAGTTCGGATGGGAACCAGGCGACGAGGCGCGAGACGCGGGAGCGGATGGCGGCCGGCGCGGCGAGCGGGTCGGCCGAGACGGCGGCGCGGGAGGTGGCGTCGAGCAGGCGAGCCTCGATTGCGAGAGCTTCGAGGAGGTGAAGGCCCTTGGCGCCGGGCCGGAAGGGAAGGAAGCGCGCGAGGGTTTGCTCGTCCTTGTGCGAGAGGGCGTTGAGAAGCTCGCGGAAATCGCCGCCCACGATGACCGATTGGGCGAGGCGGGACGCGAAGGTGACAAACTGGCCAAGTGTATCCACTTTTTCGACACGGCAGAGCTCGACGGTGCTTTCGGAAAGCCCGGAAAGGGCCAGGGGGAAATCGACCGGGAGCTCGAGTTTGGCCATGTTCTTGTGCAGGGGGGATTCCCGGTCGGAGTCGCCGACAGACTCCGCGTTGAGGTCCATCATGTCGCCAAAGGGCTCGTCGAAGGCGGCGGTCTCGGTGAGAATCGAG
>CAMLQS010000281.1 GCA_946482165.1 uncultured Verrucomicrobiota bacterium | reverse complement strand
CTCTCCACCTACGCCCGCGGCTCCAACGCCACCGCCATCTGGCGCGCCTACAAGCGCGGCGCCTGCTTCGCCAACCCCTGCTACACGCAGATCCACCCGACCTGCATCCCCGTCTCCGGCGACTACCAGTCGAAGCTCACGCTGATGTCCGAGTCGCTCCGCAACGACGGCCGCATCTGGGTGCCGAAGAAAAAGGAAGACTGCAAAAAGAACCCCGCCGACATCGCCGAGGCCGACCGCGACTACTTCCTCGAACGCATCTACCCGAGCTTCGGCAACCTCGCCCCGCGCGACGTGTCCTCGCGAGCCGCCAAACGCATGTGCGACGAAGGTCGCGGCGTGGGCGACACCGGCCTCGGCGTTTATCTCGACTTCGCCGACGCCGTCCAACGCTACGGCAAACAGGCCGCCGCCCGCGCCAACATCGCCAGCCCCTCCGCCGACAAGATCCTCGAGCTCGGCAAGGCCGCCGTCGCCGAGCGCTACGGCAATCTCTTCGACATCTACAAGGAGATCACCAACGAGAGCGCCTACGACCAGCCCATGCGCATCTACCCCGCCGTCCACTACACCATGGGCGGACTCTGGGTGGACTATAACCTCATGAGCAACGTCCCCGGCCTCTTCGTGCTGGGCGAGGCCAACTTCTCCGACCACGGCGCCAACCGCCTCGGCGCCTCCGCCCTCATGCAGGGCCTCGCCGACGGCTTCTTCGTCATTCCCTACACCATCGGCGACTACCTCGCCGGCCAGAAGCCCGGCAGCCGTCCCGCCACCGATCGCCCCGAGTTCGCCGCCGCCGAGAAGAACGTCGCCGACCTGATCGCCAAGCTCCTCTCCGTCCCGGGCAAGGAGCCGGTCAACTACTACCACAAGAAGCTCGGCAAGATCATGTGGACCTACTGCGGCATGAGCCGCACCAAGGAAGGCCTCGCCAAGGGCATCGCCGAAATCCAGGCCCTCAAGCAGGAGTTCTGGGCCGGCGTGAAGGTCCCCGGCTCCGCCGAGACCCTCAACCAGGCGCTTGAGCGCGCCTGCCGCCTCGCCGACTTCATCGAGCTCGGCGAACTCATGTGCCGCGACGCCCTCACCCGCGAGGAAAGCTGCGGCGGCCACTTCCGCGAGGAATACCAATGGCCGGACGGCGAGTGCAAACGCGACGACGAGAAGTTCGCCCATGTCGCCGCCTGGGAGTTCCAAGGCGAGGGCAAGGAGCCCCTCCGCAACGTCGAGCCCCTCAACTACGAGTTCACGAAGATGAGCGTGCGCTCCTACAAGTAAGCCGCGACCGCCACCCGACACCCGAAACACTCAGCCCATTCGATTCCCATGGTCGCCGAAACCAGCACCAAGCCCATCTCCATCACCCTCCGCGTCTGGCGCCAGGCCGGACCCAACCAGCCCGGCAAGTTCGTCGAGTATCCCGCGAAGGATCTCAACCCGAACATGTCCTTCCTCGAGATGCTCGACGTCGTGAACGACGGCCTCGAGGCCCGCGGCGAAGACCCCATCGCCTTTGCCCACGACTGCCGCGAAGGCATCTGCGGCACCTGCTCGCTCGTCATCAACGGCAAGCCCCACGGCCCGCACCGCGCCGTCGCCAGCTGCCAGACCTACATGCGCAGCTTCGCCGACGGCGACGTCATCGTCGTCGAGCCCTTCCGCGCGAAGCCCTTCCCGGTCATCAAGGACCTCATCAGCGACCGCTCCGCGTTCGACCAGATCCAGCAGGCCGGCGGCTTCGTCACCGCCCGCGCCGGCTCGGCCTGCGACGCCAACGCGATCCCCGTGCCGAAAGACGACGCCGACCTCGCGATGGACGCCGCCCAGTGCATCGGCTGCGGCGCTTGCGTGGCCGCCTGCAAAAACGCCTCCGCGATGCTCTTCGTGTCCGCCAAGGTCTCGCACCTCGGGCTCCTTCCGCAAGGGCAGGCCGAGCGCGACACCCGCGTGCTCAACATGGTCGCGAAGATGGACGAGCTCGGCTTCGGCAACTGCACCAACCAATACGAGTGCAGCGCCGCCTGCCCGAAGCTGATCAGCCACGATTTCATCGCGCGCATGAACCGCGACTACATCGGCGCCACCTTCCGCCAGGCCTTCAAGCCCAAGAGCAACTCCACCGCCGGCGGCGCCTGAGCCGCCCCGCCCGATCCGCGATCATTCGCGTATCCACCAAAGCCCGACGCTTCACCGCGTCGGGCGTTTTGTTTTTCGTTCCCGCCGCGCGCGAATATCTCGGCCATCCCTGCCCGTCTCTGCTCCGCCCGCCCTTCGGTCGGCCTCGGTCCCTTTCCCGCGCTTCCGATCGAATCAATCCGCCTCCGGCCCAATGTTCGTATTACGAACATCTGTCGGCGACGCGCCGGCGTCCGGCATGCGCGCGGTTCGCGCCAGCAAAACCAGCAATCGAAGCGCCCGCTCCGCGTCGGGCATTGCCGAACCGTCGCGGAAAAATTCGCCTACGCGGGCGCGGTGGACCCCGAGCTCGCGGGCCAGGATCGCCTGCGAGCCCCGGAGTCGCAGCAGCGGCCTGGCCATCTCGACGACGGCGTTCCAGAGCGGCGTCTCCGCGCCCGGCCGGAGCGTCGCGCCCCGGCGCACCCGCGGACGCTTGGCGGCGACCCGCTTGTTCGCCTCGCGAGCCAGCTCTTTTGCCAACGATTCGAGCGTGTCGGCGAAAAGGAACAGCGCCGACAGCCGGGGGTGTATGGGTTGGGACATGGCGAATGTTCGTATTACGAACATTCGCCGATGCAAGCAACTGTCTGGTATGCGGCGGGAATAACGATTTGTAATCCGCGCCTGTTGGCGCAAGTCGACCTCCGTGGCAGACTGCATCGGATCCAATGTTCGTATTACGAACATTGGGTTTCGGCGACGCGTCATGGAGTTTCGGATACTGCGGTCAGTGCGGACCGGTCGTTGCTTTCCGGACCATCGAGCGGCGGAGGCCGCGGAAGGCGAGGACGGTCGCGGCGAACAGGGCGCAGTAGTAGGCCGCCAGCGCCGCGAGCTTGGCGGGCGTGAGGTTGTCGCTCATGTCGCCGAGCAGGATGGTGACTATTGCCCTTCCCGTGTGCAGCGCCGCGCTCAACCCGAACATTAGCGAGAAAGGCACGCCGATCACCGGCATCAGGTAAAGCTGCACCGTGTAGGGCATGCCGGGCATCAGGCAGCACAGCAGCGTGGCGTCGCGATGCCCGGCGCCGCGCAAGCGCAGTCGCCACGGCTCCAGCCGTCGGAAGAAGTGTGCGGGCAGCAGCCGGGTGAGCGCCCAGCCGAGCAGGTGATGCAGCACGCTTGTGATCGCGACGACCAGCATGCCTCCCTCGAAACCAAACCGCACGCCGGCGACAAGGTGCAGCCAGCTTACGGGAAAACCGACAAGTGGCAGCAGGGTGATCGCCGCTATCACTACGATGCCGGGGAGCTGCCGGGCTCGCTCGTGCAGGTCCGCGACATCAATCCGTCCCCACAAAGCCGAGAGCGCCATCACTCCGCCGAGCACGAACAGCGCGCGAATCAACAGCCGCCGGGTGACGTTCATCGGTCCGATGCGAAACAGCACAGGATAGGGCGAGGACAGTGGCGCGGGTGCGGGCATGGATTTGGGATTCGCGGAAAACGGCAACGACGGGAAGCCCGTGTGCTCGTAGCCGGACCCAACATCCCGAAGAATGCGAAGCGGCGGCCGCCCCGATCTTATCAATACCTAAGCGTATTCGCAAAAGGCGGAACCGGATTCGTTGAGCGACGCTTGCTTCGGCCTGAAATCGCGGTCGTGAGGCGAACGTCGGTTCGGTCGCTTTCGCGCGGCGCGCGGTCCAATGTTCGTATTACGAACATTGGGCCGCGGATCCGGAACACCGGGCGGGGAGCGGAAAGAAAGCACGATGTGATGCGTCGCGGGACGCGAAGGGGACGGGGAGGCCTCGGGGCTTGGGCGCCTTAGGCGGCAAACTTCACGTTCACAGGCGCGCGCTCGAAATCGGCGGCGGCGAGGAGAGGTTCCGGCCGCAGACTGCGGAGGCGGGCGACGAAGCGGTCGGGGACGATCTCGAGGCGCGTCGCGTAGTGCGTGGCGATGTCGTTGTAGTAGGTCCGCGCGAGAGCGATGCGTTGCTCGGTCTCCACCAGCTCGCGGTGGAGCGCGGCGAAACCCGAATCGGCGGTGAGGGCGGGATAACGTTCGACGACCGCGCGCAACATGGGCGCGAGGCCGCCCGGGTCGGGGCCGGCGAGGCCGGGGCGCGTGGCCTGCGCTTGCGCACGGAGGGCGGCGAGCGCGGTTTGTGTGTTTTGCTCGTGCGCGGCGAGCGCCTCCACGGTCTTGGCGATCCTGGGCAAGAGGTCGTGGCGGCGCTTTAGTTGCACGTCGATCAGCGACCAGGCCTGACGCACGCGTTCGCGCAGGCCGACGAGGCTGTCGTGAACCATCCACACCCAGCCGAGCCCCCAGAGCGCGAGCCAGCCGAGGGCGAGCAGCGCGCATTGGAGGGGGAGCGTTTCCGGGCGGAGTTGCGAGTCGCCGTTGCCGAAGAGGAGCCCGGCGGGCAAGGCGATGACGCCGAGGAACCAGGTCGCCCAGGAACCGAGGGCGAAGCCGCGTTTGATGGCCTCTTCGCCGCGGCAGGAGAGGATGAACTCGGAGTCGCGCGCGGCGGCGATCTCCGGCGCCACGATGTCGTCGCGTTCGCGGGCGGTGCCGACCACGTAGAGCCGCGCGTGCAGGGGGATGCCGCGTTCGGTGAAGCGGCGTTCGCCCGTGGAGCCGTTGACCCAGGCCTCCGGCGCTTTGCCATGGTAGAGGGGGTGGCCTAGCGAGACGGTTTCGGAGAAGAGCTGAAGGGGCTCGATGGTCGCGTCTTCGGGGCGAACGAGGAGCGCGCCGGTGTCGTCGCGGAGATAGAAATCTTGGAGTTCGCCGCCGCTCGCGACGGTTTCCCAGCCGGTGGTGGTGACGGTGCGGGTGCGGCGGTTGCCCTTCGAATCGGTGTAGTGCTCGGTGCGGGTGCGGCGCCAGTGCTCTTCGGCGCTCCATGCGTAGTGGACGCAGGCGGCTTCGGCGAGATGGCTGGTGAGCGGGGCTTGGCTTTCGGCGGTGCCGTTGAGCTCGACGAGGCCGATGAAGACTCCGTGGACCTTGGAGGTGGGCAGATCGTGCAGCAGGCGGTGGCGGCGACGTTGCCGCAGGCTGAACCAGAGGCAGAGGAGCGAGACGAGTCCGCCGATGATGGGACCGGCGGGGTGGACGGTGTTCACGCGGAACGGAATGCGTGAAGGACGGCCCGTGGTCGAGCTTGGGCGAATGCGGGACGAGGCGCCTTGGCACCCGCGGGCGCCGAGGACGGCGTCCCTCCACGATTACGCGGCGAGGCCGGCGGCGAGCGCGAGCGCGCTGCGGGCGCGATTCAGGATGTAGAGATGGTATCCTGGCGCGCCGTGCGCGAGGAGGTCGCGGATCTGGTCGAGCGCCCAGTCGACGCCGATAAACTCGACGACGTCGGGGTCTTCGCTCGCGACCTCGAGGCGGCGCAGGAGCGGGGCGGGGAGAACCGACCCGGAGAGCGTGGCGATGCGCTGGATTTGTTTAAACGAGAGCACGGGCATGATGCCCGGGACGATGGGCACGGTGATACCGGCGGCGCGGCAGCGGTCGACGAAGCGGTGGTAGATGGCGTTGTCGAAGAAGAGCTGCGTGGTGACGAAGGCGGCGCCGGCGTCGACCTTGCGTTTGAGGGCGTCGAGATCGGCGTCGAGCGAGACGGCTTCGGGGTGTTTCTCCGGGTAGCCGCCGACGCCGAGGCAGAAGTCGGGGTGGCGGGTCTTGAGGAGCGCGACGAGCTGGTTGGCGTAGCGCAGGCCGTCGGGCGCGGGGGTGAAGGTGGCGGAGCCCTTGGGCGGGTCGCCGCGCAGGGTCATGATGTTGCGGTAGCCTTGGGCGTGAAGCTGGTCGGCGATGGCGTCGAGCTCGGCGCGGCTGTGACCCACGCAGGTGAGGTGGGGCATGACGGTGTAACCGAGCTCGTCCTTGAGGATGGCGGAGACCTGGGCGGTGCGGTCGCGCGTGGTGCCGCCGGCCCCGTAGGTCACGGAAACGAAGTCCCAGGGCACGCGCTTGAGCGCGGTGGCGGTGGCGCGGAGCGCGGCGACGCCGGCGTCGTCCTTCGGCGGGAAGAACTCGAGGGAGCGAAGCGGGCGGTTCTCCGCGAAAAGGGCGGAGATGGGACGGTCGGCGCGGGAGGCGGGCATGGACGGAATTTTTTAACGCAGAGACGCGGAGGCGCGGAGGGGAGAAGAGACGGAAACGGAAAAGAGAACACGGAACATATCAACGAATTTGTATTCGTTGATATATTATTTGGTTCCCTCTGCGCCTTTGCGACTCTGCGTTAAAATCTGAAATCAGCCGAGCTTCAGCAGCTCGCGGCTGAGGAAGGCGGTTTGGGCGGCGGCGAGTTCGCGGATGCCCTTTTGGGCGAGGGCGAGGAGTTGGGTGAATTCTTCGCCGCTGAAGGTGGCTTCTTCGCCCGAGGCCTGGGCCTCCACGAAACGTCCGCGGCCGGTCATGACGATGTTGGCGTCGACCTCGGCGTCCTTGTCTTCGGAGTAGGGGAGGTCGAGGAGGGGTTGGCCTTTGAGCAGGCCGACGCTGATGGCGGCGACGGAGTCGGTGAGCGGGTTCTCCTTGATGCGGCCGGAGTCGAGCAGGGTCTGGACGGCGAGGCGGGCGGCGAGGTAGGCGCCGGTGATGGAGGCGGTGCGGGTGCCGCCGTCGGCCTGGAGGACGTCGCAGTCGAT
>CAMLQS010000280.1 GCA_946482165.1 uncultured Verrucomicrobiota bacterium | reverse complement strand
GCGTCAGGCGACGCGAATGCGACCCGGCCCGTCGACCATGCGCCCGACCACGGCCCGCTCGCGACGCACGATCACGGCGCGCCCGCGGCGTCCGACAAGGCACCGACCGACGATCGGGCCTGCGCCGTCACCCTCTTCGCGGCCGGTTGCGAGACGCCTATGGTGCTCTCCCTTTGCCCGCCTGCCTGTCTTCATGCCGAAGGTGTGGCGAGTTTCACGGAACTCCTGCTCTCACGGACCCTGCGCGGTCCGGAGCGCGTCTGCGGCCCTCCGGCCCGCGCCTGACATGGCGGCGTAGCCGCATAGTGGCACGGGCGTCCCGCCCGTGATCCGTCCTGCCTCGTCGCACCTCGTCGCATCGCGCGCGCCCTCCTGCTTCGCATCCGGCCCGCCCGAGTTGGCGCGCGCGTCCTTCGCCCCGTTGTCGCCCCGTTTTTCGGCTCCGTCGCGCCCTGCGCGCTCGCGCCGTCGTCCACCGATTCCCGGCCTTCCTATGTCCCGCCGTCTCGATCCTCCCTCCGCGCCGTCGCGCCTCCGCGCACCGCTTCGCGTCTCCGCCTTCACGCTCATCGAGCTCCTCACCGTCATCGCGATCATCGGCGTCCTCGCCGCCATCCTGATCCCGACGGTCGGCGCCGTGCGCACCCAGGCGAAACAGGCGCGGTGCGCCTCCAACCTGCGCCAGATCGGCGTCGCCATAGCCGCCTACGCCGACGCGCACCGCGGCGCCTTCCCCGAAACCAGCCACGGCGCGGTCGCGAATCTCGAGGAGGTCTCGTGGATTTACACGCTCAAACCCTACCTGGGCAACGTGGACGAGGTCCGCCTCTGCCCGCTCGATCCCAAGCGCGACGAGCGCCTCCGCCTGCGCCTTTCCAGCTTCGTCCTCAACGACTACCTCGACGCCAAGACCTACTACGATCCCTTCGGCCAGCCCTCCGGCATGGTGCCGCGCCTGAACACGCTGCGCGAGCCGGCCCGCACACCCGCGGTCTTCGTCGGCGCCGACACCCTCGCCCTCGACGTGTCCTCCGACCACATCCACGCCCGCGAATGGGTGGGCAACTGGACCCAGGTCGTGGCCGACATCGCGCCCGACCGCTTTCGCTCCGGCGCCGCCACGCCCGCCCACACCGACGGCCGCGCCCCCTTCCTCTACGCCGACGGCCACGTCGCCGTCATTCACGCCGCCGAGCTCAGGCGCCGCATCGACGCCGGCGAAAACCTCGCCCTGCCCCGATGAACTTTTCCCGCCTCTTCCCCCCTTGCCGCCTCGTCGCCGTTTTGGGCGCGCTGCTCCCCTCGCTCCGCGCCCAGCTCTACCTCGGTTCCGGCCACATCGATCTCAACGCCGCCTACGCCGCCGCGTCCACCGCCGACCGCGGCGAGGGCTTCGGCCTCTACGCGCACCACGTCTCGGTCCTCGCCGGCGGCGACACCGTGGACGAACCCGTCGACCACACCGTCTTTCACGTTCCCGACACGGGCGGCAAATACCCCACCGCCGGCGGAGTCCTGCCCTTCCTCGGCCAAACCGGCCGGCCGGTCTGGCTGATCCCGCAAAACAATCCGCCCGCCACCGTGCCCTGGGTCGGCTTCGGCGGCTACGGGCTCGCTGACTCCGAACTCGATGTCTTCGACCCCGTCCCCGAGCTCACCGGCAGCGACACCGTGCCCGCCGTGCGCGTGCGCTACGTCGGCGCGATCACGCCCGACGGCGCCGATTTCGCCGTCTGGCAAACCGGCTCCGGCGGATCCGCCACCCTCTACTTCAGCAACCGCCCCGGCACCGCCGCGCCCCAGGTCTTCGGTCTGCGCAGCGGCCAGCACATTCACTTCAACTGGGGATTCAGCCAGCCCGGCTACTACCGCGTCCGCCTCCGGCTCGAAGGCAGCATCGGCGGAATACCGGCGACGCCACGCGAGTTCGCGGTGGATTTCTCCATCGGCGTGCTGCCGCTCTACGAGCAATGGCGCCGCGCCGGCGACCGCTTCACCGAAGCCGAACGCGCCGAACGCGCCATCGGCGGCCCGCTCGCCGATCCCGACGCCGATGGCCGGCCCAACCTCCTCGAATACGCCTTCGCCGCCGAACCGCGTCTGGCCGACTCCGGCGCCGGCGCGCCCGCGCTCACGCTCGCCTCCGACGAGAGCGGCCCCGTGCCGACGCTCGGGTTCGACCGTCTCGCCGACCCGCTCCTCGTCTATCGCGTCGAGTCCTCCGCCGACCTTTTCGCCTGGAGTGAAATCTGGAGCAGCACGCGCGAGCAGAACCTTGCCGGTCCCGTCTCCGTGCCCGCGCCCGCGCCGCTCTCGTCCGCGGAGCCGCGTCGATTCCTCCGTCTGCGTGTCGGCCTCGTCGAATGACCGCGAGCCGCCCCGCCCCCCCTTTCCCGATCGGGAATCAGCACCCAACCAAACACAAGCACACCCACACCCACCCGTCCCATGCACACGACCCGCATCCTCCTGGCCTGCGCCCCCGCGCTCGGCCTCGCTCCCGCCCTCGCCCTCGCCCTCGCCCAAATCCAGCTGCCCGCCGGCCACGTCGATTTCGGCGTCGGCTTCGCCGACGGCGCGCCCGAGCTCCACTGGCACGACGAAGGCAACGCCGCCGAATACGCCCCCCACGAGGCCTACGCTTTCGTTCCGCTTTCCTCCTCCGCCACCCGCCCCGCCGGCTCGCAGTGGGATTTCACCGGCGTCGCCGCAGGCGGCACGCTCTACCTCGCGCCCGCCACCCAGACCGCCGGCGTGATCTTCCTCGGCCTCGGCACCGAGGAGATCGATCCCGGCACCTTCGTCGGCGATTCCATCACGCTCCGACTCGACTCCGTCTCCGGCCCCGGCGCCTTCTCGCTTTGGCAAACCGACGGTTTCGGCTCGCCCCTCGTCGCGCTCTCCACCACGAGCGACATCGATACCTTCAGCCTCACGACCGGCGGCCACGACCACTACAACTGGGGCTTCGCCACTCCCGGCATCTACGAGCTGATCTTCACCGTGAGCGGCACGCTCGCCGCCGACAGTTCGCCGGTCTCCGACACCGCCACCTTCACCTTCGCGGTGGGCGCGACGCCCGTTCCCGAACCCTCCGCCTTCGCCGCCCTCGGCGGTCTCGCCGCGCTCGGCTTCGCCGCCACGCGCCGCCGGCGGGTCCCGGCTCGCGGCTGACAACCATCAGGTCGGGCCGAGACGCGCGCGCGGCGTTTCGGCCCGACCAAATCCGTCCGCGGAGGTAAACGCGAATTCATCCCGCGTTCATCCTGCGTTCATCTTGACCGATCATAGTCGGCGGGCCTCGCGCTCTCCGGCCATGTCCCATTCGATCAAACTCGGCCCCGGCCGGCTCCTCGCCTCCTTCTTCTCCCTCGTCGCCGCCCAGCTCGCGCAGGCCGAGGACAGCGTCACCGTGAAAGCCCAGTCCTGGCAGGAGGACAACAAACGCGTCCGCGTCGACTCCCAATACGCGCTCCTCCAGACCGACCTCACGACCGAGGCGCGCCTCAAGATCATGGGCCTCGTCGACACCATCACCGGCGCCACCCCGACCGGCCAACAACCCGCAGCGCCCGGCGCCCCCGTTCCGCTCTCCAAGATGGACGACCGGCGCAAGGCCTGGGACGCGAACCTCGCCTACCAGTTCCCCCGCGTAAACGTCTCCGCCGGCTGCGGCGTCAGCCGCGAAAGCGACTACGTCTCCCACGGCTACGCGCTCAACACGCTCACCGACTTCAACCAGAAGAACACCCTGCTCCTGGTCGGCTGGGGCCATACCGACGACCGCGTCATGGAGAGCTTCTGGTCCGCCGACCGCGAAAAAACCGGCGACGATTTCATCGTCGGCGCCACCCAGCTCCTCTCCCCCGTCCTTTCCGTCACCGCCAACCTCTCCTGCGGTCGCGCCACCGGCTTCCTCGCCGACCCCTACAAGATCGTCTCCACCACCCGCCTCGATCTCGACCCCGGCACCCGCTACACGCCGCCGGAAAACCGACCGGTCGAAAAGGACAAGCTCGCGCTTTTCCTCGGCGCCAACCGGCACTTCGAGTCGCTCGACGGCGCGCTCGACGCCTCGTATCGATTTTATCACGACAGCTTCGGCGTCGACGCCCACACCGTCGACCTGAAGTGGGTCCAGCGCCTCGGCGCCCGCTGGACGCTCGAGCCCTCGGCCAGGTTCCACCGCCAGTCCGCCGCGGATTTCTACCACGCCGACCTCGACGCGGACGGCGTCGTCGTATCCCTCGACCCGTCCCTCGAGACCGGCACCGGCCGCGCCCCGTATTACTCCTCCGACTACCGCCTCTCGCGGATGGAGACCGCGACCCTGGGGCTCAAGGCCACCTACGCGATCAACGATCACCTCTCCGTCGACCTCGCCTACGAGCGCTACCTCATGCGCGGCCTCGACGACGTCACTCCCCGGGGCGCCTACACGGACGCCGACGTTTTCACCGTCGGCATGAAGTTCAGCCGCTGATCCGCCCCGCCATGCCCGCCCGCGTTTCCGACGCCCTGCCTCCGTCTCCGCCCGCGGACGCGCCGCTCCGCCGACGCCGCTGGTCCGCCCTCGGCACCGCCTGCGAGATCCAATACGTCTGCGACGACGAGAGACGCTCCCGCGCCTTCGAGACCGACGCCCTCGCCTGGGTGGAAACCTTCGAGGCCCGCTACTCGCGCTTCCGCCCGGACAGCCTCGTCAGCCGGATCAACGACGCGGCCGGGGGAGACTGGATCGACGTCGACGAGGAGATGGACGCCCTCCTGGGTTTTTGCGCGTCGCTGCACTTCATCACGCGGGGAGTCCTCGACATCACCGCCGCTCCCCTGCTCCGCCTCTGGAACTACAAATCCGCCGCGCCGCGCATCCCCTCGTCCTCGGAGATCGCCGCCGCCCTTCGCCTCGTCGGCTGGGAAAAAATCCAACGCGAGCCCGGCCGCATGCGCCTCCCCGAGCGCGGCATGGCCATCGACTTCGGAGGCTGGGGCAAGGAATACGCCGTCGACGCCGTGGCCGCGCTCGCCCGCTCCCACGGCATCACGCGCGCCCTCGTCGACTTCGGCCACGACATCATGGCCGTCGGCGCCGCCCCCGGAAAACCCGGCTGGCACATCGGCCTCGAAGACCCCGACGCGCCCTCCGGCCCCTGTCGCGGCAGCCTCGCCGCCCTCGACGTCGGCGTCGCCACCTCCGGCGACTACCTCCGCGGCTTCACCCACGAGGGCCGGCGCTACGGCCACATCGTCGACCCGCGCAGCGGCCGCCCCGTGGCCAACGGCTGCCGCCAGGTCACCGTCGTCGCGCCCACCTGCCTCCTCGCCGGCGCCCTCTCCACCGCCCTCTTCATCCTCGGCCCCGAGGAGGGCCTTCGCCTCGTCGGCGAGATCATGGGCGCCGAAGCCCGAATCCTCGCCGACCACGCCCTTCACCAAACCCGCGGCTTTTTCCGTTATGTCGTTTCCTAGCATCCAAGCTCTCCGCCACGTTCTCGTGTTCTGCGCCGCCGCCCTCCTCGCCTCCGCCGGGGTGAAGATCGGCGAACCCTTTCCCTCGCTCGCCGACCAGGGCCTCGAGGGCGCGCCGCCCGACCTCGCCGGCCGCGTCGCCTTGATCGACTTCTGGGCCACCTGGTGCGCCCCCTGCAAAGTATCCTTCCCTCACTACGACGCCCTCCAAACCGAGCTCGGCCCGCGCGGCTTCACCCTCGTCGCCGTCAGCGTCGACAAGACCCCCAAGGCCTACGCCGACTTCGTGAAACGACACGCCCCGAGCTTCGTCACCCTGCGAGACGCCGGCCAGAAACTCGTCGCCGCCGTCGCGCCGCCCTCCATGCCGACCTGCTACCTCGTCGACCGCAAGGGGGTGCTCCGCTTCGTCCACGCCGGCTTCCACGGCGAGGACGACGTGAAGCAACTCCGCGCCGAGATCGCCCGACTCCTGGAGGAACAACCGTGAACCGATTCCGCTCCACTCTCCCGCGCCGTCCCGCCGCCGCCCTTGCGCTCGCGCTCCTCGCCCTCGCCTTCCTCGGCGCCGGCTGCTCGTCCGCGAAGCTCGCCCGCGTCCAGCCCTGGCAACGCGAGACGCTCGCCGGCCCCACCATGAACCCCGACCGCGATCCGCTCCGCACCGCGATGAGCGAACACATCTACTTCTCCCGCGAAGCCGCCTCCGGCGGACGCGGCGTCGGCGGCAGCGGCTGCGGCTGCAACTAGACTCCGCCCGCCCTTCGACCATCGCCCCGCCCATCCTCCCGATTTTTCCACCCGCGCCGCTCATGCACTTCCTCGTCCTGTTCCATCGCTTCCGCTGGCTGCACCTGCCCGCCACCTTCCTCGTCCTCCTCCTGCAACGCACCCCCGTGCTGCGCCTGATCGCCGCCGGCGGTCCCGGCTTCGCGCTCCGCTCCGCCGACATCCTGAAGTCCGCCTTCGCCGTGGCCGCCCTCGGCGCCTACAACTCCGTCACCGGAGCGACGACCTTCAACTCGACCGCCACCGCGCCCGCGACCGCCACCCCCGCCTCCGCCCCCTCCCGCTCCACCGTCAAGGTCGGCGGCGTCGCCGGCTCCCCGTTCAACCTCGCCCTCAACGTCACCGGCGCCCCCGGCACCTGCAAATCTTGGAAGGTCGCCGGCGCGATTCCAGCAGGCCTCGGCGTCAGCGGCGGCACCGTCTCGGGAAACACCGTCATCTACAACGGCCTCAAGCTCACCCTCTCCGGCACCCCCTCCTCCGCCACGAATGTCAACCTCACCGTCACCGCCTACGACGGCGCCAACGCCACCGGCGACAACACCTCCATCACCTGCGCCCTCGCGATCGGCGCAGGCGTCGA
>CAMLQS010000279.1 GCA_946482165.1 uncultured Verrucomicrobiota bacterium | reverse complement strand
CTAGTCGTCGAATCCAGCGTCGTGAAGGGCTCGACCGGGGACCTCCAGGACATGCGGCAGACCGCCGATATCGCGATCGACTTCCTGAGCGCGGATCAACTCGCTAAATTTTCCGCGACCGACCTCTCCGACGCCGTCATCCGCATCCCCGGCGTCTCCGTCGCCAACGGCCAGTTCGCCGTCATCCGCGGCCTCAGCGACCGCTTCCTGAGCACGACGGTCAACGGACTAAAGCTGCCCAGCCCGGACCCCGAGAAACAGGCCTTCCAGATGGACCTGCTGCCGTCCTCGGCCGTGGGAGCCGTGGTCGTTTCGAAGACCTACGGACCCGAGCTGTGGGGCGAATCCGGCGGCGGCAACATCGACATCTCCACGAATCCGATACCGGAGGAAAACTACGCAAAGGTCGGCGCGGGCCTTAAGGCCAACTCCAACGCGCTCGACGGCGGGCTGGATTACCCCACTCGCGGCAGCTCGGGAGAACGCTTCGGGTTCGGCACGGACAACCGTCCCGCCCCGGGCGAACTCGACCCGACCTGGCAATATGTCCCCACCTCGCGCGGCTCGTATCCGCTCGGCACCGAGTTCTCCGCCGAGATCGGTCGCAGCGTGACCGTGCGTGACAACAGTCTGGGCTGGCGCCTCGCGGCCGAAAACGAATCCACCACCAAGAGCCGCTCCGGCGCCCGGCAAAAGTTCATCGCCCTCGCCGCCGACCCGCTCACCGGCGAACCCGGCGCGCTGGAGGCCCCTTCCGACCCGTCGAAGTTCGTCCCCGACGTGCGCAACGTCTACGACCAGTCGGAAACCGAAAGCGTCACGACCTTCAACGGCGGCGTCGCCTACCTGTTCGCCCAGAATCACGAGGTGAAGTTCGACGCGCTCTACGTCCGCAGCGGCATCGACACGTCCTACCTGCAACAAAACGACATCCGCCTGAACTCGAACCTCGAGTTCGAGGGCGGCGAGAATCCCACCCTCGACACGCTCTTCTTTTTCCAGGGCAACGAATACTACCGCGAGCGCGAGCTGAAGACGTTCCAGCTCTCCGGCGAACATGAGTTCCCCGCCGCCGCCGACCTCCGCATGCGGTGGGCCGCGCAGACGGCCGAGGCCGGACAGACGGACGTTTTCCTCGAGACCCGCTTCGCCAGCGAACTCGCCGATCCCTACGCCAACTACATCCTGAGCCGAAACGCCGCCGCGCCCACCGCGCTCTCGTCGAGCTGGCTCGAAAACGTGGAGTCGCAGGACGCGGGTCGTCTCGATTTCACCCTGCCGCGCGATCTCTTCGCCGGACGCGAATCCACCCTCGACTTCGGGGTCGCCACCGACCGCTCCTCCCGCGTCGTCGACGGCCTCACCGATTTTCGCCAGCCTGCGGACGACATCACGGCGTCGGACTACGGCACCCTTTACTCGGAGTTCATCTCCGGCGGGGACTTCTCCGCCACCAGCTCCAGCTACCCGCTCACCTCGCGCGCCGAGCGCGAGATCGACGCCATCTATCTCGGCGCCTCGCTCGCCGCGACCAAACGCCTCAAGTTGGTCGGCGGCGCCCGCCTCGAGTCGTTCTCGATCTCCTCCTCGGGAGGCGCCCGCTGGGGCAACCTGACGAGCAACAACTTCTACTCCAACGAGGTCGCCGCCGGCTTCGGCGACCTGCTCGGCACCACCGATCTGCCCGGCGCGCAGTATGTCATCCCGGGCTCCGGGGACAGCATCGTCCCCGTCAGCTCCGACTTCGAGGAGAGCAACGTCCTCCCCGCGGCCGGCCTCATCTTCGACCTCCCCGCCAAGGTCACTCTCCGCACCGCCTATTCCCAGACCAAGGGCCGCCCCTCGGCCCGCGAGATCAGCCCCTTCTTCAATCGCAGCATCGAGACCCAAAACCTCGTCATCGGAAACCCCGCCATCCGCCCGAGCACGGTCGATAACTACGATGTGCGCGCGGAATGGAACCCCGCCCCGGAGGATTCGCTCTCCGTCTCCCTGTTCCACAAGCGCGTGGCCCGGCCGATCGAGAAAATCCTCCTCACCACGACGGCCGGCGACGTCGAGACTTGGCTGAACAACCCCGGCACCGCCGAGCTCTATGGCGTGGAATTGGAGTTCCGCCACGGCATCGGCCGCTGGATCGAGGCCCTGCGCGAGTTCAGCCTCGGCGGCAACTTCACCTACATCGACGCCGAGGTGGAGGAAATCCCCATCGCCGTCCAGTCCGTGCAGGCCGACTTCGCCGATCCATCGAAGATCAAGCGCTCCCGCCGGCTGTATGATCAGCCTGAATACATCGCCAACGCCGACCTGACCTGGCGCCGCGATCGCTGGGGCACCAGCGCCACCTTCGCCGCCTACGCCGTCAGCGACGTGCTCGTCGCCTCCGGGCTCACCAACGCCGTCAGCATCGCGAACGCCGACTTCGACCTCTACCAGCGGAGCCACGTGCGCTGCGACTTCATCCTGAGCCAGCGCATCAACGACACGTTCAAGCTGAAGTTCTCGGTCAAGAACCTCTTCGATCCGGTCCTCGGCACCATCTACGACCGCGAGGCCCTCGGCCGCGTCGTCGAGCGCAACTCCTACCGCGCCGGCCGCGACTTCAGTTTGTCCGTCTCGGCCGACTTTTAACCAGAGCGTCACCGGGACTCCACGGGAACGACACCGAGGCCCGCTACCGTGCCACCTCCGGCCTCCCTCGCAGGCGGCGGAGCCCAACCACCAAACCAGACAATCCGACACATGAAGAAAACCCTCCTCTCCCTCGCGGCCGCTTCCATCGCGGCGGGCGCCGCCTCGGCGGCGACCATCAACGTGACCGCCGACATCGCCGCCAACACCCAGTGGACCGCGGACAATGTCTACATCCTCGACCGCGTCATCTATGTCCGCGACGGCGCGACCCTCGACGTCGCCCCCGGAACCGTCGTCCGCGGCCAGCCCGACGAGACCTCGCTCATCGCCGGCTCCCTCGTCGTCCGCCCCGACTCCAAGATCCAGATCCGCGGCACCAGCAGCAACCCCGTCATCTTCACCACCGCCGCCCTCGACACCGACGGCGACGGCAAGGTCAACAAGGTCAACGGCAAGTTCGTCCGCTGGACCGCCGGCAACGACAGCAAGTTCATCGACCTCAACCCCGGCACCTCGCCCCTCGCCCCGACCATCGTCTCCGACGACGACGTCAACGCCACCGAGACCGCCATCCGCACCATGCAGATGTGGGGCGGTATCGTCCTCATGGGCGACGCCTTCACCAACAACTCCAACCAGATCGACGTCGACGGCGACACCGACGTCGACACCCTCGACCTCGGCAAGGGCATCGTCGAGGGCCTCACCGGCGCCGACGCCATCTACGGCGGCGTCAACGAGCAGCACAACGCCGGCTCCATCAAGTATGTCTCCATCCGCCACGGCGGAGTCGGCCTCGCCGCCGACAAGGAGATCAACGCCCTCACCCTCTACGCCGTGGGCAAGGACACCACGGTGGAAAACGTCGACATCTACTGCACCTCCGACGACGGCATCGATATCTTCGGCGGCGACGTGAACATCAAGTATGCGAACATCAACTACGCCGACGACGACGGCTTCGACGTCGACGAGGGCTGGCGCGGTTCCGCCCAGTTCGTGTTCGTCCTCCAGGGCACGGTCAACGGCCTCCAGATCGGCGACAACGGCCTCGAGCTCGACGGCGAGGACAAGTCCGAGAACCAGGCCGGCGTCATCGACCCGCTGCCCTTCCTCAAGCTCTACAACTTCACCGTCTGGCACAACACCCCCGGCACCGCCGCCTTCCGTCTCCGCGCCGGCAACGCGGGCGTCGTCGCCAACAGCATCGCCCAATACATCGGCTCCACCGCCAGCACCGGCACCGGCATCCGCGTCGACGGTCTCGCCTCCGGCGAGACCGCACCCTCCGCCCGCAACAACTTCGGGACCGGCCTGCTCCAGGTCCGCAACAACGCGGTCTACGACTTCTCGGCGAACTACAGCTCGTTCACCGACGTTCTCACCATGACGAGCGGCGGTGCCGTCAGCGGCACCATCTTCGGTTCCACCGTCCCGAACGTGTTCTATCCCGCCACGCTGAACCGCAGCAACTCCAGCACGATGTTCACCGTCGCGGGCATCAGCCACACCGCCGCCAACGGCATCGACCCCCGCCCCCTCGCGAGCGCCTCCAACCTCGCCTACGGCTCCACCCAGGACGCCGCCTACGTCCGCGCGCCGCTCGTCGCCACCGCCTACAAGGGCGCGTTCGACCGCGATGCCGCGACCCTCTGGACCTCCGGTTGGACCGCCCTCAACAAGCGCGGCGTCCTCAAGAACTAAACCTCCATCGCTTCCTGCTTAATCATGAAAAAAATCCTCACGGTTTCCCTCCTCGCCGCCGCCGCCCTTCCCGCGGTCGCCAGCGCCCAGACCACGCTCGCCGGCTGGACCTTCAGCCAGTTCCTCGGCGCCGGTTATCCCGAGATCGACGGTGAAAACGGCGGTTCCGTCGACTTCATCGCCGCGACCTACCGCGGCGGCTTCGATCCCGACTTCACCGTCGTCGACGGCGCCTACACCTCCGCCAACGGCCTCCCCGGCTACAACACGGCGACCTTCGGCAGCTGGTCCTTCGCGAACTTCAACACCTCGAACGGCGTCGATGTCCGCGCGGAGTCCTTCGGCGCGCTTAACTTCCAGAACTCGCTCACCCTCGACGGCAAGGACATGGCCCTCACCGACGGCGCCGGCATGAACCTGCGCTTCAACGTGAAGGACACGCTCTGGACGATCCAGGTCAACGACACCGCCGGCTTCACGAACGTGGATGGCGCGGACAACGACTTCACCTTCGCCGCCCGCGGCAACGGAGGCGTCGCCACGATCGAGTGGTTGTTCGACGGCTCGGTGTTCGCCACCTCGAGCATCGCCGCCGCCAGCTTCGCGACCTACGGCGTCGATCTGCCCGCCGAGTTCTATGGCAACGGCGTCATCCAGGGGCGCCTGCGCTCGGACTCCGTCGGAACGGTCAACTTCGACAACTCCCAGATCGGGGGCTCCGCCGTCCCCGAGCCGTCCAGCTTCGCCGCCTTGGCCGGCCTCGCCGGACTGGGCTTCGCCGCCTCCCGCCGCCGTCGCTCCGCCTGATATCGCGCGTCACGTCTTGCATCGACCGCCGGTCTCTTCGGAGCCGGCGGTCCGTCTCGTTTAATTCGAAAAGCTTTTCCCGTATGTCGTATCGGCTTCCCTCCTCTCTCTCGCTCCTCGCCCTCGCGGCTTCCTTCGCCGCCACCGCGCACGCGCAGGACACCACCTTGGCCGGCTGGACCTTCAGCCAGTTCCTTGGCGCCGGCTATCCGGAGCTGGATGGAGAGAACGGAGGCGCCGTCGACCACATCGCCGCCACCTACCGCGGCGCCTTCGTCCCCGACTCGAATGTCGTCGACGGAACCATCACCTCCGCCAACGGGCTTCCCGGCTACAACAACCCGGCCTTCGGCGCGTGGTCCTTCGCCGATTTCGACACCGCCAACGCCTCCGACGTGCGCGCGGACACCTTCGGCGCGTTCAACTTCGCCAACTCCGTCACGCCCGACGGCAACGACATGGCCTTGAGCGACGCGGCCGGCATGATGCTCACCTTCAGGCTCCTGAACACCGCCTGGACCCTCACGGTCGCCGACACCACCGGCCACGCCAACGCCGCCGGCCCGGACTTCACCTACGCCGCGCGCGGCAACGGCGGCGCCGCCACGATAGAGTGGCTCTTCAACAACATCGTCTTCGCCACCCAGACCGTGGCCGCCGGCCCCGGCTTCACCACCTACTCGCACGAGCTGCCCCCTGGCTTTTACGGCAACGGCGCGATCCGCGGCCGCCTCGTCTCCGGCGCCGTCTCCTTCGACAACGTCCAGGTCAACGGCCGTCTCGGCACCCCTCCCGCCTTCACCGACCAGCCCGACAGCCTCGTTCGCCTCGTCGGCGAATCCGCCACCTTTACCGCCGTCGTCTCCGGCGCCACCTCGCCCACCTATCAGTGGTTCAAGGGCGCCGGCCCGATCAACGGCGCAAATTTCGCCAGCTACACGATCGACCCCGTTTCGCTCGCCTCCTCCGGCTCCTACCGCGTGCGCGTGACGTCCTCGAACGGCCTCTTTGCCGAGTCGGACTTCGCGACGCTCGAGGTGCGCCAAACGCCGTCCATCACCCAGCCGCCCGCCGCCCAGGTCGCCAACCCGGGCCAGAACGTCAGCTTCACCGTCGTCGCCACCGGCACGCCCGCGCCCGTCTTCCGCTGGCGGCGCAACGGCTCCGACCTCGTCGACGGCGGCAACATCAGCGGCGCCTCCACCGCCACCCTCACCGTCAGCGGCGTCAGCGAAGCCGACGAGGGCGACTACCGCGTTATCGTGGAGAATATCGTCGGTTCCGCCGCCTCCGCCGCGGTCGCCCTGACCGTCACCGACCTGAGCATCCCGCCAAGTGTCTCCACTCCCCCCGTCGACACCGTCGGCGTCGTCGGCGGCACCGTCGAGCTCACCGTCACCGCGGCCGGCGCGCCGGCGCCGACCTTCCAGTGGTTCTTCAACGACGAACCTCTCACCGACGGCCCGGGTGTCTCGGGCGCCACCACCGCCCGCCTCGTCCTTGCCAACCTCGCCGCCGGGCAGGCCGGCGCCTACCGCGTCACGATCACCAACTCGGCGGGCTCCGAGGAACGCGAAGCCATGCTCGAAATCCAGGCGCCTCCCGAGTTGGTCTCCGGTCCCGGCCCTTCCACCCGCTTCGCGGTCGCGGGCTCCGACGTGACTTTCCACGTCGTCGCCACCGGCGACCCCACCCCG
>CAMLQS010000278.1 GCA_946482165.1 uncultured Verrucomicrobiota bacterium | reverse complement strand
TTCGCCAACGACTGCGCGAACGTCTGGGTGAAATCGCTCCGCGCGGTCGAGTGCGGGCGTGGTTTCTTCACCGTCACCGGGGCGAAGAACATCGTGGTCGAGGAGGTCTACATCCGCGACTGCACCTCTCACGCGATCCTCCTCCAGAACAGCGACGGGGTGGGCGTTAACAGCGGCTCCTACAACGGTGTCGCGCTCAACCACTACACGAGCGTGAACAGCTGGATACTCGCGCGCGACGTCAGCGGGGGCGCGGTCGCTCCTCCCGCCGCGCCCAGCGGCGTCGCGGCCGTCCTCGGCGACAATGGCGTCTCGATCACCTGGCCGGCGGTGAGCGGGGCCACTCACTACCTTCTCCAACGGGCCGAAGCCGCGGACGGCGCCTACCGCACCATCGCCTATCGCGAGACGCCGAACTTCGAGGACCGGAATCTCGTCGGCAACGCGACCTATTTCTATGTCGTCAAGGCGGTGAACGCGGGCGGACCGGGCGCGGCCTCGTCGCCGGTCTCCGCCTCGACGAGCGGACGCGCCTTCCCCGTCGTCGCCCTCGATGCCGGCTTGCAGGCGCATTACCCCTTCGACGGTTCCGGTGCCGAGAGCGGGGGTGGCCCGTCGGTCTCGATCACCGGCACCGCGACCTATCCGCCGGGCTTGGCCAACCAGGCGCTGGCCTTCGATGGCGCCACGAATTTCGCCACGCTTCAGCCGCTCGCGGGCTCCGGCCTGCGCGATTTCACGGCGGCCGCGTGGCTCTGGCGGGGCTCCGACGCGAACTGGCAGCGCATCTTCGATTTCGGGAGCGGCACGTCCGACTACTTTATCCTGACCCTCGTCAACGGCGCGCTCCGCTTCAACCTCTCGCGCGGCGGCTCGGTTCAAGGATTCGAGACGCCGGCACCGCCGCGCGATCGGTGGGCGCACGTCGCCGTGAGCTTCGTCGGGAACTGGGCGACGCTCTACGTCAACGGCGCCGCCCGCGGGAGAATGCTGTTCGCGAACAACCCCGCCCAACTCGGAAACCTCACGCAGCGCTTTCTCGGCAAGAGCCAGTTTTCCGATCCCTTGTTCAACGGCCGCCTCGACGACTTTCGCCTCTACGCCCGCGGCCTGGCTCCCGCCGAGGTCCTGGCTCTGGTGACGAACTCGCCGCCCGTGCCTCCCTTCGATCTCACGGCGGGCGGCTTTGGGACGCGGGTGAGTCTGACTTGGGCGGGCGGCGTCAACGCCTCCAGCTACACCGTGAAACGAGCCACCGTCAGCGGCGGGCCTTACGCGATGATCGCCACCAATCTCGCGAGCGCGGCGTTTACCGATACCGGCCTCTCCAGCGGCGCGACCTACTACTACGTCGTCACGGCGAGCAATCCACACGGCGAGAGCGCGCATTCCAACGAGGCGGCTGTGACGACCTCCGACTTGGTGGCGCGCATCACCTTCAACGAGACCTCGGGAACCGTCGCCACCGACGCCAGCGGCAACAACCGCCACGCGACGCTCGTCAACGGTCCGACCTTCGCGCCGGGCGTGCTCAAGAACGCGCTCACGTTGGCGAGCGCCTCGTCACAGCACGCCACCTTGCCCGCAGGCGTGGTGAGCGAGCTCAACGACTTCACCCTGTCGCTCTGGGTGCGGGTTTCCTCGTTCGACACCTGGGCGCGCCTGTTCGATTTCGGCAGCGGCACGACCAACTATCTGTTCCTCGCGCCCCAGTATGCGACCGGAACCAACGCCGCAAAAATGCGCTTCGCCATCCGGACGCCCTCGACCGGCGAGCAAACCATCACCAGCTCGACGGCGCTTCAGCTCGACACCTGGACTCACGTCGCCGTGACGCTCAGCGGCACCACCGGGCGCATGTATATCAACGGCACGCTCGTCGGCACAAACGCCGCGATGACGCTCAAGCCCTCCAATCTCGGTGTCACGACGCTGAACTATCTCGGCAGATCCCAGTTCGCCGATCCGTATTTCAACGGCTCAGTCGACGATTTTCGCATCTACGTGCGGGCGCTCTCAGGCGGCGAACTCACTACGCTCGCCAACCCCGTTGCCGAGGCCCCGGACACGCTCACCGCCATTCCGGACGACGGGAGAGTCAGCCTGACTTGGTCCCTCGCCGATGGCGCGACCTCCTACTCGGTTTTGCGCGCCAGCACCAGCGGCGGACCTTACGCCAGTATCGCCTCGAATGTGGTGGCTTCGACTTACCTCGATACCTCCGTCGTCAACGGCACGACCTACTATTACGTTGTCACCGGCGCCAACACCCGGGGTGGAAGCGCGGGGACTTCTCCCGTTGCCGCCGCCACGCCGACGACCCTGCGGCTTCATCTAAGATTCGACGAAACCTTGGGTGCCGTCGCGGCCGATTCAAGCGGGCGCGGACGCGACGCCGCCACGTTCAACAATCCCCAGTGGGTCGCGGGCCGCTTGAACAACGCCCTCCAGCTCGGCTCCGCGTCGTCCCAATACGCGAGCTTGCCGGGCGGCGTTGTCGACGGACTCGCCGACTTCACGATTTCGACGTGGGTCCGGGTGAGCACATTCGCGAATTGGGCCCGGATCTTTGACTTCGGCACCGGGACGACGAATTATCTGTTCCTCGTCGCCCAGTATGACGGGACCAATGCCCCGCGCAGGATGCGTTTCGCGACTCGCAGCACCTCCGTCACCACCGAGCAGCAGATCACGAGTTCCACCGCGCTACCGCTCAACACTTGGGCCCATGTGGCCGTGACGCTGAGCGGCACCACGGGACGTCTCTATCTTAACGGTGTTCTTGTCGGCACAAACACCGGCATGACGCTGAATCCTGCCGGGCTCGGCGCCGTGACGCAGAGCTATCTCGGCAGGTCGATGTTCGCCGCCGACCCTTATTTAAACGGGGCCCTCGACGATTTTCGCGTGATGACCGTCGCGCTGAGCGCCGTGCAAATCGCCGAACTCGCCACGCCGCCGGCCGTCCCCTCCGGACTCGACGCCGCCTCCGGCGATCAGCAGGTCGCCCTCGGCTGGAACGCGGTCGTCGACGCGACCGGCTACGCCGTGAAGCGCTCGCTCGTATCCGGAGGTCCTTACGTCACCATCGCGGGCAACGTGTCCGGAACCTCCTACGCCGACACCGGCTTGGACAACGGCACGACCTATCACTATGTAGTCTCCGCGCTGAAGGGCATGGCGCAAAGCGGCGACTCGGCCGAAGCCACCGGGACGCCGGTCCTTCTGCTCGCTCCCATCGAGAGCTGGCGCCTCACGCATTTCGGCTCGGCGGCGAACGATGGCGCGGGCGCGGACTCCGCCGATCCCGACGGCGACGGACTCGCCAACCTCATCGAATACGCCTTGGGCGCCGATCCTGGCTCCGCCGGGGCGGCTCCGTATCAACTTCAGGTTTCGGGCGGCGTTCTGCGGCTGGTTTTCGAGCGCATCGCGGATCCGGATCTGGTTTATGAGGTGGAGGCGTCCTCCGACCTCGTTGCGTGGAATGCCATCTGGTCGAGCAGCGGGGATGACAACACCGAGGGCGTCGTCACGGTGTCCGACGGCTCGCCTCTCCCCGTGTCCTCGCGCCGTTTCCTGCGCCTGAGGGTTTCCACGTTGGCGCCCTGAACATCCATCCCCGGCTCGAGCGACAGACGGGGTGGCGGAGGCGAGGCGCGGGGGTGGCGCATCGAGGGAGGCGGGACGCGCATTTGGCGCCGGGTTTATGGGGCCGTGAGCGGGAGCTCGAAGGCGACCCGGCATCCACGCCGGTCGGGGAGGCTGTCGATGGTGCAGCGCCCGCCGATGGCGCCCATGCGTTCGCGCATGTTGATCAATCCGTTTGAAAATCTGTCGGTGTGGCCCGCCTCGAAGCCGCACCCGTCGTCTTCGACCACGACGCGAAGATGCGCTCGGGATATCGTAACCTCGACGCGGGCGACCCGGGCGCCGGAGTGCTTGGCGATGTTGTTGACCGCTTCCTTCACCGCCAGAAAGAGGTGATGCCGGGCCTCGGCGGAGATTCTCCGGTCGGGAATCACTTCGGGGGCGAAAATCTCGGGGCGCACGCCGGTCTGGGAAAGAAAGGTGGCGGCGAACTTGCAGACATACTCCACCGTTTTGGCGACGGTGTCGTTCCGGGGGTTCACCGCCCAAACGATCTCGTCGAGCGATTCGACGGTGTGCCGCGCCGCCGCCTCGATTTCCTTCAAATGGTCCCCGGTGGCGGAGGGAGAATCCAAGGCGGCGAGGCGCGTGGTGGTGGCGATATGAGTGAGGTTGGCGCCGACTTCGTCGTGCATGTCGCGGGCGATCCGTGCGCGCTCGCGTTCGATCGCGTGCTCGTGTTCCAGCCGGCGGATCCGGGCGCGGACGCGCTGCATTTCGATGCCGCGCGCGAGGGCCACGAGCAGGCCGATGAGCGAGAGCACGACGCCCCAGCGGAAAGGCGCCGTTTGCCACCAGGTGGCGCGCACGACGAAGTCGGCGGCGGCAGTCGTGGGCAGCCAAGGCCCGTCTCCGACCGCGGCCGCCACTTCGAAGCGAAAGGCGCCGGGGGCCGGCTGCACGACGGTGATCTCCCGTTGATGCCCCACGTCGATCCAGCGTCCTTCCTTTGCGCCGCCGTTGAGCCGATAACGGAAGCGCACCTGTTCCGGCGTGCTCAGCTCGGGCAGGGTGTAGCGGATGCGGACGACATCCGGATTGGGCGGGAACGCCCAGGATCCTTTGACTGAGGCGTAATAGCCAAGATCTCCGGAAACGGCCTCCTCGACCACGACGCGGCCCGACGGGCGCCGTTGCGGCAACGCGTTGGGCGGCACCTCGAGCAGGCCGAGATTGGTTCCGAACAAGAGGCGGCCGTCGCTCGCTTGGATCGCGCCGCTCTGAAAGCCCGGCGAGAACTCGGCGTTGGGCACGCCTTCGTTGGCGCCGATCGCAAGAAGCTCCAGTTTGCCCGAAACGGCATTCAGCGACGCGTCGATCGCGCTCCGCGTCGTCCGCAAAAGTCCGGTCGCGGTGCCGATCCAGAAAATGTCGTCCGGAGCGACTCCCGCGGGTCCCCCCGCCGCGGTTGGCGCCCGGCGCTCTATCAGCAGACTGCGCAATTCGCGCAAGACGCCCTTGGGGGCCTCCGGCACTCTCCGGATATGACCGTTTCGAACGCGGTAGAGCCCTCCGTGGAGAACGCCGATCCAGAGGGTGTCGTCTCCGTCGGGCAGGATGAAACGAACCGTTCGTTTTGCCAGGCCGGGTGGGGCGGGCACGGGTTCAAAGCGGCCGTTTTGCTTGAGAAACAACTCTCCGTCTTCCGTGCCCACCCAGAGGCGTTTTTGTTGGTCGTGAGCCATGGCTCGCACCATCCGCACCGAGTCGATCGCGTCGATTCTCCCCTCTGCGTGGCGCAGGAGGGGCCCGGTTTCGGTCCCCACCCATACGACTCCGTTTTCATCCGGAAGCACAACCACGGCCGGCTCGCGGGTCGGGCGCTCGCCTCGAAAATCGGCCTCCCAGCGGACAATGCCTCGAAACGTGCCGAGCCAGATGCCCGTGTCGGATCCGAGGGCGCCCAGGGTGATCGCCCGCGAGTCGTCTCCGGGAAGCGGGACCGGCAGGAAGGTTTGGAGATCCAGCGACGAGGAACGAAGAACCCGGCCGTAACGGCCCACCGCCCAAAAGCGTTTATTCGAGTCCTCCAAGATCGAGCGCACGATCTCGCCCGGGGCGCCCTGCTGGATCTGACGCATGAAAAAGCGGCGCGGCGAAAGACGATTCAACCCTCCGCCCCAGGTGCCGCACCAGACGTTGCCGTCGCCGTCCTCCTTCAGGCAGTAGATGTCGGTGAACGAGGTCGGCACTCTTTGGAAGGTCCCGTCTTCGTAGCAGAAAAGCCCGGAGTCCAAGGTCCCGATCCAGAGCGCCCCCGACTCATCTTCGAGGAGGGCGTTGATCTGGCTCACGTTTCGAAACCAATCGGGGGCGATGGACTCCAAGCGCCTGCCGTCGTCGTCATATTTGAGCAGCTTGCCTCCCCGGCTCGTCCACATGCCGCCGGAGCGGGAGCGCGCAAGGACCGGGCGTCGCGCGCCGCCCGCCTGAGGGTCGATTTCGCGAAAGCGCCCGCCGTCGAACACCGCGCAGCCTCCGGTGGTGGCGACCCAGACCGTCCCGTTCTCGGCGGTTCCGACCCTGGTCTCGCGGCCGGCGGGGATTCCTTCCGCGAGCCCATAAACGGCCGTTTCGCCCGCATTGTCGATTCGCATGACCCGCGCATTGTTGACCCCGATCCACACGGCTCCGTCGGTTCCTTCCGCGAGGTCGGACGCGACCTGGTCGGGCCAGGAGTGCGATGACGGAGCGATGATCATTCGCAGTCGCCCGTCCTGGATGCGGCCGATGCCGCCCCGATCCATCGCGACCCACACGGCGCCGTCTTTCGTCCCGAGGGCGAGACTGGGAATGTAGTCGCCCAGTCCCGGCGCCAGCTCGTCGTCCGCATGAACGATGCGGGCGCCGTCGAAACGGAACAACCCTCCCAGGTTGGTCAGCCACAGATACCCGTTTTCGTCACGATTGATGCTATTGATATGGTTGTCACCCAGGCCGTCCGAGAGGTCCCACACTCTTAGAACGTAGTCCTCGGACATCGGCACGTCCTCGGAGGCGCGGCCCCAGCCGGAGGCCGCCGAGGCGAAAAGCGCCAGTGCCGAGAGCAGAGCCGGGAATGGGAGGCGCATCTGGGTGGGGGGGGCTTCGCGGGGCCACCTTCCCAAGGGCTCGCGGCACCTTCAAGCGCAGGCTGTCGATGCCGCCGACGAATCGGTTTCGGCGCGCCGGGCGTTGTCACAAGCAGCCGGATACACATGGCTCCGTTTATGCGCCGAA
>CAMLQS010000277.1 GCA_946482165.1 uncultured Verrucomicrobiota bacterium | reverse complement strand
CCGGATCGCGTCGCGCAAAAGCACGCGCCCGAGAAAATCCGGCCCGACCACCCACACCTCCGCAAACTCCGCCGCCGAGTGCGGCAATTTTTCCGCCCAGCCCTTCAACGGCCCCTTCTCCAGCAACTCCCGCCGCCCAAGCATCACCGCCGCGCCGCGCACGCGCCCGCGCACGCCTTGCCCCGTCATCGATTCGAACCCGTCGACGTCGAGCTCAGGCAAACCCCGCGCCCGCCCGTCGCGCACGATCGCGCGCGCCAGCGGATGCTCCGAACGCGCCTCGAGCGCGAACGCGATTTCCATCACCTCGCGCTCCCGCCCGGGCGGAAAACTCTCGTAGGCCTCCACCGCCAGCTCACCCGTCGTGAGCGTGCCGGTCTTGTCGAGGGCGATCACCTCGACCTCCGCCAGCTTCTCCACCGCCGCCCCGCCGCGAAACAGCACGCCGTGCCGCGCGCCCCACGCGATCGCCGCAAGGATGGCCGACGGGATCGACAACACCAGCGCGCAGGGACTCATCACCACGAGCAACGTCATCGCCCGGTAAAACGCCGAGGGCGTCTCCTCCGTCCCGCGCCACGGCTCCAGCTTGAAGCCCAGCCACCAGACAAAAAACATCGCCGCGCACGCGCCCAGCACGAGGTAGGTGTAGCCCGTGCCGAACTTGTCCGTGAAACGCTGGCTCGGCGCGCGCAGCCGCTGCGCGCCATGGATCAGGCGAATGATCTTTTGCAGCGTGCTCTCCGCCGGCAACCGCGCCACCCGCCAGTCGAGCGTTCCGCCGACGTTGATCGTGCCGCTGAAAACCTGATCGCCGCGCGCCTTCTCCACCGGCACCGCCTCGCCCGTCAGCGCCGACTCGTCCGCGCCGCTCTCGCCGCTCTCGACCACGCCGTCCGCGCAAAACGCCTCGCCCGGCTTCACCCGCACGAGATCGCCGATGCCGACTTCCTCGACGGGCACGATCTTCTCGCGGCCATCGCGATCCACCAGAGTCGCCTGCTTCGGCGCCGCCTTGAGCAAGGCATCGACTTCGCGATGCGTGCGCTCGTCCGCATAGGCCTCCATCGCGCCCGAAGCCGAAAACAAAAACAGCAACAACACCGCCTCGCTCCACGCCCCGATGAAGGTCGCCCCCACCGCCACCGCGAGCATCAGAAAATGGATGTCCAGCTTCGCCTTGCGCAGGTTTTCCCACGAGTCCTTCGCCGCGTCCCACCCGCCTGCCACCAGCGCCACGCCGCCCAGCGTCGGAGCGAGCCAAGCCGGCCCGACGCCCGCCTGCTTCAGCCCCCACCCCGCAAGGCCAAAAACCCCGCACACCGCCGCATAGGCGGCCAACTCGCGCCAATCCTCGTCGTGGTCATGGTCGTGGCCGTCGTCTCCGGTATCGGGCCACTCGTATTCCTTCCAACGCCAAAGCTTCGGCGCCGTCTCGCACGCAGGCCCGCTGAGCTGCACCACGCCCGCCTCGCGCGTTATCGTATAACCCGCCGGCGCCGCCCCGCCCGCCCCCGCCTTCGACAAATCTTCTTCGATCACGGCCAAGGTCTCGACCAGCCGCTCGCGCAGCGCTTCGACATCCACCGGGCCCAAGGTCGCCACATGAACCTTTCGCGCCGCGGCATCGATCCGCACCGCTTCCACTCCCGGCTCTCGCCGAAGAAATTCCGCCAAGGTCTCCGCCCACGGGGTGCTCTGCGTCATCGTGCGCCCATCACTAACCGCGCGCATCCCCTCCGCAAGGGGCGCGTTCGCTCGGCTTTTGGCAAAATCACTGCGCGAGGCGCGCAAGAACTCCGTCCCTCCGCGTATCCAAGCTCTTCCAGATCCCCCAGGGGGAACCGCTTACGCATATCTCGATAATACATTATTCCACAGATACTTAGTTTATAAATCGGTTTACGCTCACGGGGCATGTTCTCACTTTCCTCCCCGGGGTTTTGCCTCCCCTTTTTCGCCCCATGTGCAGTTCGCTTTCCTCTCCCCCGGTCCGCCGCCGCGTCATCCGCGTTACGCGTTCGCTCCTCCCTCTGCTCGCCCTCACCGCCTGCGGCCTCGGCGTCGCGCCACAGGCGCATGCCGTGCTCGACCGCAGCCCGAGCAACGCCCCCGACGGCATCAGCGATGTCTGGGCCTTCATCCATGACTATGACTCCGGTTCCAACGCGGCCGACGCCGACATCGACGGGGATGGCGTCAGCAATCGCGATGAGGCCGGCGCAGGCACCCATCCCCAAGACCCCGCCTCCCGACCCTTCGTCAGCCTCGAAGTCGCCGCTCCCGGCTCCGCTCAGGTCCGCGTCCCCACCCAGCCGGGCAAACGCTATCAGATCCAGCGATCCTCCACCCTCTCGCGCGGCTCCTGGACCACGTTTGCCACCCACCAAGGCACCGGCGCCTCGCTTTCCGCCGACGCCTCGCTCGACAGTTCCTCCGCCTCTTTCTTCCGCGCCGTGATCGATGACGTCGATACCGACGCCGACGGCCTCGCCGATTGGGAAGAAATCGCCGTCGGCTACGATCCCGCGTCCGCCTACACCCGCCGCGAACCCGGCACCGATCTCGAGCGCCTCGCCGAACGTCTCGGCCAGTCCGACCAGGTCTCCATCAGCGCGATGGCCGCCGAGTCTTCCGAAGCCTGGCCTCGTTCCATGACGGTCGCCATCCGCCGCCGCCAAGGCTTCCGCCCGCTCAGCCTGACCGTCGGCCTCGCCGGCACCGCCACGCGAGGTGTCGATTACGCCTCCCCGTTCTCCGCCGGGGCCACGCTCGTGACCTTCGCGCCCAACGAACGCGAAAAATACTACACCTTCACGCCTCTCGCCGACGCCCTCGATGGCGAGTCCGCCGAGACCATCGTCGTCACGCTCAGCCCCGTCGGCGCCACGCTCGTCGGTTCCGCCAGCGTCACCCTCTCCATCGCCAACTCCACCCCCGCCAGCGCGCCGACCGTCCCCGAGGCCTCGCGCTTCCTTCAGCAGGCCACCTTCGGCGCCGACGAGGCATCCCTCGCCGCCGTCATGAACCGCGGCTTCGCCAACTGGATCTCCGACGAGGCCGCCCTCCCCAACCCCGGCCGCATCAGCCCCTGGGTTCACCGCCAAAACAAAACCAAGCCCGGCAACTCGGATTACCGCGCGCAGACGCCCCTCTACGCCAATCCCTCCCTCATCGAGGCCTGCGAGAAGCAGGTCGGCATCTGGCACGCCATCATGGGCCGCCGCGATCCCCAGGCGCCCGCCGCCGAGTCCGGCGCGCCTTCCGCGCTCCGCCAGCGCGCCGCCTACGCCCTCTCCCAGATCCTCGTCGTCTCCGACAAACAGGCCGACCTCCACTACCACACCGAGGGCATGGCCGACTACTGGGACACCCTCCTCGTCCACGCCTTCGGCAACTATCGCGACCTCCTCCGCTCCGTCACCCTGCATCCCTGCATGGGCGTCTACCTCTCGCACCTGAAGAACCGCAAGGCCGACCCCGCCCTGAGCCGGTATCCGGACGAAAACTACGCCCGCGAGATCCTCCAGCTCTTCACCGTCGGGCTCTGGCAGCTCAACCCCGACGGCACCCGCCGCCTCGACGCCTCCGGCAATCCCATCCCGACCTACGGCAACGCCGAGGTCACCGCCTTCGCCCGCGTCTTCACCGGTCTCTCCTGGGCGCGCAACGTCGAGCGCAACGATTCCACCGGCGGCGTCACCGTCGGCCCGGCCTCCAGCTTCTTCGTGACCGGCTGGGGCGACTACCTCGCTCCGATGAAGCTCTTCGACTCCGAGCACGACTTCGCCGCCAAGCAGTTGCTCGCCTACCCCGGCGCCGCCAACTCCGGCCTGCTCGCCGCCCGCGTCGACAACCCGCTCACCGAGTCCGAGGGCCTCGTCGAACTCGACGCCGCCCTCGACAACCTCTTCAACCACCCCAACACCGCCCCCTTCCTCGCGCGCCGCTTCATCCAGCAGCTCGTCGCCTCCAACCCCTCGCCCGCCTACGTCGGACGCGTCGCCGAGGCCTTCGCCACCGGCCGCCACGCCGGTCTCGGCACCGGCCGCCGCGGCGACCTCCTCGCCACCTGGCGCGCCGTCCTTCTCGACCCCGAGGCCCGCGACTACTCCACCCTCGAAGACCCCGCCCGCGGACGTCTCCAGGAGCCCTTTGTTCGCGCCGCGCAGATGCTTCGCTACTTCCGCGCCAACACCCCCGCCGGCGGATTCCCGTTCTACTTCACGTCGCTCAGCCGCGTCATCCTCCAGGAGCCGCTCTCGTCCCCCTCGGTATTCAACTTCTACCTACCCGACCACCGTCCCTCCGGAGAGATGGCCCGCGCCGGCTTTTTCGGCCCCGAGCTCCAGCTCGTCAACACCGCCACCGCCATCTCCCTTCCCAACCAGCTTCGCTGGTGGTCCTTCGACCTCAACGGCACCGGCTGGGGAACCGACAACACCCTCAGCCTCGATCTCGCCCCGGAAAAAGCCGTCGCGCACGACGCCGACGCTCTCGTCCGTCGCCTCGACGCCCGCCTCGCCGCCGGCCGGCTCTCCCCGGAAACCTTCTCCTCCATCCGCGACTGCATCGAGCGCTACAACTGGGGCTCCATGGACGACGCCATGCGCGCCGAGCGCACCCGCCTCGCCTACTACCTCGTGGCGATGAGCGCCGACGGCGCCGTCCTCCGCTAGGTAGGGCGGGACAACGATCGCTCTGACCTTCACGTCTGCGTTTCCCCGGCACCCCCGCCCGCGAATCTCCCAAGGTAAACGCCCCGCGCCCACATGCGGGTCCGCCCCGCCCGCCCCGCCGTCGCCAGCCACCCCGCCCGCGCCTTGGCTCGGCGCATGTCGAAGCCTCTCTCCCGTCGCCAGTTTCTCGGGCAGCTTCCCTGCGCCACCCTCGGCACCGCCGGTATTCTCGGCACCCTGCTGAACCTTCGCCTCGTCAGCACCGTCTCCGCCCAGACCCTCCCGCCCGTGGGCGATTATCGCGCCCTCGTCTGCGTGTTTTTCTCCGGCGGCATGGACAGCTTCAACGTCCTCGTCCCGCGCTCAGGCGCCGCCTACCTCAACTACGCCGCCTCGCGCGGCGGACTCGCCCTCGCGGCCGGCTCCATCCTTCCGCTCAACCCGCTCAACTACACCGCGACCGCCCTTGGCCTCCACTCCGGCCTGCGCGATTTTCAGCCCAAGGACGGCAACGGCGCCAACCTCGGCCCCTCCCTCCGCGGCCTACACCGCCTTTTCGAGGATGGCCGCGCCGCGTTTGTCTCCAACGTCGGCACGCTCGTCCGCCCCACCACCCGCGCCGATTACCAGGCCGGCCTGCACCTGCCGCTCGGACTCTTTTCCCACGCCGACCAAATCGAACAGTGGCAAACCTCCCTGCCCGACCGCCGATCGATCCACGGTTGGGCCGGCCGCATGGCCGACATCCTCCAGTCCTCCCACAACCGGGACGAGCGGATCGGGATGAACATCTCGCTCAACGGCACCAACTTTTTCCAGTCCGGCGAGCACACCGCCGAATACGCCGTCTACCCCGCCGGCGTGCAGGAACTCGCCGGCTACGAGGGCAGGGACTCCGCCATCGGCTTCGCCATCGACAGCCAGCTCGCCGTCGAAAGCGCCAACCTCATCGAGCGCACGATGCGCACCCGCACCCGCGATGCCATCGGTGCGTATCAACTTTTTCGCGACGCCACCACCCGCGTCGTCGACGGCGGCGGCCGCGAGCCTGTGCCGCTTCCGGCCGGAAGCCATTTCCCGGACTCCGCCGCCAACCCGCTCGCCGCCCAGCTCCAGATGGTGGCCCGCGCCATCGCTGGGCGCGAAAAACTCGGCCACCGACGACAGACGTTCTTCGTCGAGTTTGGCGGCTGGGACCACCACGACGAGGTCCTCCAGCACCAGGCCGCCATGCTGCCGCTGGTCTCGGAGGCCATCGCCGCCTTCTACAACACCCTGGAGCTCCTCGGGGTGTCCGAGCAGGTCACGCTGTTCTCCGCCTCCGACTTCGGCCGCACCCTCAGCTCCAACGGCAACGGCACCGACCACGCCTGGGCCGGCAATCACTTTGTCGTCGGCGGCGCCGTGAAAGGTCGCCGCGTCTTCGGCCGCTCCGCCCCGGGAGGCGATCCCGCCGCCGGTTTTTACCCCGAACTGACGTTGGGCTCCCCGCTCGACACCGATCCGGCCAACTACAGCCGCGGCCGCCTCATCCCCACGCTCTCGGTGGACGAGTATTTCGCCGAGCTCGCCCTCTGGTTCGGTGTCAGCCGCGCCAACCTTCCCCTCGTCCTGCCGAACATCGGCAACTTCCTGCCCTCCGGCTCCACCGCCGCGCCCGTCGGATTCCTGTTCTGAACCGTGGCATGGGCGTCCCGCCCATGTTCCGGATCGCCGTCCCGATCCCCTGCTCCGCTTCCGCCATGCGCCGTCTCGTCCTCCTGTTTGCGCTCCTCGTGTTGATCATTCTCGGAGCGATCTTCGCGCTGAGTTTTCGGTCCTCGCCCCCGACCGCCTCGGACGAACCGCCGCCCGTCCGCTCCGCTTACGCGAGCGCCACCCGGTTCGTCCCCGGCCCGCTGGAACGTCTCCACTCGTCGGATACCGATGGCAAGGTCGATGTCTCCGCGCTCCAGGCCACGCTCACCGGCCTCGCCCAGTCGCTTCAGGGAAATCTTCCGCCCATCGGCGACGACCGCGACCTCGCCCGCGCCCTTCTCGGACGCAATCGCGACGGCCTGGCCTTTTTGCCCGTCGATTCGCCCGCCTACGACGCCTCGACCGGCCATCTCAAAGACCGCTGGGGCACGCCCTACTTCGTCCACCCCCGCGGCCCCCGCGACTTCGAGATCCGCAGCGCCGGCCCCGACCAAAA
>CAMLQS010000276.1 GCA_946482165.1 uncultured Verrucomicrobiota bacterium | reverse complement strand
GTCATGCCTGCATCCTCAGCCCAGAAAGACAATCATTAGGTTAATGCCTATGGGCATGCTGCCCGTGATTCCGGAGCGCGAACCGATCGGCCGCCTGCACCACGCCTCAAATTTCCGCTCTCAAGTTTTCCGTTTCAGGTTTCATATCTCAGTTTTCAGGCCTCTCGCCCTCATCTTTCCCCCTCCATGTCCCTTTCCATCCGGCACGCGCTCATCACCGCCGCCGGCGCCGACGAGCGCCGTCTCCCGCTCCAAAACCTCACCGACCGTCGCGGCGCCTGGAAGCCCGCCATCGTCATCCAGATCGACGAGATGCTCGAAGCCGGCGTGGAGCAGGTCGGCGTCATCATCCGCCCCGTCGACCGTCCCGCCTACGAAGCCGTGCTCGCGCCCTACGGCCAGCGCGTCTCCCTCGTCGAGCAGGCCTCCCCGCTCGGCTACGGCCACGCCGTCCTCTGCGGCCGCGACTTCGTCGGCGCGAATCCCTTCCTCCTCCAAGTCAGCGACCACCTCTACGTCGGCGGCGGCGAGAGGAGCTGCACCGCCCAGCTCCTCGACCTCGCGCGCGCCGAGGGTTGCGCCATCTCCGCCGTCCAGCCCACGCCCGAGAGCCAACTTTGCCACTACGGCACCATCGCCGGCTCCCTCGTCCCCGGCCGGCACGACGTCTATCAGATCGAAAACGTCATCGAAAAACCCACGCCCACCGTCGCCGAGCAAACCTGCGTCGTGCCCGGCCTGCGCCTCGGCCACTACCTGTGCTTCTTCGGCATGCACGTGCTCACGCCGACCGTGTTCGCGCTCCTTCAATCCGCGCTGACCGCCTCTCCCGCCGAAAAACTCGGCCTCTCCCCCGCCCTCGCCACGCTGGCCACCCGCGAAAAATACCTCGCCGCCCGTCTCTCCGGTCGCCGCGCCGATCTCGAAGCCCGCCTCGGCGTCTTCCGCGCCCAGCTCGCCCTCGGCCTCAACGGCCCCGCGCGCGACGCCATCCTCGCCGTCCTCGCCGAAGAGCTCACCCTCGACGCCACTCTGCGAAAATAAAAACGCGCGGCCTGGAAACCGCTAAATCTCGCTAAATCAATCCTCCGATCCGCTTCAGCTCTCTGCCTTCTTTAGCGGCCATTAGCGCCCTTTAGCGGTTCAATTTTCCGTCTCCGCTCCCTGTTCCTCGCTCCCTGCTCCCAGCTTCATGGACCCCGTTCTCCTCGCGCTCGCCGAGGGCCGCCCCGCCGGCTCGCACACCTTCGATTCCCTCTGCCGCGCCGCCGACGCCGCCACGCTCGAAACCTACTGCGCGCAACTCGAGGACTTCCGCCGCGCCACACCCAACTTCTACCACGGCGTGCGCGCCATCTTCTTCCTCGCCGCCATCCACCGCTACTACCTCCCGCCCCACTTCCCCGCGGGCGGCGGCGGCCTCGTCCCCCACGCCGGCCACAAGCTCGCCCTCGCCCGCCGCTTCGAGGAGGCCCTCACCGTCTACCACGAGCACCGCCGCGCCCACGGCGCCAGCGACGCCCTCTCCAGCGCCTTCGCCGCCGCCTACCACGGCCTCGCCTTCAAGACCCTCGCCGCGCAGGTCCAGAAAACCGTCCGCAAGGTCCGCGGCAACCAGTGGATGTTTCGCATGGGCCATCCGCTCGACCACCCGCTCCGCCTCCGCCGCGAACTCCTCGCGCGCGACGGATCCTCGCCTGATTCGCCCTACCCCGTCCTCTCCGAGGAGACCGCCGTCCGCCTCGACCTCTCCCACGCCGCCTGGAGCGACATCTTTTTCCTCGGAATGGACTACCCCGAGGGCGCCCAGGTCCTGAACCTCTCCGTCAACCTCGGCGTCCACGGCCGCGACGCCGACACGCGCCCGCCCGTCTGCGCCTTCCTCCGCGTCATCGACCAGCCCGTCCTCCGCCTCGTCTCCGTCGACCTCGGCGTCTCCGCCGACATCTCCGACCTCTCCGACATCTTCGATTTCGCCAAAGACTACCTCGGCCTCCTGAAAGCCGCCGTCATCGCCTCCGGCCTCGTCCCCTCCGGCCTCGAAGGCTCCGGCCACGTGCTCGCCGACCTCCTCGCCACGCTCGCCGGACCCGGCCGCGGCCTCGAACTCGTTTCCCAGGTCCGCGACATCCCCAAGGGCTCGCGCCTCGCCGTCTCCACCAACCTGCTCGGCTGCCTCATTTCGCTGCTCATGCGCGCCACCGGCCAGACCGCGCGCCTCGTCGGCGGGCTCGACGAGGACGAGCGCCGCGTCATCGCCAGCCGCGCCATCCTCGGCGAATGGCTCGGCGGCTCCGGCGGCGGCTGGCAGGACTCCGGCGGCGTCTGGCCCGGGATAAAGTTCATTCGCGGCGAGGCCGCCCTCCCCGGCGACACCGAGCACGGCGTCTCCCGCGGCCGCCTCCTCCCGCGCCACACGCTCCTCGGCCCCGACGAAATCTCGTCCGAGACCCGCCGCCGCCTGCGCGACAGCCTCGTCCTCGTCCACGGAGGCATGTCCCAGAACGTCGGCCCCATCCTCGAGATGGTCACCGAGAAATACCTCCTCGGCCTCCCCCGCGAATGGGCCGCCCGCCAGGAGGCGCAGCAAATCCTGCGAGACCTCGTCGCCGCCCTCCGCGCCGGCGACATCCGCCGCGTCGCCGAGCTCACCACGCGCAACTTCTTCGGCCCGCTCCAGGCCATCATCCCCTGGGCCTCCAATGCCTACACCGAACGCCTCATCGCCGAGGCCCGCGCCGAGCTCGGCGACGCGTTCCATGGCTTCGTCATGCTCGGCGGCATGTCCGGCGGCGGCATGGGCTTCTGGGTCGATCCCGCCCGCCGCGCCGAGGCAGAGGACAAAATCCTCGCCCTCATGCGCCGCACCAAGCGCGCCCTCGAGCACGCCCTGCCCTTCGCGATGGACCCGGTCGTCTACGATTTCGACCTCAACGAAAACGGCTCCTTCGCCGCGCTCCGCTCCGGCCCCGGCGCCATGCTCTCGCCCGAGTATTATCTCATGATGGTCCCGCGCTGGCTCCGCCAGGACCCGCGCACGCTCCGCCCCGAGACGCGCGCCGAGCTCGACCGCTTCGCCGGCGGCCAGCTCCTCGCCGGCGACCGCCCGCTCATCGAACCGCTCATCGCCCGAATCTTCCCGCCCGCCGAAAAAGCCGCCTCCGGCGCCTCCTCGTCCGGCTCCTCGCTCCCTGCTCCCCGCTCCTCGCTCCGCGACCTGCTCGCGGCCCAAGGCTTCGATCCGGTGCAGCACGAGCGTATCCGCGATGACCTCCGCACCGGCCGCATCGGCCTCGCGCAAAATCGCCTTCCCGCCTGCTCCTTCGTCGAGGACGTCCGCCCCGGCGACGTCGCCGCGATCGACTTCGCCGACGCCGAGGCTCTTCGCCTCGGCCGCGCCGCGCTCGACGAAGGCCGCGTCGCCGTGCTCACCCTCGCCGCAGGCGCCGGCAGCCGCTGGACCCAAGGCGCCGGCACAGTCAAGGCCCTCCACCCCTTCGCCAAGCTCCACGGCCGCCACCGCAGCTTCCTCGAAACGCACCTCGCCAAGACCCGCGCAGCCACCCTCGCCCATGGCTCCGCCGCGCCGCACCTCTTCACCACCAGCCACCTCACCCACGAGCCGACAGCCGACTTCCTCCGCACTCTGACCTGCGACTTTGGACCTTCCGACCTTCGACCGATTTTATCCCCCGGCCGCTCCATCGGCCTGCGCTTCGTGCCCACCGTGCGCGACCTGCGCTTCTCTTTCGAGGAGGTCGCCCACCAGCAGCTCGACCCGCAAAAGGAAAAAATGCGCCGCAGCGTGCAAAAGGCGCTCATGGACTGGGCCGCCACCACCGGCGAGGCCGCCGACTACACCGACAACCTCTCCTCCCAATGCATCCACCCCGTCGGACACTGGTATGAGATCGCCAACCTCCTCCTCAACGGCGTGCTCCGCGACCTCCTCGCCGCGCGGCCTCGGTTGGAAACCCTGCTTCTGCACAACATCGACACCCTCGGCGCCTCGCTCGACCCCGCCGTGCTCGGACACCACCTGCGCGGCGGCGCCACGCTCACGTTCGAGGTGATCCGCCGCCGCATCGAGGACCGCGGCGGCGGCCTCGCCCGCGTCAACGGCCAGCTCCGCCTCGTCGAAGGCCTCGCCCTCCCGCGCGACGAAGACGAGTTCGCGCTCACCTTCTACAACACCGCCACCTGCTGGATCAGGATCGACGCCCTGCTCGCCCTCTTCGGCCTCGACCGCGCCGCGTTGAACGACGAAACCCGCGTCGTCGCCGGCGTGCGCCGCCTCGCCGCCCGCATGCCGACCTACGTCACCCTGAAGGACGTGAAAAAACGCTGGGGCAACGGCCAGGAGGATATCTTGCCCGTGGCGCAGTTCGAAAAACTCTGGGGCGACATGACCACGCTCTCCGAATGCGACACCCGCTTTGTCGCCGTCCCCCGGATACGCGGCCAGCAACTCAAGGACCAGGCCCAGCTCGACGGCTGGCTCCGCGACGGCTCCGCCGCCGAGATCGAACAGCTCTGCGCGTTCACGAACTAAAGTAGCACAAGCTTCCCGGTCTGCGGGCAGCCACTTCATCCCCTATCGGCGGCTTGGATAGCCGCTTCCGGAAACGTCCGGAAACGCACGCCCCACGCTTGCCTCTCTTCCTCCATCCGCCACCATTTTCCCCATGACTATCGTGATCGCCAGCAATGCTGAAAAGCAGGCCAAGGCCGACATTCGAGCAATCAAGGCGCACAGTAAAAAGCTGAAAGGCTCGCCCGATGCGGCCCGCGCTTTCCTGGTGAAGCATGGATTTTTGACCAAGGACGGCAAACGCCTCCACCCTCGTTACGGCGGCTGAGTCATCCATGTATGCCTCTGCCTTTGTTCTCGGATTCCACGGCTGCGATGAGACCGTGGGCGAAGCGGTTTTGGCCGGTAAGCAGCACTTGGTGCCCAGCACCAATGATCACGATTGGTTAGGGCACGGCATCTACTTCTGGGAGAACAGCCCTGAACGCGCCCGCCAATGGGCCGAATTTCTGGCGCGCCATCCCCGCCGCTCTCGCCGGCCGGTGACAAAGCCTTTCGTGGTAGGAGCAATTATCGATCTCGGCTTCTGTCTGGATCTCACCGAAGCGTCCTCTCTGGAAGCCGTTCGCACCGCTCATCAGGAGTTGTCCGATCTGTTTGAAGCCGCCGATATATGGCTACCGCCCAACGAGCCCGGCCATAGCGCCGACGAAAATCTCATCAAACGCAACCTCGACTGCGCGGTGATCAACTACCTCCATCAAGCACGCGCCGGGCAGGGCGAGCCCCCCTACGACTCGGTGCGCGGCGCCTTTTTCGAGGGACGGCCCCTATACGCCGGCGCGGGCATCATGGAGAAGACACACATTCAAATCTGCGTCCGCAATCCTCGCCAGATCCGCGGTTACTTCCGCCCTTTGTCCTGAGCAGCGGACCAACCGTTTGGCTCAACAAATCGTCGATGCCACAATCACGGCAACCGACGTGCTTTCATCTCATCGCACCTTTTCGTATCCAGAAATCTCGGCTCCACCCTTTGCGAGTCCCCGGTCAGCACGGTTTCCGGTCGCGCGGACTGTCCAACCGCCGCCGGACGTGGTCTACCAGCCAAACCGAGGCTTCGTTCAGTCCGCCCCCGCGTGCCAGCTCGGCTGCGTAACTCCAAACGTCCACCGCCACCGGCAGCCTGTCCTGATGATCCGCCGCATAGACCACGCTCGCCTGCCAGACGTGGCGCAGATGACTTCCATCACGCGGCCTCCGCAGATCCTGCCGCGCCGGCGCCAGCAGCAAAAACCAAAACGCCGCCGCAAGCACGAGCCAGCCGACAGGTATAGCCAAGGGAAGGGGTTTGGTTTGCATCACAAAAAGAGACGGACGGCTCACCTTGGGAAGAGATCCGCGGGGAACCGTCAACCCACGGTCGGGCAAACAACAGCCGCGATAAACGACAGCGTCAGGAACCACCACAGCACCCGCATCGAGCACCGCTTCCGCGCCACCTGCGCAAGCAGCACGACAAGCGACAAGGCCCACAGGCCAGGCAAAATGAACCGGCGAAGCATCGCCGTCGCCTCCTTGATCCGCCTGGCTCGCGACCAAGCCGACTGCTCCGCCTCGCTCGGCACGTATTCGCCGATTCGTGTTCCCGACGGCAACGCCTCGAGAACGTTGCTCGTCATCCCTTGTCCGTCGAAGCGATGAAACACGCCTTTCGTATTTCGATAGAATACGACGTTGCCCCAGAGAAACACCACGTGGCCGCCATCGGTCCCGTTCGGAGCATGCGCGGGCCAAGTCCCGTCAGGGCGCAAACCGCGCGTCCACGCGATCGGCGTCGTCGACGTCAACTCCGTGACCGCGAGATCTCCCAGCGCGACCGCCCACGACGGCGCCATTGCTCGAAACGACGGCTCCAGCCCGCGACGGCCCGCCGAGAGCACCGTGCTCAACTTCGTCCAAGCCCCGTCGTTCGCCGGGTCTCCGCCCGACATCCAAATCGAGGCATCGTTCAAGCCCCCGCCTCGCGCCAACTCGCCGGCGTATTCCCAAAGGTTTTCCGCCGCCGGCAGCTTGTCGCCATGATCGGACGCGTAAATCAACGACGCCTGTCCGATCTGCCGCAGATTCGACCCGGCAACCGACCGTCGTGCGGTCTCGCGCAACGGAGATGGCGGAAAAAACACGACGGCGACGGCGAGCGCGGCCAGGCCCACGAGCAGAGCAACGGAAAAGGACGGTGTCTTCATCAACGGAGGCGCATGTCGCATCTCCGCAGAGACAACCCGCCACCCGCGGTTTTATTAGCTGCTATCTTTCCCGACCACCGACTTTCCGACCGTGGTCATGTCGCGGA
>CAMLQS010000275.1 GCA_946482165.1 uncultured Verrucomicrobiota bacterium | reverse complement strand
CGGGCACGCGATAGAGTTCGGGGGCGTGGCAGCTTTTCGCGCCGGGGACTCCGGCCATGAGCGGGAGCAGGCGTTGCTCGGACCAGTTCACCAAATCGGGGGAACTGGCGTAGCCAACGCCGAGATCGTTGGCGCCGGAGGTCCAGACGAGGTGAAAAAGGCCATCGGCGTCGCGCAGGAGATGCGGGTCGCGCAAAAGGCCGGAGCCGACGGAGGGTTTGAGAAACACGCGGTCCAGATCGGTCCAATCGAGGCCGTCGTGGCTGAATGCGAGGTGGAGGCCGTCGCCTTCGCCTCGGAAGGAGGTAAAAAGGTATGCGGCAGGCGCCGGCGCCGATGACGGTTTTGTGAGGGCGCGGGTCCCGCAGGCTGCCAGCAGAGACGCGGCGACGAGCGGGACGTATTTCGAAAGGTGCTTTATGCGCATGGGGAACACTTTGAGGGCGGCGGACGAGAAAGCCGGTGGGAAGGTTTATCCGCTACCGGCGAGGGCTTTTGAGACAACCCCTCAAGGGCGGGTTCGGACTGTAGCGTAAAACTAACGGAGCATCAGCGCTTGGCCGCGCGGGAGCGTTTTGCGGGAGCAGGCGCGGGAGCGGGCGCGGCCGCGGGCTTGGGCGCAGGAGCGGCGACCGCGTCGTTGAAGGCGCCCTGCACCATGCTGGTGCGCGGGGAGTCGGGCACGCCGGTCTCGTTGTGGCGCATCATGCCGGCGAGCAGGAGCGCGGCGTCGGAGCCGATTTCCGCCGGGCGCTGATCCCAGCAGGCGAAAGGAGAGTTCTTGAAGGCGCCGAGGCTGACGATTTCCGGAAGCGAGCCGCGGTAGTTGGAGGCGAGGATCGCCTCCTGAAGCTTTTGCGCAGCGGTTGTGATCACTGCGTCGGGATGGCACTTGCGCAGCCAATCGGCGATTTCCACCAGGGACAGGTTGGAGAAATCGGATACGCGAAGCAGGTTTTCGTGGTGATCGTAGAGTTTGATCGCCGCCGTGAAGTGGAACTGGGTGCGTTCCTCCAGACCCCGCTCGAAGACCGCGCCGATGCGCTGACGTCCCTTCGCTTGCAGCAGGCGGATGAGCCGGGACATATCGTAGAACTGGTGCGGCACCACGCGGTGGAATTGCAGCGGCGTGATGGCGTAGGAGGCGGCGATGACGGAAAAGGGCGACCAGTCGAGCCCGGGCGGAAGTTCGACGGGGCTGAGCGGGGGAAGCAGAAGTATGCCGCGGATGCCGCGATAGTGGAGGACCTTGAGGAGACGGCGCAGGTCGCCCTCGTAGTCGAGGAGATGAAAACAGGTGGCGAGATAACCGAGCGACTCGGCTCGTTTCACGGCGCCGACACGGACGTATTCGCAGTAATTGTCGGCGCCGGAGGGAAGCCGCGTGGCGGAGAGGTCGACGATGGCCATCGGGGGCCGGTCCCATGCTTGCGTCGTCTTGTGCAGGCGCGTCATGAGTCGCGCGATTTCGGGGTCGGGCCGATAGCCGAGTTCGTCGGCCATGCGTCGCACTTTCAGACGGGTGGCTTTGGAAACCTTGGGGCTGTTTCGCAAGGCGAGCGAAACAGTCATCAGGCTGACATCGAGCGACCGGGCTATGTCGCGCAAGCCGATGCGCCGGGGGGCGGAGGAATCGGAGGTGGATTCGGGAGCGGGGGAGGACACGGAACGAGACGGGTGAGAGGCGCCAGGCGGCGAAGACGGGGGGGGCGGAGGCAGTGGAGGCAATTCCTGCGAAGGAAAAGGAGGACGCCGGGGGCAGTCGCGGGTTTCGTAGCCCGCGCGCCCCGAGCGGAAAGAGCAGGTTGATGGGTTCGCGACGCAAGAGCGAGGTCTTACGTTAAACTAGCGGTGTGCTGGAGGCGGAAGAGGGGTCGACATAACTTGTCCTTAAGTCCCGAGTCCTCCGTTTCCCCTTGTCCTTGTCCGGAGTCGCTCGTCCTTCGTCCCTTCTTCCTTCCTCCCTGTGCATCGTCTCCGTCCCAAGGCTCTAGTCTGGATGAAACCTTACGCCTATCGGCAGGTTATCTCCGCGGCCGAACTAGAGCGCCTCCGCGAACTCGTCGATTTGGTCGACATCCGGCAGGACGAGGAGCCCGGCGATGCGAGTCTCGCCGACCCGCGCCTGGCGGAGGTGGAAATCATTCTCTCCGGCTGGGGCATGCCCCGCATGACGCCCCGCATCCTTCGCGCCCTTCCGGCGCTGAAGGGGGTTTTTCACGCGGCGGGATCCGTTAAGTCATTTGTGACGGAGGAGATGTGGGAGCGCGATATCCGCGTGGCGAGCGCAGTGGATATGAACGCGCGGCCGGTCGCGGAGTTCACCTATTCGATGATCGTGCTTTCGCTGAAGCGGGTGTGGTCGCGAATCACCGCCCAGCGGGAGTTGGGCCTCTATCTGCCCGACGATCCCTACTTGGTCGGCGCCTATGGCAGCACGATCGCGCTGCTGGGCCTTAGCCGCACCGGTCGCATGGTGCTTGACCAAATTCGCCGGCTCGACGTGTCGGTCGTCGCCTACGACCCGATGGTATCTCCCGAAGAGGCCGCGCGCCTCGGCGTGGAATTGGTTTCGATGGAGGAGGCGTTTGCCCGTGCCCATGTGGTGAGCTGCCACATCCCGCTTCTGGACGAAACGGTCGGTTTGCTGCGCGGGGAGCATTTTTCCGCGATGCGTCCCGGCGCTACTTTCATCAACACGGCGCGTGGCGCGATCGTGCGCGAGGACGAGCTGGCCAAGGTGCTTCAAACGCGGCCCGACCTATGGGCGGTGCTCGACGTGCTCGCGACCGAGCCGCCGGGCGAAGACGCGGTTTTGCCCTCGTTGCCCAACGTGATCGTCACGCCGCACCTCGCGGGCAGCCTGGGGCCGGAATGCCGTCGCATGGCGGGCGCGATGATAGACGAGATCGAGCGCTTCATCGCCGGGAAGGCCCTCCGCGCCGAAGTGCGCCGCGCGCAGCTTTCGATCTGCGCCTAAAGTGTCCGCCCATGCGCCGGCACGGGCGCAAAGATTTCGGGTTCCCTGTTTTCCCATGCCTATTCGCCCGCTTGTCGTCTCCCGCGTCGTCGCGCTCGGTTGCGCGGCCCTGTCCTTTTTGCCCGCCTGCGCCACGCAATCGACCAAGGCGTCCGCGCCGCTTCCGCCTCCGGGTTTCGAGCTCGTGTGGGCGGACGAGTTCAATGTCGACGGACCGCCGGACCCGAAAAACTGGGGCTTCGAGCAGGGCTTTGTGCGAAATAACGAGGCGCAGTTTTATCAGCCGGACAACGCGCGGGTGAAAGACGGCGTGCTGGTGATCGAGGCCCGCCGCGAGTCGGTTTCGAATCCGCGTCACGATCCCGGCTCCGCCGACTGGAAAAGGAAGCCCGCGACATCGACCTATACCTCGGCGAGCATCCTAACGCGCGGACTGCACCAGTGGACCTATGGGCGTTTCGAGATGCGCGGGCGCATCGATGTGCGGCAAGGGCTCTGGCCCGCCTGGTGGACGCTCGGCGTCGCGCGCGATTGGCCGCACAACGGCGAGATCGACATCATGGAATATTACCGCGGCAAGCTGCTTGCGAACTTCGCCTGGGGCACGTCGCAGCGTTGGAAGGCGGAGTGGGACTCGGAGACGGTTCCGCTCGCGAAGCTCGGCGGCGAGAAGTGGGCCCGGGAATTTCACGTGTGGCGCATGGATTGGACGCGCGACACCGTCCGCCTCTACGTGGACAACCGCCTGCTCAACGAGGTGCGGGTGAGCGAGGCGAAGAATCCCGACGGGTTCCTGCCTTTTCGCCAACCGCACTACATGATTCTCAACCTCGCGCTTGGCGGGGACAATGGCGGGCCGGTGGACGACTCGGTGTTTCCCGCGCGCTTCGAGGTGGACTGGGTGCGGGTCTACCAGGAGCGGAAGCGGTAGGTGACGGGACGGTTTGGAGTGTGGCGGCACGACGCCGCTTTTGACGAGCCGACTTGGCGGCCCGCCGGTTGTGGAAGAAGTTTACCGAGGAGGAGACGGGGCGGCGAGCCGAGGCTCGCCGTCGAAAGCGGCGTCATGCCGCCGCGCTCCATATCAGTCGACGACCAGCGTGCCTTGAGCCGGGTCGCGGGTGAGTTCGCGGAACCAGGCGGAGATGCGCGTGGTGACGGAGCCCGGCACGGGGCCGAAGTCGTGCGCGTCGAGGCGACGAACGGGCGTGATTTCGCCCATCGTGCCGGTGACAAACATCTCATCGGCGCGGATCAGCTCGGCGGCGGGGATGTGGCAGACCTCGGCGCGCTGGCCATGGCGTTCGCAAAGCTCGAGCACGGCGGCGCGGGTGATGCCCTCGGGGCAGGCGCGCGTGGTGGAGGTGCGCACCACGCCGTCCTTCACGATGAAGACATGCGTGGCGTTGGTCTCGGCCAGCATGCCTTCGGTGTCGAGCATGAGGGCGTCGTCGGCGCCGGCGGCGTTGGCCTCGATCTTGGCGAGGATGCTCGTGAGCTGGTTGCAGCTGTGGATGTGCTGGTCGAGCACGTCGGCGAAGGGACGGCGCTGGCGGACGGTGACGAGGTGGACGCCCGCGGTGTTGTTGTATACGGGCGGCTTGTGCTCGGCCAAAATAAAGAAGGAGCAGCCGCGGCGGTTGATGCGCGGGTCGAGGCCGCTGGTGTATTTGATGCCTCGCGACACGGTGAGGCGGATGTGAACCCGGTCGCGCATGGAGTTGGCGGCGAGCGTGCGCTTCAGCTCGGCGACGAGGCGCTCCTCGCCGGGGTAGCCTTCGTAGCGGATGAGCTCGGCGCTGCGGCGCAGGCGGGCGAGATGGGCGTCGAGGCGGAAGAGGCGCCCGTCATAGAGGCGGAGGCCCTCCCAGACGGCGTCTCCGTTTTGCACGGCGGAGTCGAAGGGGGAGACGCCCGCGCGGTCGCGATGCGCGAGCTCGCCGTTGATGTTGACGAGGATGTCGGCGTTGGCCGGGTTTTGCGGTTGGAGCATGGGGGCGGTCGGCGATCAGGCTTGGACGCAGTGGGCGCGGAGGCGCTGGTAGATGGCGAGCGCCTCGTCGTAGAAGGGCACGTCGGGAATCGGCGGCTCGGCCTCGGGCTCGGGTTCCGCGACGAAGCCGGTGCTGCTCCAGATGCTGTCATACCAGTGTCGGGCCCAGACGCCGTCCTGCGGGTGGGGGCCGGCGGGCCAGCTCAACATGCCGGCGTCCCAAGGCAGGCCGAGGGCGGCGCAGAGGGCGCGGAGAGATGCTTCCGGCCGGGCGCGGATCTGGGCGGCGTCGATGACGGGCGGCGGCGATCCGCGCAGCGACCGGATGCGCTCAAAGAGGCGCGCCTGCCAGGGCAACCCGGTTTCGGCGAGGGTCATGTGCGGATAGACCTTGCGGTAGCTGACGATGACGCGGGCGGGATGGCGGATGAGGAATGCGTGATGGAGGCGGTCAAGCCAGGGGCCAATCATCTCCGCGGTCATGTGATGGGCCATGTGCTTCTGATACCACACGGGGCGGGGGAGGGGTGGGGCCTCTTCGGCGATCTGGCGGGCGACGGCGGCCCAATCATTTGGCTGGCTCGCGAGCACCTCGTCGCGCCCGGGATGGGCGAGGTCGTTGCCCGAAAGGTAGGCGGCGTAAAAAGGTTCGTCGCTCACCGCACAGTCGGCGCGCGAGGAAAAGCTGCGCATCAGGGCGGTGGAGAGATTGCGAGGACCGGACCAAAGGGCGATACGACGAGGGACCGAAGCGGACATCGGGGCAGCAGAGAAGCGCGAGGCCCGGGGGGCAAGATGGCGGAGGAAAAATCCGACGCAGGCGGGCGCGACCTACTTTTCGCGGAGCCAGACGATGGAGCGGCCGCCGCGGTTGTTGCGGGCGTAGTTGGGGATGGCGAGCAGCGGCGAGCCGTCGGCGTAGGATCCGCGGATGACGGTGACGCCGCCGAGGAGATCGGGGCGCCACTCGGTGGCAAGCGGGGCGTCGGGCGCGAGGACGCCGTCAAGGTTCTGGTCGACGGACTCGAAGTTGTAGACGAGCGGGCCGTAGCGGAGGGCGACGCGACCGCGGTTGGCGGCGACGCGTTCGTCGCAGCGCACGCGTTGCACGGCGAGGGGGACGGTGAACTCGACGCGGTCGCCGGCGCGCCAGCGGCGGGTGACGACGGCGTAACCGTCGACGAGGTTGGGGGCGACGGGGCGGCCGTTCACGCGAATCTCCCCGAGTTCGGGGAGGGCGGGGGAGGCGGTGTAGAGCGGGCTGGCGGTGCGGTCGGGCACGCGGAGATGGAGCGCGAAGTCGGCCTCGCCGGCGGCGGGCTCGAGGGTGAGGGCGACCTTCTCGGACCACGGGTAGTCGGTCTTTTGCGTGACACGGAGGGCGCCGCCGCCGACCTCGGGCAGGGTGAGCGAGCCGCCGACGAAGAGGTTCACGAAGAGGCGGTTCGAGGCGGGCGTGTAGGTCCAGGTGGGAAGACTGAGGAGGGCTCGCGGGATGTTGCCCACGCAGCAGGGGCAGACGTGCCACTTGTAACGCGCTTCGTCCGTGTCGAGGGCGTTGGTGTAAGTGAAGTTTTGCCCGGAAAGATCGAGGTCGCTGAGCACGGAATTGTAGAGCGTATCCTCGTAGAGACTGGCGTAGCGGCCCTGGGCGTAGGCGAGGTGGAGCCGGTGGTTGAAGAAGACGAGGCCGATGTTGGCGCAGGACTCGCAGTAGGCGTTGTTGGGGAGCGAAAAGTCGGGGCCGAAGCCCTCGGAGGTCTCGCCGCTGCCGACGCCGCCGGTGAGGTAGAGTTTGCGGCCGATGAGGTTTTCCCAGAGCGAGAGCGTGGCGCTTTGGTAGTCGGTGTCGCCGGTGGCGGCGATGACGTCGGCCATGGCGGCGTAGTTGTAGACGGCGCGCACGGCGTGGCCCACGGCCTCGTATTGGCGGGTGACGGGGAGGTGGGTCTGGTCGT
>CAMLQS010000274.1 GCA_946482165.1 uncultured Verrucomicrobiota bacterium | reverse complement strand
TCCAAATCCCGACGACAGAAACTGCCGATCAACCCTCTTAACTAAGCGCCATTCGAGCCGGGGCGTTGTTTGTGGATTTCGTCCTCAGGCGACACGATCAGTTCCCCACCCCAGCAAGGGCGGAATACCCATTCCGGCAGGAATTGCCTCCCGACCGGATTGGACCTCTGCCGGTTAGCGAGATTTAGCGGTTCAAAACTCCCGGTCTTCGCTCGTCGAACTCGGGACTTGGGATGATTCGGCGTCCTCATCGGTTTCCGGATTTAAACCATACGAGGCCGCAAGTAGGACGAAAGTGGCCGGTCCTGGCCTGACTCGTTTGCCGTCCTCCTTTGCCCATCACCATGCGATTCCTCCTCCTCTTTGCGGCAATCGCGTCGTTCCTGTTTGCCCAGCAGCAGCCCACCCCGCCTTCGATCACCGCGGCGGATTTCTCCGGAGCCGACGCCGATCTCTTCGCCGACCGGACGTTTCTCCGTCTCAAACCGGGGATCGGCGCAGCACGCGTCGACGCCATGGCAAATCCGGTGCTGCGGAACGTGGCGCGCGAATTGCGGGCCGGGCGTTTTCGCCCCGAGGCGCGTCTTCGGATATGCCAACCGTTCGAACCGGTGAACTCGTTGTCCGCGCGCCTCAAAACCAGCGGCTATAGCCAGTTCGAGAACCCGACCGGCATCTGGTTCGAAGCCGGCGAAGACGCCGTGTTGAGCGTCGGTCCGACCAAAGACCAGAAAATCGCGATGCGGGTGTGCGACTTCGGACGACAGGGCGGGGACAAGACCTACGCGCTCACGGAAGGCGTCAACGTGGTTAAAATCGCCAACGCCGGCCTCGCCTACATCCGATACCACACGGATGCGTGGCAGACGGCGTCGCCCATCGGGGTCGGCATACTTAGCGGAAAAGTGAACGGTGTCTTCGACCCGGTGACGCAAACCAACGAGGACTGGAAACGGATGCTGGCCGGGGCGGTATGCGAAGTTGTCGATATCTACGGACCGCAGGTGCAGTTGGTTTTCCCGGTGGCGGAGATGCGTCAATGGTGCCCGGAGAATGGACGCGAGTTGTCGGCCCTGTATGAGCGGATCATTCGCCGCGAACACGAGATGATGGGGCTGGTCAAATACGGGCTCGTGCCGCGCAACCACATCTTCGGGCGCGTAATTTGGAAAGGGTATATGCACGCCGACGGACTCGGGGCGGCGTTTCACCACGATACCATGCGCGACATCGGCAATCCCGCGCGCATTCCGACCAACTCGTGGGGCATCGCCCACGAGTTCGGCCACGTGAACCAGGTGCGACCGGGGATGCGGTGGGTTTCAACCACCGAGGTGACCAACAACCTCTTTTCCGCATGGGTTAACTTCGACCTCGATCCGCGGTCGATGCGCCTCGAACACGAGCGGATCGACGGAGGCGACGGCAACGTGGTGGGAGGACGTTTCAACGCCTTCCTCAACAGCGCGCTGGTGGCAGGCGAGCCATGGCTCTGCCAGAAGGGTCCGGACAAGATGCAAGGCTACGAAAACGGCGGCGACCATTTCGTGAAGCTGACCCCGCTCTGGCAGCTCCAGCTTTACTACGGCGCGGCCGGCCTCGGTAACCCCGACTTCTACCCCGATATCTTTCAGAAAGTCCGCCTGACAAACGAAGCGGGCATGTCCAACGGCCGGCTCCAACTCAACTTCATGCGCAACGCCTGCGACTCGGCCAGGCAGGATCTCTCGGTATTTTTCGCCCGAACCGGAATGCTCAAACCCATCGACCGCGAATTGGACGACTACGGCAGGGGACGACTCACCATCACCCGGCAAGACTGCGACGATCTAGTCGCCTATGCGGCGAAATATCCCAAGCCGGAGAGCCCGGTCATCTTCTACCTGAGCGCCAACAGCCTCGAGGCCTACAAGAACCGGCTGCCGGTCCGGGGCGGCGCCAGACAAGGCGTCGCGGCCAAGGGCAAGACCCGCATCATCGATCATGCCCAGTGGAAAAACGTGGCCGTCTTCGAGACCTATCGCGGAGACGAATTGATCAAGATCGCGATGGTCGGAACCGGATCGGACGCGAACACCTCGACCTTGGTGCAGTATCCCGAAGGCGCGACACGCATCGAGGCCGTCGGCTGGGACGGCAAGCGGACGTTGGTGGACGGGGCGCGTTAAACCGAGCTCGGGCGAGCGCGCATACAGCCCACGATCCGCTCTGCTTGGCTCCTTCCGGGCCTTTCGCAAGGTCCCCCGACCCGTCCGTGCCTGTTTTGCGTCCATTCGCACCGGGAGCACGAGGTCGCGCCGATACTCGTTCATTCGAGGCCGGGCCGGAAAGGGCCGGGGGCCGGTCGGGGCCGGGGCGTTGTTTGTCGATTTCTTGCTCAGGCCCGGCCGAGCCCATGGAGCGAGTAGAGTGAGCGGACCAGACTTGGAGCGGGGAAAATCGGGGGCGGCGATCCACTCACCCGACGGATGAGTGCTCGTTCTGCTTCAAGCCTCCGCTATCCGCGATCGTCCGTGCCATCCGTGGTTCCAACTGCCGGATGCAGGCCGGCTCAGCGCATCGCCGGGCGCAGCTCGCGGCGCATTTCGGCCGCGAGCACGACTTGCCGGCGGCAGGTCTCGTGCACGGCCTCGGGCGAGGCGTCGGCCAGCGTTTCACCGATGAACGACACGGTCAGGTCGGCGAGCGGCGGAAGCTTCGCGGTCTCCAGACGCTTCAAGCACTGGCTGCGCAGGCTGCTGGCGCGCGACTCGACGATCAGGAGAATCTGGTCTCCCTGCGGCCCCGTCGTGTAGATCACCGCCACGCCGAGCGCCGTCGCCGGAATCGCCGTTTCCACCTCGGAGGCGGCGCAGGTGGTGAGGCCAAAACGATTCTGCCAGGTGCCGTGCTTGATTTCCATTGGCGGTTTTCCCACCGCGCCGCGGGCAACACAACGCGTTTCTCCGTCCGCCCCCGGTCCGCTCCATCCGCGTCGTCCCTCACCGTGCCGTCGCCGGCTTCGGCGCCGCCAGCTCCTCCGGGGCCACGCCGGCGCGCACGCGCACGGTCGCGAGCACCTTGGGCACATACAGGCGCGTCTCCGCGGGAAGGTGCTCCGCGATGCCCGCGAAGTCCTTCGCTCCCCTCGCCTTCAATGTGCGGCCCACCCGACCCTCGCCGCCATTGTAGGCCGCAAGCGCGAGCGGCCAGTCGCCGAAGCGCTCGTGAAGCTTTTTCAGATACGCCGCCGCCGCCCGCGCGCTCGCCCGCGGCTGGGTGCGCTGGTCGAAGGGCAGAAGCGACAGCCCGAGCGCTTTCGCCGTCTCGGGCATGAGTTGAAACAGCCCGCGCGCCCCCGCCGGACTGCGCGCCCGGGGATTGAACGAGCTCTCGGTCTCCGCCAGCCACGCCAGGGCCTCGGGCACCCCCTCGGCCGCGAAGGCCTCCCGCACGACGGGCAAATGCTCGTCCGCCCCCGGCGGCCGAGGCCGCCGCCCCACGCGCCCCACCCACAGTTCGTAGAGCGGCACGTTTTCCCCGGCCTTCGGCGGCGGTGGATCCTTCGGCTTCGCCGGCCCGTCCGGCGGCACGGGAGGCACGCGCGGCGGCGTCACCGCTTCCTGCGCCGCCTCCATGTCCGCCAGCTGCTCGCGCAGCCAGTCCGCGTAGTCGGCGTAGTCGGGCAGCGCCTGCAGGGCCGTGATCGCCGCGCGCGTCTCGGGCGCGAGCGAGGCAAAGCCCTTCAAATCGTCCTGCTCTCCCGCCGTCTCCAGCCGCTTGAAAAACGCCAGCAACTCGTCCGGCCCCATCAGCTCATACTCCGCCTTGATCGACTCCGGGACGAACGCGTCCCACAGCGACTCCGCCACCGCATGGATCTCCGCGACCTGCTCCGCCGTCGGAGCCGCCGCCGTCGGAGGCGGCTCCGGCGCCCTGCCCTCCTCCGCCCGCACCGCGCCCGCCGCCGCGAACCCGAACGCCAGAAACGCGCCGACGGCCGCGCTCCGACACCTTCTTTTCCCGGGGCCGATAATCATGCCGGCAATCAACCGCCAAGCCCGCCCAAAGAGCAAGCCGACCGCGTCCGCGCTTTTCCCCCGCTACTCCGTCTTCGACTGCATCGTTACGTTTAGCCTGGGTCGGCATATCCGCTTCTGACGCCTAGTTTCCCGTCTCATAGATGCGGGGCCGGCGGCCGCCGACGTTGCCAGCGGCCGCCACCGAGGCTGAAATCGAACCATGAGCACGGTGACCGAAATCGAAACCGCGATTCAGAAGCTCGGCATGGCAGAGCAGCGCCTCATCGCCCGCCACTTGAGCGACCGTCTGGTCGGCAGGGAATATCAACCGACGAACGCCGCCCCGGACGAAGGCATCCCTTTCCTGGCGCGATTTGAACCCGCCCAGGCGCCCCGCGCAGCCCGGGCAAAGAAGCTCAGGCAGCAGGCCTAGGCGCAGCCGGGGGTGTCTGGATCGAGGGAAGGTGCGACCGCTGGGGCGCGCCGGCTTGGATGCGATCCCTACGATATGATCGCGGCGGCTCCGACAGGCCCGGTCCGCGCTGCCAAGAGGTCGGCGAACCTCGAGAGGCGAGAGTCCGACCTCGATTCCCGAACGCCCTCGACCGCGCCTTTTTTGTCAGACTTCGGGTGTTGCTTGCGACGCGAGGGCAAGCGAATTGACCCGCCCGGGCGCGAGGGCAACGACTCGCCGCCTGATCCCCGGAACCCCATGAGCGTCACCTTCAACATGACAAGGACCGGAGGCCAGATCGGCCCGGTCAAATTCAGCCTCGGCAATCGGACAATCGAGCCGTTCCACACCGCTCCGTGGTGCGACAAACCGGAGGCCGCGGAATTGATTCCCCTCCTGCGCGAGCTGCGGGGAGACTTCTTTTGCGCGCCCTTCGGTGCCGGCCCCGGCTGGCGCGGCGAGGAGCATCCGCCCCACGGCGAAACGGCCAACGCGGACTGGACCGTGACCTCGTCCGCGCCGGAGCGGCTGGTCGCCGTCCTGCAAACCCGCGTCCGTCCGGGGAAGATCACCAAGACCATCGAGGCGCGCCCCGGAGAGACCAACCTTTACCAGGCCCATCTCTTCGAGGGCATGCAGGGCGGGATGTGCTTCGGACACCACGCCATGCTGGACTTCAACCGCAACGGCCCGGGCGTCGTATCCACGAGCAAACTACGCCTGGCCCAGGTGTTGCCCGCGCCGTTTGAAAACCCGGCCCTGGGCGGCTACTCCTCGCTGAAGCAGGGCGCCTGGCTGCGTCGGCTGGACAAGGTTCCGCTGGCCGATGGCGGCAGGACCGACCTCACCCGCTTCCCCGCGCGCGAAGGCTTCGAGGACCTCGTCATGATCCACCACAAAGACGCGGACGATTTCGCCTGGGCCGCCGTCGTGTTCCCCGGGGAGAAGTTCGTCTGGTTCTCCCTGAAAAACCCCGCGCATCTCGCCTCCACCGTGCTCTGGCATTCCAACGGCGGGCGCCACTACGCGCCGTGGAACGGTCGCCATCGCGGGGTGCTCGGCGTCGAGGACGTCACCGCGTATTTCCATCTCGGTCTAGGGGCATCGCTGGCCAAGAACCCCTGGAAGGAAAAGGGCGTGCCCACCTCGCTCGCGCTCTCCCGGAAGAAACCCACGCGCATCCCCTACATCATGGGCGTGGCCGAGCTGCCCGACGGCTTCGACACCGTGCGGAGCATACGCCGCACCGCGACCGGCATCCGACTTCAGTCCGCGAGCGGCGCCACCATCGACCACGCGGTGGACGCCTCCTTTCTCCGATAACCCCGCCCCGGAACCCAAGCCCCACCCCTCAGCCATACCATGAAAATTTACAGCGACTATCTGAACAACCTTAAGGGCAAGGTGCTGCTCGGCTGCGACGGCTTCGTCGACGAGACCTACGAGATCGTCGAGGTCCGAAAGAGCCCGAGCGACTTCGTCCCGATGAAGCGCCTCCGGCAATTCGGCGAACTGCTCGTCGCGCGCGCCGACGGCGGAGTCGGCGTGGAGCTGGTGCCGAAGCGCCGCTGCGAAGGCGGCTTCGCCATCAACACCGGACGCGTGGCCGCCTGCCTCGGGCTCAAGCCCTGTCTTCCCGGGCTCTATGGCAAGGCGGGCATCGACCCGGCCTATCATGAGTTTCAGGACAGCTGCGAACTGCTCTCGCTCGGCGACCCGGCCCTGACGATCGCCCTGGAGTTTGGCGACGGGAAGGTGCTGATGAGCAACCTCGAGGCGGTCTCCAGCCTCACCTGGGCCGACTTCAAAAACCACTTCGGCGAAACGAAGCTCAAAGAACTCTTCGCGGGTGTGGACATCCTGGGCCTGGGCTACTGGTCCCTCACGTCCAACTTCGACGGCCTTTTCCGCGGATTCATGGAGCAGTATGAGAACGCCACGCCCCCGCGGCGGATGTTCTTCGACTTTGCCGACATCAAGAAGAAGTCCAGCGAGTCGTTTATCCAGAGCCTGGAGATGATCCGCGCCTGCAACGGCAAGATCCCGATGACCTTCAGCATGAACGAACACGAGGTCATGGAGCTGTTCCTGCGAATCGGGGTCGAGCGCCCGGAATTGAAGCCGGCGGCGGTCGCCTCCGCGTTGGCCGTCGCGCGTGAAAAAATCGGTTTCGACGAGCTGGTGGTGCATACCCCCGAGTTCGGGGCCGCGTCGAACGCGAAGGAAGGCGAGGCGTATGCCATCCAGGATCGCCAGACCAAGATCGTCCGCCTGGCGGGCGCGGGCGACAGCTTCAACGGCGGCTACCTCTGCGCCTCCCTCGGAGACCTCCCGATCAAACAGCGCCTCGTGGTCGCAAACGCCGTGACCGCCTTTTTCGTCACCCACGCCACCGGCCCGACCAAGGAGCAGCTGCTCGCCCAAATCGAAAAAGCGTCCGATCATTGATCCTGTATCCCGCGGATGCGGAACCGCCCA
>CAMLQS010000273.1 GCA_946482165.1 uncultured Verrucomicrobiota bacterium | reverse complement strand
TTTTTCACCCGGCGGGTGAAGAGGCCATGGAATTTCAGGTAACGGAGCGAAGGGTTGATTTAGCGGTGCTTAGAGAAATTTAGCGGTTCAAAAACTCCGTCTTGGTTCGTCGAACTGCGGGATTTGGAATCATGGGCGGGACGCCCATGCCACCCCAAGGCCGCCGACATCCGTTTGTGTTACACCCGGAGCAAGCCCGCCAGGCGCGTCTCGCTCTCGGCCGGGAAGCCGAGCGCCCGCTTCAGCATCAGATCCCGAGCCATCGTTCCCTCGAACGCCCTCGACGCCGCATAGTCGTTCCATCCGACCATGCCGAACGCCGCCATCACCAAGCCGCTCGCAGGCACCGGCACGTCGCTGCCGTAAAGAATCCTCGCCGCCAGCTCCGCGTCCTCGCGGATCGCGCGCATCTGCCAGGGGCGGAAGCGCAGGCTCAGACCCGCCAGCGCGCTGTTGTCGCCATAAAGTGTCGGATAACGCTTCGTCATCGCGACGAATTCGCCGAAGTAATCCGGATCGAGCCCGATCATGCCCGTGCCGCAATGCGCCGCGATGCAGGTCACGCCGATCTCCAGCGCCTGGGTAAGCATGCGCGGACTGGCCAGCTCCGGGCGCAGCACCGGCATCGTCCGCTCGCTGCCCGTGTGCGCCAGCAGGATCAGGCCCGCCTCCGCCATGCGCTCCAAAAACTTCCGGTAGCGGCGGTCGTTCCAGTCGATGTTCTGCACGTTGGGCAGGCATTTCAGCATCACCGCGCCGCCATCGAGCGCCCGCTCCAGCTCGTCAAACGCATCGCGCCGCGCCGGATGGATAGACACCGCCGCAAGAAACTCCCGGTGCCGCCGCGCCAGCCCGAGCACATGGTCGTTCGGCACGTAAAAGGACCCGCTGCCTTCGATCAGCGTGCCGTCCTCGCGGTAAGCCTGCTCGTGGGCCAGCAATATCGCCGCGTCGAGCCCCGCCTCGCGGACCTGAGCGAGCAGCGCCGCGGTGTAGAGCGTTTCAAAATCTTCGCGCAGCGCGGCGCCCGGCAGTCCCATCGACCGCAACAAAAACGGCGCGCCGAGTCGCGTCAGCCCCTTCGGCCGATACCAGCAGCCCGAACCGCCGAAGCCGGTCCCGACGGCATGGACGTGGCAATCGATGCGCCGCGGCCGGGCGCCGCCCGCGGCCTCAGTTGATCCAGAGAGCATAGCCGAGGAAGTTCCCGCCAAAGACGCGCATCAGTTCCCGCCACGTCGTCAGCGATGTGGTCGGTCCCGTCTCGAAATAGGGCAAGGCCGCCGCGCCTTGGGCGTAGCCGATCAAATCCGTGCGCCGGCTTTCCTCGAACATGCGCCGCAAATTGATTCCGTAATTTCCGTCGCCCTTGGCCGCGAATCGCCAGTGTGGAAGCAGCTTCTTGCCTTCCAGCAGCGCCTCAAACTCCGCCAGCACTCCGCCCCAGGCGGTGCTTTGCTCCGCGTGGAGTCGCAGGCCAAACACGCTGTTCTGCGCCGGCGACGGCAGCCACTCGCGATCATCGTCGGTTTCCGCCACCGCGCTTGCCAAGGTCGCCCGGCTGATACGGACCATCGCGAGCAGTTCCTCCCGCGCCCGCGCCAGCCGCGCCGGATCGGTCACGGGCAGATTCACCCCGTGCACCAGCGCGATCAAATCGGCGATCTGCTCCGCCTCGAAGCCGCTGCGTTTGATCCCCCGCTCCGCCACCAGCCGGGCAAACGCCGTGTCCGCCCGGGTGAAGAACAACTGCCCGGTCGCGCCGAACAACTCGCCGCCGTCGTGCGCCAGCAGGATATCGGCGAGGCCGCGCAAGAGATGGGTGTAGGCCCGCAGCCAAAGGGCATCCGTCTGATCGAACGCCACGGTAAACGGGATACTGTCCGGCGTCGCGGCCGGATCGCCCGTTGCGGTGCGGCCGGTCCCCGAAACATTCCGGAAAAATTGCCCAAACCGAATGAGCTCCTCCGCCTTGCCCTGTCCGATGAAATCGAGATTCGCCGCGCCGAGCGGGATCACCGTCTTGAACTCCCGGCCATCGATCTTCTCGAGCCTGGCGTCGACCGCGGCCAGACGCGCATAAAACGTCTCCAGGAGCCGACGCACGTCCTCCGCCTTCGTTGGCAAGGGCTCCGGATTCTTCGGCACCGGCATGCGCAAGAAAGGAATCCCCACGCCGCGACCGGCGTCGAAGGAGAGCCCGTGCGCATAAAAACCGTGCCCGAGCTGTTCGACGGCCGCGAGCAGATCCACCGCCGCATAGGCGAACACCGCCTCGGGCTCGAACGCCTCCGCGGAGAGCGTCGCCAGCGCGGCCCCGGCGCCCTTCCCCTCGAACACGTTCGACTCCACTTCCAAGGTCGCGCCCGGACAGGCCAAGGCAGCCAGGCACGACAGGGCGCACACAAGCAAGGGACGTATGGTTTTCATGTTGGGAAAAATCAGGCCTTCATCGCCATCGCCTTCGCCGCCTTCAGGTCGAGCTTGCCCGTGCCGAGCACGGGGATCGCGTCGACCCTCTTGACGATTTTTGGTATCCACAGATTCGTGACGCCTGCCGCGGCGAGTTTCTCGCGCACGGCCTCGGCCGTCACCTCTTCGCGCGTCGTCAACAGCACGAGTTGCTCCCCCTTCGCCGGATCGGGCACGCCGGCCACGAAGACCACATAGCCGTCGGCGCCGGCCAGCCCGAAGGCCTCGATCAGCTTCTGCTCCACCGTGCCGTGCGGCACCATCTCGCCGCCGATCTTGGAGAAACGCGACAGGCGTCCCTCGATGAACAGAAACCCGTCCTCGTCGAAGCGCCCGAGGTCGCCGGTCACGAACCAGCCGTCGTGAAACGCCGCCGCCGTCTTCTCCGGGTTGCCCAGGTAGCCGCTGAAAATATTCGGTCCGCGCAGCACCACGAGCCCCGTATCGGTCTCCGGTTTCTCGGCCATCGTCTCCGGGTCGAGCACGCGCGCGGTCATGCCCGGCAACAGCCGCCCGATCGAGCCCCGGCGCTGGCCGGCCTGCTCGTCGCCGGTCTCCGTCACCACCGGTGGGTTCGGCTGGTTCAGGCCCGCCACCGGGGTCGTCTCGGTGAGGCCGTAGCCCTGCATGATCTCGAGGTGGAACTTCTCCCGAGAAAACTCGGCCAGGTCCTCGGGCAGCTTCTCCGCGCCCGTCACGAGGACGCCCAGCGTGCGCAGGTCGGGCCGCTCCGCCTTCTTTAAAACCGGCCGCGCGAAGGTCGGCGCCGCCACCCAGACCGTGCATTCCTCCTCGCGGATCGCGTCGATGATTTTGCGCGTGTCGAGGGGGCTCGGCACCGTCACCACGCGGCACCCGCGGAGCAGAGGATACCAGATGCCGACCGTGAACCCGAAGCTGTGAAACACCGGCAGGCACGAAAGGATCGTCCCGCTCGCCGGCAGGATGGAGAGCGACGACACCTGCCAGCAGTTCGCGAGCAGGTTGCGGTGGCTGAGCACCACGCCCTTCGGCTCGCCCGAGCTCCCGCTCGTGAACAACAGGCCCGCCTCCGCCTCGTCGCCGACCTTTGGCAGGCCCAGAAGCGAGGCCGTCCACTGGTTGGGCAGCACCCAGGCCGCCATCAACCACGGCAGCATGGCGCGTTTTCCCCCGGCCGTCTTGATGGTCTCCGCAAGGTCGCGCGTGTCCTCGGGCCAGGGGAAGTCCGCGACCTTGCCCTTCACCGCGTCGGCGCTCAGCACCGTGCGAATGCCCGCCGTGCGGAGGCTCGCCTCCAGCGCCGCGCGGCCGGCGGTGAAGTTCAGGTTGACCGGAGTCTTGCCCGCCACGAGCGCCGCCAGGTTGGTGATCGTGGCGCCCGCGCCGGGGGGCAGCACGATGCCGACGCGCGGCTCCTTCACCGTGCGCCGCAGATGCAGGCCCAGCACGGCCGCGGCCGCGACGAGCTGCGCGGCCTTCAGCTCGCGCCGCCCGACGAGACGGTCCACGACCTCGACTTTCCACGGACGCCGGCAAAGCGTGCGCACCGCCTCCCGCCCGAGGTGGCGGCGCAGATGAGGGCGCGCATTGAAGGCGATTTTTCCCAGGTCGAGCAGGGCCCGACGAACCGCCGCCGCGTCCGCCTTGCCCGCCGGGATCGGCTCGCCCCAGGCCACCGCGACCGGCGTCGGCATCACGCGCGGCCATTTCAGCACGTAGCGATGCCCGGAGAACGAAAACGCCGAGCCCCACAGGCCGTCGTGCGCCACCGGCACCACCGGCACGCCCGCGCGCCGCGCCATCAGCTCGAAACCACGCTGGATCTTCATCAGCTGCCCCGTGCGCGAAATCGCCCCTTCGGGAAACAAAAGCACATACTCGCCGCGTTGCAGGCACTCGGACACCCGGCGCGTCGTCGTCAGCGCGTTGCCCGGCGACACCGGGATCGTGCCCGTTATCCGGAACACCCAGCGGAAGAACCACGAGACCTTGGGCAGATTCTCATGTCCGACGAAACGAATCGGCCGCGGACAGGCCATCTGCAGGACCATCACATCGACGTAGGAAAGATGGTTCGCCAGGAGCAACGCGCCGCCCTCCGGCAGGCGCTCCGCGCCCAGACTCGTCACACGATACAGGCAGCGGGCCAGCAGCCGCACCGGCGCGGCGAAGATCCAAGGGGCGTATTGAGCGCTCATTTATTCGGAAGAGGGTCGGAAGGGGTTTCGCGGTCGGACACCAGATGCCGGAAGCGGTGATAGGAAAAGCCCACCCACAACAGCACCAGGCCCAGCACGATGAAGGCCACGATCCGATGCAGCGCCGAGTTCAGATCAACGATGAACATGCGCGGCAGGCAGATCGTCAGACCGACCAGGCCGATCACCCGATACGGCGCCGTCCGTAAAAACAGGCCGGCCATGAAGAGGGTGATCGCGGTCAATCCCCAGCCCACCGTCGCGTAGGGCGCGAGTTCTCCGCGCTGCACCCCGAAGAGGAAAAACACCAAACCCAAGGCCGCCGCGCCTCCGGCATAGCGGCCGCAAAGCGCCGCTTCGCCGCGCCCCCGCACGAGCCAGAGGGGCAGCGCCGCGATCACCCCCGCGGCGGTCAGGACGGCGGCGAAGCCCGCGCCCGCGCCGTCCGCCTTTCCGGATACGATCTCGCCGAAAACCAGCACGCTCAGCCAGGCCGCCAAGACACCCGCCGCCGCCTTGGCCGCAGCCACTCCGCCCGGCCGCGCAACCAAAGCGGACGCCAACGTCACGCCGGCGAACGCGAATACGCTGCCCGGACCGGAAAACATCTCGGTCGCCACCGTCGCGCCCAGCAGGGAAGCCAGCACCACTTGCACCGATCCCGCGTGGCTGCGCCAGCCCGTGAGCTCCGTTTTCCACTGCTCCGGAATGCGCACCCATGCCAGCGCGGGAACCCAGGCCAGAAGCGCCGTCACACTCCACCACCCTGGGTAAGCACGCCCGAATCCTGCAACGAGCACCGCCACGCACCAGAAGGCCCATGAAGCCGTCAACGCCGATCTCACTCCGGGGCGGAAGGCCAGGGCGAACACCGCGATACCCGATCCCGCCAACGCAAGCCCGAGCCCGCCGGTATGATCCACCTCCGCGAGCGCGCGCAAACTCAGGAGCGTCGCGCACAGCACCTGCACCCGCTGCATCGTCTCCGCCAGAGGCTCCGCGCGTCGCTCCGCATCCGCCTCCGCCCGCCCGCGGAGCCAAATCGGCAAGACCCAGGCCGCCAACGCCGCGCAGCCGATCCAGGCGAGATCGCCATCGAGTCCTTCTCCCAGCCAACACGCCGTGCCCAGCGCCACCGCAAGCGTCGCCACCCAGGACAGGTGCCGCCCCGGCGCCATCCGCACGCCGATGCCGAAAGCCACCCCAAGCACCGTCGCCGCGGCGAGCGCCCACTCCGCGGGAAAAAGCGCAAAGATAGTCAACACAGCCCCGACCACCGCGAGAGCCCAGGCCGTCGCCGCAGCCGTGCGCGAACGGGTAAGCAGAGCGGCGGCGGCCGTCGCGCCGACCACGATGAGCGCGTTCCACCCGAGGGTCGGCGCCACCGGCTCGCCGCTCGACATGCCCCAGAGCCACAGCTGCGCCGCCGTCGCCAATCCGAGGGCCGTCCAGCGCGGCGCCGCGCCTTTTCGGAGCCAAGCCAGCACGCCAAAGACGACCGCGAGTCCCAGTATAAGGGTCGGCTCCCGATCGCCCGGCGTCCAATGCATCGCCGCCACCAGCAGGCCCGCCACCGCGACCGTCGCGGCAATCGCCTCGATCAACCCGCGCGTCTCGCGGTCTTTCACCAGCCAGGCGCCCGCCTCGCTCGCCAGAGCGGTCAGCCCCAACGAAAACAGCACCGTCTTCGCCGCCATCGCCGACCAGATGGGCGCGACGCCGAGCCCGTGGATGGCGAAGAAATAGATGGCCACCAGCGCCACCAGACCGGTCGCCGTCTTGAGCACCTTCGAATCGATCCGGCGCGCCGTCCACGCCAGCACCCAGGCCTGCACGAGCAGCGCCACGGCCGCGTCGCGCGCGCCCGCCACCTCGATCACGGTCAAGGTCAGCGCGCCCGAGGCCTTGGCCAGAAGCACCGCCGAAACGAAGTCGCCGGAGCCTTCCTGCCGCGCGCGCCGCCACGCGCCCGCCGCGAGCAAAAGCGCCGCCCCGCCATAAAACCACTCCAGCCCCGAGCGATACCAGCCGAGCGCAGCCCACACGCCGCAGGCCAGCGCCAGGCTCGAGTTGGCCGACTGGAACCAAAGCTCCTCGATCGGCGCCGCCTTGGACGTATCCGCTTTGCGGCGACGCCAATCCCGGGCGAAAAACAAAACCGCGACACCCGCCAGGTAGGGCCAGGTCGCCGCCGACAAGCGCGCGACGCCCACCGCGTCGGCCTGATACAGGCCCAACGCAAACACCGCATAGGCGCCGAGGAGAGCCACCACCGAGGGCCCCTCCCATGCGCGGGCCCGCTTCAGTCCCACAGACACCGCCGCGAGCAGT
>CAMLQS010000272.1 GCA_946482165.1 uncultured Verrucomicrobiota bacterium | reverse complement strand
GCCAGTCGAGGTAGGCGGGCTCCGAGAGGAGCTCGCGGTCGCCGAGACGGAAGGAGCGAAGGTTGCCGCTGCGCGGGGCCAGCTCCGCGCGGACGAGACCATTTTCGAGAATAATGAGGTTTTCGTCGGCGGAGAGGCGGACGGGGGCGCGCCGCGATTCAGGGCTTGGCGCGCCATCCGCCAGGACGAGCGGCGCGAGGGCGACGGTCAGCAGCGAAAGGAGGGCGGGGACGAAAAACCGGCGGAGGAGCATAGCGGGGCGGGAACGCATAGGGACGTATCCGGCCTTGGTTATGGACGGAAGCTTCCGGGCGGGGTTTCGGCGGGGACGAAAAAAGCCCGGGAACGCGAATGTTCCCGGGCGAAAGAGCAAGCGAAGCGCGGGTCGCTAGGCTCAGGGCTCGAAGACGGGCGTGCCGTCGGCCCGCCAGCGCACGAGCGAGACGCGGGTGTGTCGATCGGGGTTTTCCAGGGGGTCGCCAACGATATCGCGATAGTCGCGAGCGTGATACACGAGCACGTCGCGGCCGTCCGGAAGCGTGGTGAAGCTATTGTGGCCTGGGCCGAAGACGCGCGCGGCGCCGGAGCTGGCGAGGACGGGAACGGGCGATTTTTTCCAAGAGGCGGGATCGAGGAGATCGGCGTTTTCGTCCGCGGTGAGCAGGCCGAGACAGTAATTGGAATCGGTGGCGCTGGCGGAGTAGGTGATGAAGATCTTGCCGTGGCGGACGAGCACGGCGGGCCCCTCGTTGACCTTGTAGCCGATCACTTCCCATGGAAGTTCGGGCGCGCTGATGCGGACTTGTCTGCCGGTGATCGACCACGGGGAGTCCATGCGGGCGATGTAGAGGCAGGTGTTGCCGCCAAAGACGGGGTCGTGCTGGGCCCAGACGAGGTGGCGCGCGCCGCGGTGTTCGAAGGTGGTGGCGTCGAGGGAGAAGGACGCCCAGTTGGCCTTGAGTTCGCCGCGCTCTTTCCAAGTGCCGGTGAGCGGATCGGCATCGGCGCACTCGAGCACATACATGCGGATGGCCCAGATGTCGTCCGCGCGGGATCCTGCGAAATAGACATACCACTTGTCGTCGATGCGGTGCAGTTCGGGAGCCCAGATATGGTGGCTGGCGGGGCCGGAGGAGTGTTTTCTCCAGATTACCGCGGGTTCGGCGGCGCCGAGGTCGCCCAGCGCCGAGGCGCGGCGCAGCTCGATGCGGTCATACTCGGGCACGGTGGCGACGAAGTAATAGGTGTCGTCCGCGCGGAGGACCCACGGGTCGGCTCTCTGCCGCACGACAGGATTGGTCCACGCGGACGGCGCGGAAATGGGAGCGGCTTCGGCGGAGTGAAGGGCGGCAGGCATGGGCGTCAGGCAGGCGAGCAGCGGAAGGAGTCTCCGCAAGGACGGGGCGAGGCACATGCCGTTCTCTAAAAGGCGAGCCCCGGCTTTGCCGCAACCGTAATTCCTCGTTCGACGGACGAAAGGACAAGGTCTGGCTGGGATAGCGCAATCCTGACTAGGCCTGGGAACAGCCCTGTTTTCCAGTGGAAACAGGACTTCTTGGTGAGCTGGGGTGGGCCTCGTTTTAACGTCGCCCGGGAGGATAAGGTAAGGCGTTTCCGCGCCTGAACGGCCTAGTTTTGGGCCGACTTGGATTTCGGCGGGACGACAAAGGGGAATTTAACACCCTTGTCCGCGATCGTTTCATTGGGACCCCAGCCGAGGGAGGTGATTTTGCCGAACTTGCTCGCGAATTCGGAAGGGGAGGACCCGACCCGTTTTTTGAAAAGGCGGCTGAAATGGTAGAGGCTGCGGAATCCGCATTCGCCCGCGACTTGCCCGACGGAGAGCGTGGTGGCGCAGAGCAGCCACTGGGCGTGTTTGATTCGGGCGTTGATCAGATCCTCGACCGGAGAGCCGCCGAAGAACTCGCGGTATAGCCCCATGAAGCGCGAGCGGCTCAGGTGGACGGTGCGGGCCATCTCCTGGATAGTCCACGGGTGATCGAGGGTGCCGAGGACGCGGGCCTGCAACTCGGCGAGCGTCGCGGCGAGCTCGGCCTTGCGACCGGTGAACCTCTTCTGATGGGAGAGCTCGATGTGGCGTTGAAGGAGGAGGAAGAGCTGACGCAGCAGCAGATCGACGACTTCCTCGTAATGCGGCTCCTTGCGATGGATCTCGGTCCGCATCTCGTTGATGAGGAGCGGCACGAACCCGGCCTGGGCCAGATGAAAGGGCTCGTTGAGCGGCACCGAGTGGCGGAGGGCGAGCTGTTCCGCCGAGTCGCCGAGAAAATGAATCCAGTTGTTGGAGAGCCCGCAGCCGTCCCCGCGGTATTTGTGATGGTGCTCGGGCGTGTAGAGGATGCAGGTGTTGGCGCCGCAGTGGTGGACCTGGCCATCCAGCGTCACGAGCGCGGGGCGGGTAAAGTGGAGCAGAAGATAGTCGCCCGTGCCGGGACGATCGATGACGAAGCTCTCGTCGTGATGCCAGCCCACGCCGAGGCGGGCCACACTAAGGAGGGAGGAGTCGGAAGCAGGCATGGGGGCGGGGTCGGGGGAAGCGCGGCGAGACTGAGTCTGTCTCGTTCCGGGGTCTAGGACGAATGGCAGATGCCTCTAGGGAGGAAAAAACAGCAGTTCTCCGATGGAGGACAGGATAATATGTCTAGGAAACGGACAACATATATAGACTAAACCTCAAATTGGCTGGATTGCGTCGTCTCGGACCGGTAGCAGCTTCCTCCCGACCCCCGTATTCCCCCATGTTCCCATCCCTAAAACGTCTAGGTTCAATCATTGCCGGAACCGCCCTGTTCATTGCGGCTTTTGCCCAGCAAGCTCAGGCAGCCGATAAGCTCACCGTTGGTTTTGCCCAAACGGGCGCGGAAAGCGCCTGGCGCGCCGCCAACACCAATTCGATGAAGTCCGAGGCCGAGAAGCGTGGCATCACGCTGAAGTTCGCGGACGGCCAAGGTAAGCAGGAGAACCAAATCCGCGCTCTCCGCGCTTTTGTCACCCAGCGCGTCGACGCCATCGTCCTCGCGCCCATTGTCGAGACCGGTTGGGACCCCGTGCTTCGCGAGGCCAAGAAAGCGAAGATTCCGGTGATCATCATGGACCGCAAGATCCAGACCTCCGACGAGTCCCTCTATGTCTGCTTCATCGGCTCCGACTTCTACAAGGAAGGCGCCATGGCCGCCGAGTGGATCGCCAAGAACGCCGGCTCCCGGACCAAGATCGTCGAGCTCCAAGGCACCCCCGGCTCCGCCGCCGCCAACGAGCGCCGCAAGGCCTTCGCGGATGAACTCGGCAAGCATGCCTCGCTCAAGGTCATCGATTCCCAGAGCGGCGACTTCCGTCGCTCCGGCGGCAAGGAAGTCATGGAGGCCTTCCTCAAGAAACACGGCAAAGACATCGAGATCGTCTACGCCCACAACGACGACATGGCCCTCGGCGCCATCCAAGCCATCGAGGAAGCCGGCCTGAAGCCCGGCAAGGACATCCTCGTCGTCGCCATCGACGCCATCAAGGAAGGCGTCCAGGCCGTCGTCGACGGCAAGATCAACGCCGTCGTCGAGTGCAACCCCCTCTTCGGCCCCAAGATCTACGACACCATCGCCAAGATCAAAGCCGGCGAGTCCGTCGAGCGCTCCTCCTACAACGTCGACATCGTCATCGACTCGACCAACGCCGCCGAGCTCATCGGCCAGCGCCAATACTAAAAATCCCCCAGCCTGCCCGCTCCTGCAATGACGGCCCCTTCCGACGGACCGCTGCTCAGCCTGCGCGGCGTGGGAAAGCGTTTTGGTCCCGTGACCGCGCTTTCCAACGTCGACCTCACCGTGCGCGCCGGAGAAATCCATGCGCTGCTCGGTGAGAACGGGGCGGGCAAATCCACGCTCATCAAAGTCCTCACCGGCGTCCACGAACGCAGCGAGGGCGAGATGTTTTTCGCCGGCAAGGCGATCCATCCCGGCTCCCCGAAGGACGCCGAGCGCGTGGGCATCAGCACGGTTTATCAGGAGGTGAATCTTCTGCCCGGTCTGTCCGTGGCGGAGAATCTTCTGCTCGGCCGCCAGCCCGGCAAGGCCGGCTTCGTCAACTGGGGCGCGGTTCGTCGCCACGCCCGCGAGGCCCTCGCGCGTCTCGGGCTCGACATCGACGTCGATGTCGAGCTCGGCACGCTGTCCGTCGCCCTCCAGCAGATGGTGGCCATCGCCCGCGCCCTCGATCTCAAGGCTCGTCTCCTGATCCTCGACGAGCCGACCGCCAGTCTCGACGAAAAGGAAGTCGCCGAACTCTTCCGCATCATGCGCCAGCTCCGGTCCGAGGGCATGGCGATGATCTTCGTCACCCACTTTCTCGACCAGGTTTACGCCGTCAGCGACCGCATCACGGTCCTGCGCAACGGCACCCTCGTCGGCGAATACCTCACCAAGGACCTTCCGCGTCTCGGGCTCGTCTCGAAGATGATCGGCCGCGAGGTCAACGACATGGCCGAACGCGCCGCCGATCTGCCTCCTCCGAACGACGCGGCCCCCGCCATCATCGAGGCCCGGGGGCTCACTCGTCGCGGAGCCATCCATCCCATCGACCTCACGCTGCGTCGCGGCGAGGTCACCGGCCTCGCCGGTCTCCTCGGCTCCGGCCGCACCGAGACCGCGCGCCTTCTTTTCGGCATCGATCGCGCCGACGGCGGCGAGATCCGCGTGCGAGGCGAACAGGTTCGCCTTCATTCCGCCCACGACGCGGTTCGCCTCGGGCTCGCCTTTTGCTCCGAGGACCGCAAGGGCGAGGGCATCTTGCCCAATCTCTCCATCCGCGAAAACCTCATCCTGGCGCTCCAAGCCAAGCAGGGCGTTTGGAAAACCGTGAAGCGCTCCGAGCAGGAGACGCTCTGCAAGCACTACATCGCCGCGCTCCGCATCAAGACCCCCGATGCCGAGACGCCGATCAAGAATCTCTCCGGCGGCAATCAGCAGAAGGTGCTTCTCGCCCGCTGGCTCGCCACCCGTCCCGAGCTCATCATCCTCGACGAGCCCACGCGCGGCATCGACATCGGCGCCCGCGCCGAGATCGAGGCGTTGATCGGCCGCCTGCGCGCCGACGGCCTCGCCGTGTTGCTCATCTCTTCCGAGATCGAGGAGATCGCGCGCAACAGCACGCGAGTCGTCGTGCTTCGCGAGCGTCGCCGCACCGGCTCCATCGAGGGCGACGCGATCACGCCGCCGGCGTTGATGCGCGCCATGGCCGGCACGTCCGAAGGAGGCGCCTCGTGAGCAAGTCCAAGTCAATCTCCCCCGTGTGGTGGCCGCTCATCGGCCTCGCCGTGCTCGTGGTGCTGAACCTCGTGCTCAACCCCGCGTTTCTCAATATCAGCGTCCTCGACGGCCGTCTCTACGGTCTGCCGATCGACATTCTCAACCAAGGCGCGCGCGGTCTGGTGCTCGCCCTCGGCATGACCCTCGTCATCGCCACCGGCGGCGTCGACCTCTCGGTCGGCTCCATCATGGCCGCGGCCGGGGCGCTTGCCGCGGTCCTGCTGGTCGAAGGCCACGGGATCGCCGTCGCGCTCTCCGCCGGCCTCGGGGTGGGCCTGCTCGGCGGCGCGGCGAACGGCCTGCTCGTGTCGCGCTTCGGCATCCAGCCCATCGTGGCCACGCTCATCCTCATGGTGGTCGGCCGCGGCGCGGCGCAGCTCATGACCGACGGCGAGGTCGTGGTGATCAAGAGCGACGCCTTCGCCTTTGTCGGCAACGGCACCGTTCTGGGTTTCCCCTTCGCTCCCTTGCTCGCGATCATGCTGTTTGTCGTGGCGCAGCTTTTCCTTCGGCGCACCGCTTCCGGTCTCTTTGTCGAGGCGGTCGGCGACAACGAAACCGCCTCCCGCTTCGCCGGCCTCGGCGCCGCGCGCGTGAAGGGTTTGGTCTACGTGTTCTGCGGTTTCTGCGCCGGACTGGCCGGTCTCATGGCGGCGGCCAACATCCGCGCGGCCGACTCCTATCGCATGGGCGAGAACATGGAGCTCGACGCCATCTTCGCGGTCGTGGTCGGTGGCACCGCCCTCACCGGCGGCCGTTTCCTGCTGCTCGGCTCCTTTGTCGGCGCGCTCCTGCTCCAGACTTTGACGACGACGATGTATAACCTCGGCGTGCCGCCCGCGGTGGCTCCGGTTCCCAAGGCTATTCTGATCCTCGTGGTGTGCTTGCTCCAATCCGAGCACGCCCGCCGCTGGGCCACTTCTCTGGTGAAGGGAGGCAAGAAATGAGCTCCCGTCTTCGCCAACAGGCCCCGCTTCTCGCGACGGCCGGCATCCTCCTGATCCTCTTCGCGACGGCTTCGTTTCTCTACGACGGCTTCTTTTCCGGCGCCGTCATGGTGAATCTCTTCTCCGACAACGCCGTCCTTGGCATCGTCGCGGTGGGCATGACGCTGGTCATCTTCACCGGCGGCATCGATCTCTCGGTGGGCGCGGTGGTCGGCTTCGTTTCGATCTTCACCGCGATCATGATCCAGAAAGGGTTCTCGCCCGCTTTGGTCGCGCTTGCCGCCTTGGCCATCGGCGGAGCCCTTGGCGGCGGAATGGGCCTCCTCATCCACGCCTTCCGTCTGCCCGCGTTCCTTATCACGCTGGCCGGCATGTTCCTCGCCCGCGGCGGCGCATTCTGGATCAGCACCGAGTCGGTCGGCATCGACCATCCCGCGACCAATGCGCTTTCCGGCTTCGAGATCACGCTTGGCTCGCTGAGCATTCCGACGACGGCGCTGACCGCCATCGTGGTGCTGGCGCTTGGTTACGTCGTGGCGCACTACACCCGCTTCGGTCGCAATCTCCTCGCGATCGGTGGCAACGAAAACTCGGCCGTCCTCATGGGCCTGCCGGTCGGTTCGAGCAAGGTCGTCGCCTACACCCTCAACGGCGTGCTCGCCGCTCTGGCCGGCCTGGTCGCCACGGTTTACACCGGTTCGGGCAATCCGAGCACGGGCATCGGCCTCGAG
>CAMLQS010000271.1 GCA_946482165.1 uncultured Verrucomicrobiota bacterium | reverse complement strand
TATCGCAACACTTGCAGATGGCCGCGATCATTCGCGGCGCCCGTCTGCGCATCACGACGCGTGATCGCGCTTACCCGCGAGCCGAGCGCGGGGATGGCGCCGACCGAGTAGTTCGGGTGCCGGGGCGGAGTGCAGAGACCGGCGCGCACCAGGGCTCGGACCAAGTGCCAGCCATGGAAGCTCCAGGAGTTTAAGTCCGCCTCGATCAAAACGTCGGCATAGTTCTGCAACCAAGCGGGGCGACGGTCGGCCAGTATCCGGATCAGCATCTCTTCGTCGACGTTGGGATGCCGGACCGCCGATAGCGCCGGGAGTTCGGCGCAGGCGAGCAAAGCCACATAGGCGGATGGCGCGAGGCGCCTGGGGTCGGGGACGACTTCGAAGGGACCTCGTTTGCCCAATTGCTTTTCGGACAGGTAGTCCGACTCGAGATTTAGCTGGAGCAAGCCATGCCAGGCGACCGCGCGCGGCGCCAAGGCGCGTCGGTCCATCTCCGCCGCGCCGGCAAAGAATCGCGCGATTTGACCGGCATCGCCGGCGCGGAGGAGCGAGTCGAACTGATCGGGAGCGAGCGGCATGGCTTGGCTTAGGCGCGGTCTTCAAAATAACCCGGTGCTTTGCCAGCGCCCTGCGGGTGAGACGGAAACCAAGCTGGGCCAGCGTTGCCCTCGGCGGCACGGGCCGTTGGCCCGCCTCCGCCTCGGTCGCCTTGGCCGAGCATGGTTTTCGCCTCACGAAGCATCGGTTTATTTTGAAGACAGCGCCTAGTCGGTGTCGTTTTCGGTGCGGGAGAATAGACGTGCGGCGAGGACATGTTTGCACGGGCCGCGTCGTCCTTGGTGTTTGGCATACCAAGGGCAGGTGCAACGGTCGCCTTTGTCGGACAAGTTCACCCGATGGGCGATGTCACCGCTTCGGACGTCGGCTTCGATCAAGGATCCGTTTTGGCGAAGGAGGGTCACGTGATCTTCGCCCGATAGCCGACGCGCGTCACGCAATCTCGGGTGAAGCTCGGCGAGGGCGGATAGATCGAACGGAAGCTCTCGCTGAAAGTATTCGGAACGGGAGAGATCGTAGCCGACAACGCCCCGGGCGCCGAGTTGCGCGAGGGCCTGGCGAACGGTCTGGAGGGGCGAGTTCGCATCCAGCGCCAGGTCCTCGACCCGGAAAACGGCGCGCCGCCGAATACATTCGTGGAGCCGGGGAATCAGTTGGTCGTTGTCCGATGCGACCAAGTCTTCGAGCGCCTGCCCTTCGCCCGAAAATCCCCTCCATGTCTCCGGACTCACGATAAGGTGAAAATCAAGCGGGCCAAACCGGAGTTGGAACGCGCATGCGCCGCTGACGGAGTCGGTGTGAATCGCCAGCGAGTCCGCCCACGGAGCCAGCTGATCCAGCACGCGCAGCCGTTCCACTCCTCGAAGCTCGATTGAATCCGGAAGCGGGGCGTGGCTCCACCGCAGCCCGCCGCCTCCCGACGGCGCGATGAAGTGGGCGGTGCGCGAATCGCTGCCTCGCGGAATGTCCCGCACGAACCGCAGGGCGCCTATCTTGTTGAGCGAGAAGCGGGGCGTCATGCGGGCCTGACTGATTTGAACCTCCACGAGCCCCTTGAGCCAACGCAGGGGAAGCCTCACCTTTCGTTCAACCAGTTGGTCGGCCCCCCGCAGCAGCGAGACTTCGTCCGCGCCCACCGCCAAGCCGACCCGCTCGTCGTCCCGGATCTGGGAAAGCGCGGAACAGAATCCCGCGTTGAAGTCCACGTTGGTGGTTCCTTGCCCCGCCACGACGCCATCGTAGGCATCGGGCGTGAGATCCACGCGCGCATAGACGCCGCAGCAGGCGGAAAAACCTTCGAAACGAAGCAAGCCTCCGCCGCTGGTCACCACCGGGTCGCGGGTGGCCAGAATCTTTTTGAGCATCGCGGGCGGAAGGTGAAAACGCGATTTCACCACGTTCGAGAGCACCCGCAGAAGTTGCGCCGTCTGGCGGGGGCGGCGCAGCGCGCCTTGAAAGAAATAAGGGAAGTCGGCCGCCCCGCCGGAAGTGTGGAGCTGAACGCGCAGGCCGGCGTCCTCCTGGACCAAGTTCGAGGAACTGGCGTATCGATAGAGATGATCGACGCTCCCTAGCATCGCCGCATGCCAGTCGCTTGTCTCTCCGGAGAACAGCCTTTTGTTCGGTCGGCGGCGCCGAGGGAGACGGCCGGACTTGCGGGATGGCGCCGATTCCCGAATGGTCCGCGTCTTCCGCGCATGAACACCTCCTCGCACTACGACGTCGCCATCATCGGCGCGGGCATGGCCGGGCTCGCCGCCGGCATCCGTCTCGCGCATTTCGGCAAGCGCGTGTGCATTTTCGAGCGCCATAACGCGCCGGGCGGCCTAAACTCCTTCTACTCGATCGACGGACGCAAATACGACGTGGGACTGCATGCCATGACCAACTGGGTGGCGCCCGGGGTCAAAGGCAGCCCGCTTGGAAAACTCCTCCGCCAGCTCCGTATCGATCGGGAGGAATTCGCGCTCCACCCGCAGAAACGCTCGCGCATCGCCTTTGGCTCGCGCGGAGAAACCTCGCTCACGTTCACCAACGATTTCGCCGTCCTGGAGTCCGAGGTGGCGCGCGGGTTCCCGGCGCAGATCGACGGTTTTCGCTCCCTGGTGCGACTGGTGCGGACCTACGACGACGTCTCGCTCGACGCCAAGCCGGAGAGCGCCCGCGCCATCGTGCGTCGCCACGTCACGGATACGCTGCTCGAGGACATGCTTTTCTGTCCGGTGATGTATTACGGCAGCGCGACCGAGCACGACATGGAGTTCGGGCAGTTCGTGATCATGTTCAAGGCGCTCTTCCTCGAAGGCTTCGCCCGGCCGCTCGACGGCGTGCGCGTGATCATCCGCGTCCTGCTGGAGAAATACCGCCAGGCCGGCGGCGAGCGCCGCATGAGATGCGGCGTGAAACGGATCATCGCGCGCGACGGCCGGGCATCCGCGCTCGAGCTGGACAACGGGGATGAGGTCACGGCCACGCACGTGCTCAGCACCATCGGCGCGGCGGAGACGGAACGGCTCTTCGAGCAGCAATCTCAAGTTTCAAATTTGGAATCTCAAACGCCGCCGCACCCGGTGGGCCGCCTCAGCTACTGCGAAACGATCACCGTGCTCGACCGGCCGCCATCCGCGCTTGGCTGGGCCGACGACACCATCGTCTTCTTCAACGACTCGCCGCGCTTCAGCTATGCGCAGACCGCGGATCTCGCCGACGCCCGGAGCGGCGTGATCTGCCTTCCGAACAATTTTGCGTTTCCCGACGGCCAGTCGCTTCCCGAGGGGCTGTTTCGCTGCACCTGCCTTGCGAACCACGATGCCTGGGCCGCCTTGTCCGAGCCGGATTATCGAGCGGCGAAGGAGCGCGTTTACGGCGAGATCCAGCGTAGCGCTTTGCGCTTTCTGCCTGCCTTGCCCGCTCCCGAGGCGCTGGCGAAGGCGACCATCGCCACCGACATGTTCACGCCGAAGACGATCGTCCGCTTCACCGGTCATTTGGGCGGCGCGATCTACGGTTCGCCGAAGAAGATTCGCGACGGTCGCACGCCGCTCGCGAACGTCTATCTCGCCGGCACCGACCAAGGGTTTCTTGGCATTGTCGGCGCCATGCTCAGCGGCATTAGCATGGCCAACTTCCACGTCTTGGCCGCGAAGAGCTGATGGCCGAAGATTAACCACGGAGAACACGGAGTTCACGGAGAGGTCGAGCCGAGTTAGGCGCAGTCTTCAAAATAACCCGGTGCTTTGCTGGCGCCCTGCGGGTGAGACGGAAGCCAAGCTGGGCCGACGTTGACCTCGTCGGCACGGGCCCGCCTCCCCCTCGGTCGCCTTGGCCGAGCATGGTTTCCGCTTCACGAAGCATCGGTTTATTTCGAAGACAGCGCCTAAAATATAGCGGAGTTATTTCCCACCTCCTGTCTTTCTCTCCGTGCTCTCCGTGTCCTCCGTGGTTAAAAATCTTCGCCCAGTCGCCATTCTCCGAACGCCCTTCGCGGAGAAGTTCGGCGTGCCGCGCCAGTCCGGGCTGGTAACCGCGGCGGAGGGGCGCGTGGAGTTTCTGCCTGAGTTCGCCTCTCCTGATTTCGTGCGAGGTCTCGACGCCTTTTCGCACGTCTGGCTCGTGACCGGCTTTCATAAGAACCCGCCTTGGGATGGCGCCGCGACGGTGCGTCCGCCCCGCCTCGGCGGAAACGAACGGGTGGGGGTCTTCGCCTCGCGTTCGCCGCTTCGCCCGAACGGCCTCGGCCTGTCGCTCGTGCGGCTCATCGCGAGCGAGGTCGGCGCCCTTCGTGTGGAGGGCATCGATTGCGTGGACGGCACCCCCGTTTACGACATCAAGCCCTACCTGCCTTACTGCGAAGCCCGTCCCGAGGCGCGCGCCGGCTGGGCCGGCGCCTCGCCCCAGGCTCGTGCTTCGGAGCAAATCCTTATTCCGGCGGGACTCGCCGCCACGCTTCCTGCGGAGGTGCTGGCTCTCGCGCGGCAGTTGCTGGCTCTTGATCTTCAGCCCGCCTACCAGGCTGTCGACTCCGGTCGCATTTACGGCATGACCGTCGCCGGATGGAACCTTCGCTGGCGCCATGTGGGCGACGCGGTTGAGGTGGTCGATGCCCGGCCGGCGAACGGCGCCTGACGAAGCCCGGAATTCGGGATTGCGCGCAGGGTGGGGCGGCGGGTTTGCTGCGCCCTTTCCTCCTCAATGGCGTTCAATCTCAAACTGGTGCTCAAGGCCCTGCTTTTCTCGTCGAGCCAGCCGCTCACGATCAAAGACATCCAGACCATCTTTACGCGCTATCACGATCAGGCGCAGGCGCAGGCGCCGTCGCCGACCGAGGAAACCGAGGGGGGCGAGAGCGCCGAAACCCCCGTCGAGGGTGTCGCCGCCGGTGATGCGGCCGCGGCCGGCGCGGGTTTCTCCGGCAATGCGGCGATGGCCGCCCCCGGCGAAGGCGCGGAGCTCGCGATAGCCGCCGTGGAGGAGACCAACCCGCTGGGACTCGCTCCGGTGGACCAGGACCTCTATGTCGACGTGCCTTCGCTGGTCACCGCCGCGCAGATCCGCGAGGCGATGGACCAGCTCGGCGAGGAACTGAAGGCGCAAAACGACATCTATCTTCTTATCGATGGCGCCCAGGGATACCGCCTCGTCACGCACCCGCGCTTCGCGAAGTGGATTCGCATCCAGCGCGACGAGCCCCCGCCGGTGAAGTTGACTCAGTCCGCGATCGAGACGCTGGCGGTTGTCGCTTACCGCCAGCCGGTCACGCGTTCCGAAATCGAGTCCATTCGAGGCGTTTCCGCCGATGCCGGTCTCTCCAAGCTCATGGAGCGCGAACTCGTCTACATCGTCGGCCGCGCCGACCTGCCGGGTCGTCCGCTGCAATACGGCACGACCGACAAGTTTTTGGAATTTGTCGGGGTGAAGTCGCTGATTGAGCTGCCCGCCTCCGACGTTCTTTCGCCCCGCCAGATCGACGAGTGGCTCAATCGCGCCGCCAACGTGACCCCGCCCGCCGACGCCGAGATGGGGTTGCCGCTCGAAGAGGGCGAAGGCGAATCGCCTTCGCTCGAGCCGGTCGAAATCGAACACATCGAAGGCGCGTCGTCCGCGTCCGAGTCGGCCGAAGCGCCGGTCGAGGAAAGCATCGAAGGCGACGCGCCCGCTGCCGCGCTTGATGCCGTGGCGGAGGAAGCCGCCGAGTCCGACGAAACCAAAAACGAGCCCGCCGCCTGAGCGGTTCGTCAATCAATCATTCGCTTTTGCCCGCATGTCCGCCGACCCGCTCCAGCCCATTCGTGAACAGATCGACGCCCACGACCGTGAAATCGTGCGTCTGCTCAATGAGCGTCTGAAGCTGGCCGCCGAAATCGGCCGCGTGAAGCGCAGCAGCGGCGGCCAGATTTATGTGCCCGAGCGCGAGGACGCCGTCTTCCGCAAAGTCACTTCGCTCAGCGAAGGCCCGATCAAGCCGGAGGCGCTGAAGGCCATCTACCGCGAGATCATGTCCGCGGCCATCGCCTTGGAAAAGCCGCTGCAAATTGCCTATCTCGGGCCGGAGGCGACTTACACCCACGCCGCGGCGATCAAGAAGTTCGGGGCGAGCGTCGACTACGCTCCCATTGCGACGATCGGAGACATATTCACGTCGGTCGAGAAGGGCGAGGCCGACTATGGCATCATCCCGATCGAGAATTCGACGGAGGGTTCCGTGCGCGAGGCGCTGGACGGTTTTGTCGAGAGCGAGCTGAAGGCCGTCGCGCAGATCTATCTCGAGATAAACCACGCGCTCATCTCCGCCACGCCGCTTGAGCGGATCGAGAAGGTCTACTCGAAGGATCAGGCGCTCGCGCAGTGCCGCGCGTGGCTTCAACGCCATCTGCCCCATGCGCAGCTCATCGACACCGCAAGCACGGCCAAGGCGGTTGAGATCGCCAACAGCGAGCCCGGCGCGGCGGCGATCGCGGCGGAACTGGCCGCCCAGGCGCGCGACGTGCCGGTTTTGGCCCGAAACATTCAGGATCGAAACGACAATACCACGCGTTTTTTCGTGATCGGGAAGAAGGCCTCCGGCGCAGTCGGCGGCGGGCGCGACATGACAAGCCTCGTCATCTCACTCGGCGAATCCGCCGCGGCCCACTCGGGCGCGCTCATGAAGATGCTGACCCCCTTCAGTTCGCGCGGGCTCAACCTCTCGAAAGTTGAGTCGCGGCCGAGCAAGCGTCGCGCTTGGGACTATCTGTTCTTTATCGACGTGGCGGGCCATTACGAGGACCCGGCGATGAAAGAGGCGGTGGCGGAATTGCGCGCGTTCTGCCCCCTCGTCAAGTGGCTGGGCAGCTACCCAAGCGTCAACTGAGCCGGCGTCGGCGGCGATCACGCCTTGCCTCCTGAACCTCTAGGTTGAATGGAGACGACCTTGCGCGTTCGGAGAACGGCGAAAGCCGATCAG
>CAMLQS010000270.1 GCA_946482165.1 uncultured Verrucomicrobiota bacterium | reverse complement strand
CCCAACCCGCGTTCATTCCGGTTGACCGTCTCCCCGGCCACCGGCGCCTTCTCCGGATCCTTCTCCCTCCGCGACCAGGTCAACCCTCCCCCGGCCCTGCCCGTCACCCGCAAGGTCACGATCTCCGGCTCCATCCGCCAAGGCCCCAACGGCACCTCCGACACCCACGCCCACGCCCACAACCTGCTCGACCCCAACCCGGCCGACTCCGGCCCTTCCTCAAACGAACTGGTCTCCGGCGAACTCATCCTCACTTCCGGCGCACCCGAGTAACCCGCCCGCTCCCTCATCGTCCCTTCCTCCGAGCCCGGCACGCTGCCCGCGTGCCGGGCTTTTCGTTTTTTACACGTTTTCTTTCCCACCCCGGGATTTCGTCCTCCGGTTATTCCGCCCGTTCCTCTAGGAAAACGACTCCCCCTCCGCCATGTCCCTACTCCGCCGCCTGTCGCTCGCCGCCGCCGCCCTCCTTTCCCTGGCCTCGCCGTCACGCGCGGATGTCCCCGACCTCGCCCTCGCCCTCGACACGCCCTCGCTCTCCTGGGATACCGGCGGCGACGTCGCTTGGACCTCGCAGACCACGGTCAGCTCCGACGGGATCGATGCCGCCCGGGCCGGCGGTCTCCTCGACGCCGACACCTCGGCATGGGTGGAAACGACCGTTAACGCGCCCGGTTTTCTTTCGTGGAAGTGGCGGCTCCATCTAAACGAGGAGAGCGTCTCCGAATTTGAGGTCTCGGTGGGCGAAGACCCCGCCCCGCGCGCTTTCCTGCAAGCGACGGACGAATGGATAACCGAGAATCTCGTCGTCGATGGCTCCGGTCCGACCAAAGTGCGCTGGCGCCTGCGCAGCGTCGCGCATGTCGAGCAATCGCCTGGCGATGCCGCGTTTCTCGACACCGTGGCCTATACGCCCTTCGGGCCGCCCGTTCTCCAAACCCACACCGACCTCGGTCAACGAAGCTTCACGGCGCGCTGGACGCCCGTGGCCGAAGCGGTCTCCTACGCCGTGGAAGTCTCCACTTCCGCCGACTTCTCGGCCCCCTTTCTCACCGAGTTTGCCGATCCCCCCGCCAGCAGCCGCCTGATCGGCGAACTGGAACCCGGCGTCACCTACCACTACCGGCTCGTCTGCTACGGCCCCGAATCGATTTCGGCGGTCTCCGCGGCCCGCACCGTCACCACTCTGTCGATCACGCGCCCCGCCAACGACGCTTTTGCCTCGGCCTCCACCCTCTCCGGAGTCTCCGGCTCTGCTCCGGCCAACACAACCGACGCCACGACCGAAGCCACGGAATCCGCCCTCCATCAGGCCTCCGTCTGGTTCAAATGGACCGCGCCCGGAAACGGTCTCTGGCGTTTCCGCACCGGCCCCTCCGATTCCGCGGCGGCCTCCCTTTATGTCTTCACCGGCTCCACCCTGGCCTCGCTGGATCTGATCGAAACGGGCGCCAACGACGACACCGGCGCGGCCTTGGTCGAGTTCGAGGCGGTCACGGGTGCGACCTATTATCTCGCCCTCGACACGCCGGTCGAATCGCCCCTTTCCACCACGTTGACCTGGGAACGGCTCGCCATTTACGCCCCCCCCGCCAACGACGCCTTCGCCTCCCCGACCACTCTCTCCGGCGCCGCGGGCCAGCATTCCACCTCGAATCTGAGGGCCACCGCCGAAGCCGGCGAAACCGCCTCCGCCCTTCACTCCATCTGGCTCACCTGGAAGGCGCCCGCCTCCGGTATGTGGACTATCAATACCGAAGGCAGCGACATTCCCGCGACGCTCTCCGTCTGGTCCGGCTCATCCCTGAACGGGCTCACCCTTCTCGCGACCGACTCCGCCTCGGATCCCGGCGCGAGCGGGGTTTCGATCCCTGTCACAAAAGATTCCACCTACCGCATCTCGCTCGATGGTCCGTCGGGGGAACAAGGCGCCTTGAGCCTCTCCTGGAGCCTCGAGGTCCCTTCGATTGCGCAAACGATCACCGCGCCCGTTTTGCCCGACGTCGCCATCGACGCTCCTCCCGTTGCGCTCGAAGCCGTGGCCAGCTCCGGGCTGCCCGTGGCCTACACCCTGATCTCTGGCCCCGCTCAAATCGACGGCTCAACGGCCTCCCTGACCGGCAGCCCCGGCCTCATCCGCATTCGCGCCGCCCAGGCGGGCGACGCCACCTACCTGCCCGCCGAGACTATCTTCGAATTCACCGTCCAAGCCCCGCCGATAAACGACAAGGCCGCCGCCGCCCTTCCGATTTCGCAAGGCATGAACACGGTGGAATTCGATCTGCGCTTCGCCACCGCCGAGAGCGCGGAAGCCTTTCCCGCGCGACGCTCCGTCTGGTTCCGCTGGACCGCCCCGGCCACCGGAATCTGGACCTTGGACGCCGCCGCGAGCCCGACACCTGTCACGATCAGCGTATACACCGGCACGCTCGACGATCTCGATCCGGTCGCTTCGGACACCCGCCCCGACATCCGCCCTCGCCTGGAAATTCCAGTGATGGCCGGCGCTGTTCATCTGGTCGTTATCGATACCTTGGCTGAGCCAGCGGGCACCGCCCGCTTCACGTCGAGCTTCACCTCCCCGGTCCTCGCCCAGACGATTGATTTCCCCGTTCCGCCCGACGTCGGCATCTCCGCCGACCCCTTCTTTCTCAGCGCCTCCGCCAGCTCCGGCCTGCCCGTCCTCTTCGACGTCGTTTCCGGCCCCGCCGTCCTCGAAGAGGGCAACCGGCTCGTTCTTTCCGGCCAGCCCGGCAAGGTCACCCTCCGCGCCTCGCAGCCGGGCGACTTCTCCTACCTGGCCGCCCCCGACGTCACCGTGTCGTTTACCGTGCGCCCGCCGCCGGCCAACGACAACGCCGCCTCGGCCTTCCGTGTCACCGGCGCCTCCGGCTCCACCACCGGCTCCAATATCGACGCAACCGCGCAACCCATCGATCCCAGCCCGGCCAACCTTTCCGTCTGGTGGCGCTGGACCGCGACGGGCCTGGGTCAGTTGACCGTCGACACGGCCGGCGGCTCGCAGCCCACCGCCCTCTCCCTCCTGCGCGGCGGCTCCGCCGCCGCCTTGGAACTGCTCGCCTCCGATTCCACTCCCGGCGGCTATGGCCGGCTCACCATCCCCGTCGCCGCCGGAGACGAAATCTGGGCTGTGCTCGACACCCTCGAAGGCGACGGCGGCGCATTAAAGCTCACCTGGACGCTGGCCCCGCCTTCGGTCGCGCAAACCATCGTCTTCGACCAGGAACTGCCCAACCTCACCGTCGGCGACGACGCCCCCACCCTCTCTCCTTTCGCGAGCTCCGGCTTGCCCGTCTCGGTCGCCGTGGTCTCCGGCCCGGCGCGCATCACCGACGGCGAGCTCATCCTGACCGGCCAGCCCGGCACGGTCACCCTAAAGGCCACCCAGCCCGGCGACGCCGTCTATATCCCCGCCCCACCCGTCACCCGCACCTTCGTTGTCGCCGCGCTGCCTCCGGTTAAAATCACGCTGTCGGATCTCCGCCAAACCTACGGCGGCGCCCCCTTGCCAGTCACCGTTTCGGTCCAGCCCTCCCCGAGGCTGCGCGAGCTCGTGGTCACCTACAACGGCTCGACCGAGCCCCCGACAAACGCCGGCACCTATACGGTCGTGGCCACCGCCGACGACGCCCGCGCCACCGCAAAGCTCGTGATCGACAAACGCCCCCTCCAAGTCGTCGCCGACGATCAACGCAAGTTCGCCGGAGAACCGAATCCCGCCCTCACCTTGTCCTACTCGGGCTTTGCCCCGGGCGACGACGCGTCCGCCTTTACCCGCCGTCCCGTCGCCGCCACCACCGCGCGCACCCTCAGCCCGGCCGGCTCCTACCCCATCAAGGTCTCGGGCGGCGCGGCGCCAAACTACGTCCTCTCCTATTCCCCCGGTAAGTTGAAAGTGGATACATTCGCCGGCCGTTACGAAGCCCTGCTGTTCGACGCGGAGGCCTCCCCCGCCGGCAAGCTCGAGTTCACCGTCGCCGCGACGGGCCGGGCCTTCACCGGCCGGCTCCTGCTCGCCCGGGAAAGCATCGCCCGCCCCTTCAAGGGATCGCTCACGCTCGACTCCTTCGCCAACGCCGCCGCCGCAAGCGTCACGGTCCCGGGGTTTGACGGCCCCTACACCCTGGCCCTCGACCTCGTTTTCGAGGCCGACTTCGCCGCCTCCTTGTTCCGCGACGAACTCGTGCTGACCGCCCCCTCGGGCAAACGCGTGTTCGTCCCCCCCGCCGGCCAGAAACCGTCCTGGAGCGGCGCGCACACCGCGATCATGGCGCCCGCCTCGTCGGCCGCCCAAGCCGAACCGGCCGGCTCCGGCCACGCCACCGCCGCAATAAACGCCAAAGGGAACATGAAGCTCGCGGGACGCCTCGGCGACGCCACGCCTTTCACCGCCAACCTCGCGCCCGATTACGAAGGCGGCTACCGCCTCTTCGCCCAACCCTACACAGGCCTGCGAAACAGCTTCATCGCCGGCGAAGTGCCCTTCCTCGCCCACCCGAACACCACGCGTTTCCCCGGGCGACGCCACGTCCCGGCCGCGGCCGGCATTTATCTGACTTGGGCAAAGGCCCCCGCGCCCGCCGCCAAGACCTACCGCGCCGGCTTCGGCCCGCTCACAACCCTGCTCACTCTCGACCCGTGGGTCCGGCCCGCCGCCAACCAGCCGCTCTCCCTGGTCTACGCGCCCGACGACCTCTCTCTCGGCGAACGCGGCCCGGCTCTTCCGGTCTCCGGCATCCTGGCGCCCTCCGGCACTTTCAAGATCACCTCGCCGATCACCAGCCCCGCCAACCAGGCCAAGTTCAGCCTCACATTCACCCCGGGCACCGGCGCGTTCCGAGGCACCTTTGTTCTTTCGGACTTGGTTTCCTCCACTCCGATCAAGCGTCAGCAGCGCACCGTCACCTTCCAAGGCGTGCTCCGCACCCCTCCCGGCGGCTCGCCCGAAAGCGGCGCGACTCTCGGGGCGGGGCAGTTCCTGCTTGCTCCGCTCCCGGTCGTTTCCGGCGCCGAATCGGTCGCCGGCGAAATTCGCCTGCAGGCCCCCTGACGCTCATCCCGGCACGCCTCCCCTCCCCGACTCGCTGCTCGCCAAATCCGCAACCTCATATCGCACGAAATGTTCATCCCCGTCCGCGCGCTCCATCGTCTCGCTTTCGCCTTCGTTCTAACCCTCGCAACCTGCCTAGGCCTCTTTCCCGGCAAGGCCCGCGCCCAGGAGGAGAGCCCGATCACGGTTTCACTGAACAACCTGGAGCGTGTTTATTCCGGCGTTCCGGCCGTCATCGACCCCGCAGTCGACCTCACGCTCGCCCCGGGCGGCGTCGACGATTACGCGATAAAGATCACTTACGCGGGCAAATTGGCCGCGCCCAAGAACGCCGGCTCCTACGCGGTCAAGGTCCAGATCACCACCAAAACCACCCCGACGCGCACCGCCACCGCCAGCGGCACATTGGTCGTCGCCAAGGCGCCTCTTCGCGTGTCCGCCGGCTCGCCCCGCCGGCTCTTCGGCGTCGCCAACCCGCCGCTCCCGCTCACGTATGAGGGCTTCGTCGCCGACGAAACCGCGGCGGTTCTAAACCGGCGCCCCGTCGCCCGCACCACCGCCACCCTTGGCAGCCCGGCGGGCGACTATCCGATCACCGTCCTCGGCGGCGTGGACAACAACTACGAAATCGTCGAACGCGTTCCGGGCAACCTCGCCGTCCTGCCCGCCTTCCCCGGCACTTACGAGGCGCTCCTTTTCGATCTCGCGGACTTCGACACGCCGGTCGGGAAATTGGTGCTGACCCTGCCCGCGCGCGGCGCCGCCTTCACCGGCCGGCTCGACATCGCCCGCGAAGGCGGCTCCATGCCGCTTTCCGGAAAACTGGGCCCCGACGGCGAGGTGATTGGCGTGGTCGGCTCCGCGTCCCGTCGCAACGCCCGCGGCGAGGTTTATCGGATAAGCTTCTTCGCAAGCGAACATGGCCTCTCCGCCGCGCTTTATTTCCGCGAGGCCGGCTCCGTCGACGAATCGTTCCTCTACGATATCCCGCCCGCGACTCGTCTTGCCACCTACACCCGGACCAGCCCGTTTCCAGGCGCCGCCGCCTACACGCTCGTCCTCCTCGACGCGGCTTCCGTCTTCGATCTTTTTTTCCCGGGCGGGTCCGGTTTCGCCACGGCCTCCGTTGCCGCCAACGGCACGCTCACACTCACCGGCCGGCTTGCCGACGGAGCGACTCTCACGGCGGCCGCGAAGCCTGACGGCGAGAACGGCTACCGTGTGTTCGCCCGTCCCTACGGAACCCGGACGTCGAGCTACGCGTCCGCCGAATTCGTCCTCCAGCCTCAACCCGGGAATCCCAACCGCTATCGCGTGCCCGCCACCGCCGGAGCATCCTTCTACTGGCGCAAAGCCCCTCGCGCCGCCGATGCACTTTTCCCCGAGGGCTTCGGTCCCCTCGACTCGCTCATGCTGCTCGACCCGTGGTCTCCCCCCGCAAGGCCCGGCTCCGACGGCACGCTCGCCCAGCGGCTCGGCTTGGCCGACGATCCCCTCAGCCCCGGCGTTTCCTTCATCGACTACGGTCCCGACTACCTCAGCGAGAGCGAGAACGACCTGGCGGACGCCATCAATGTCACGACCGCCAACAAGCTGGCCCCGGTCCTCGTCGCCCCCCCGGCCAATCCCAGCGCTTGGAGAATCACCTCGCTCAATCTCGCCAACGGCCGCTTCACCGGCGCGTTCACGCTGACCGACACCAACCCGACCACATCCCGCCCCCATAGGCGCAATGTCGTTTTTCAAGGCATCCTCCGCCAGCCGCCCGCTGACGACGCGATTATCGGCGCCGGTTATTTCCTCCTCAATCCCGTCCCCGGCTCCTTCGAGACCAACACGCTTTCCGTGGACCTCCGCTTCCGTAAGCAGCAGTGAGGCGCCGAAGAGGGTCTAGGCGCTGTCTTCGAAATAAACCGATGCTTCGTGAGGCGGAAACCATGCTCGG
>CAMLQS010000269.1 GCA_946482165.1 uncultured Verrucomicrobiota bacterium | reverse complement strand
TTAGTAGTCGAATCCCACGGTGATGTAGCGGGTGTTGTCGATCTCCTCGATGAGCGGCATGTAGGCGCCGTTGATATAATACGAACCGGTGCCTGCGCCGGCGGGATGGCCCATCGAGACGATGATTTCATAGATCCCGGGAGCGGGAGCGGTGAACGTGAAGCACCCGGTGTTGGGGTCGGCGAGGAAGGGGCCGGTAAAGTCGTCGGTCTGGAAGTCGTAGACATACCAGAATTGGGTGACGGCATAGCCATAGTCGTTGAACAGGACATTGCCATAGGCGCCGAGGCTGAGGGCATTTCCTTCCACCGTCACTCCGCTGAGCACGGAGGTCGGTTCGTAGGTGGCGTAGCCGTAGTCGACGTTGGTGTAGGAGGTCGTCGCGGGGCCGGAGGCGGAGTCGAAGCAGATCACCGGTTGCAGCATCGGGTCGGAATTTTGCAAGCGGCCGTCGCGATACTCGAAGACGTGGCGACCGGGCATGACCGGATTGCCGACCGATTCTTCGCTGTTGCGACCGCGATAGCGCAGGCCGGTGGGGAAGTAATTGTCGGAGCCCAGGCCGGTGATATTTTCCAAAAAGGAATGCAGCGACCAGTTGCGGTCGCAGAGGCCGGCGACCCCCGGCGATTGCACCTGGCCGTAGTTGAACTCGATGTCGAAGTTACCGGTGTGGGCGCCGCCCCAGTCCGCGCGATTGATGATGATCGCTTGGAAGCGGTTCTTTTGCGAACCGGTTCCGACGTTGGTCCAATTCACGGCGAAGGCGGCGTGCCCGCGCACTGTGAGGGACGGTTTGATGGTGATGCCTGCGGCGCCCAAGGTGTTCGGCGTGTGCAGCGGAGAGAGCAGGGGGCGCGTGTGGTCGCCTCCGGTTTCGGCGCACCACTGGAACATGTCGCCGGGGTAGGGGCCGTTGAAGAACGAGGTGTTCCACGGGAGGTTGTCGAGGAGGAGGCAGCCGTCGGCGGTGATCGTCCCGACGTCGACGGTGCGATCCGAGAGGCCGTTGGCCTTGAACTTGAGGGGGAAGGGCAGGCTGATGTTGGCGAAACCGGATTGCCAGGCGGGGACGGTGGTGCCGGTCAGCGCGGCCTTTCGCAGCGCGCCGGTGCTTATTCTAAAATAATTTCCGCCGAGGGCGATGGTCCGCGTGAGCGGGGAGCCAGTGCCGGTAACCGCGATGGCATCGGCACGCCAAGAGGAGAGGTAGCTGCTGGTCTCGATTTGGTAGCTCAGGCCGTTCGTGGTGGGCCAGGTGAGGGTGACGGGGTAGGAAGGCCCGGCGCCCTGGGCCAGATCGAAATTCGCCTCGGAATCGAGGGTGTAGTGTAGAAGGGCGGCGGCGACCGAGGCCCAGGTGGCGCGGGCGGGAGCGGAGGTCGCGGCCTTGCGCACGATGCAGCCGACGGTCGTGGGGAAAGAGACGGAGTAGGTGTGGATCGTGGTCACGGGCCCGCCGACCTTGCGCCAGCCGGGGCCGCCGCTGGCGGTGCCGGTGTAGTAATAGTATTCGTCGGGCACCTTGTTTTGGCCGCTCGTGGAGTTGTTGTAGATCAGGACGGAGTCCACTGTCGAGGGGAGGGGGGCCGAGGCGTAGAGGGAACTGGTGCCGGAGAAAATCCCGGCCGACGGAAAGCCGAGTCCGATGTTGGCGGCGGGCGCGACGAGGGTCACGTAGTTGTCCTGTTTGACGCCGCTTTGGAGGGTGCGGAGGGCCATCTGGTGGCCGCCGGAGTGGAAATAGCCGGACAGACGCAGCGTCGTGGGGGTGGCGAGGTTGTTTCGCACGATCACAGGCACGCCGGGGCGTAGCATGGTGTCATCGAAACGGGTGGTGAGCGCGGCGCCGGCCTTGCGCCAGCCGGGGCCGCCGTTGGCGGTGCCGCTGTAGTAAAAGTAGCTCGCGGAGGCCGGCAGGTTGATGCCGGCGCCGGTGTTGGGCGTCAGGACGCTGCCTTTGATCGACAGCTCGGAGGCGCTGGCGGGGAAGCCCAGGCCGGACGGAAAGAAGGTGGCGAGCGTCCAGTGCGGGATGACCTGGATCTCGTCGCCCGGGGCGATGCCGGCCAGCGTGTCGCCGTCGAGGCTCAGGGTGAGGGTGGTGAAGGCGCGGCCCGGACTCGTGGTGCTTTGGGTGTTGGCCGTGATGTCAAAGCATGCGCCGCGGCGCGCTCCGGCGCGGACGTGGAGGTAGTAGTTGTTGGTCTGGCCGACGGCGTAGACCAAGCTGTTGGCCGCGCCGAGGGTGGCCGGGGTTTCGATGGACAAGGTGGAGCCGCTCGCGCCCAGGGCGATGCCGCCCGCGAGGGGCTTGCGGTGGTAGATCGGCGCCACGCGGATGTCGCTGGAGGCGGGCACGTTCATCTGGTAGGCGGCCGCGGCGTCGAAGGACGGCGAGACGAGCGGATGGCCGAGGGTGACGCGGTAGGTGATGTTCTTGTAGTATTGGTTCCACTGGGAGCCGGAGCTCGTGACGGTAAGGACGACGGTGTATTCGCCGTAGACCGTGCTGGACAGGGCGGCGGTGGCGCCGTTCGGGGCGATGTTGAGATGGCCGGGCGAGATGGGGGCGCGTGTGACCGGATCGACCGCGCCGATGCATTGCCAGGAGTAGGCCAAGGCCGGGAGGTCGGGGCCGGTCAACGCGGCGGAGAGCGAGACGGACCAACCAAACTCGGAGACGGAGTAGAAGCCGCCGGCGCCGACCGTGAGGGTGCTTCCGTTGGCGGACACCGTCGCGGGGATCGGTTGCACGAACATATCGAACCAGATCAACTCTTCGAGGCCGGGCCTGGCCGAGCTGCTGGCGCGGACGTTGATGCCATAGAGGCCGGGTTCGGTGATGGTGATCACCGCGTTGCCGGACTGGTTGTCGATCGTGATGTAGTTATAGACCGCGGAACCGGAGAAGTTGCCGAAGCGGTTGAGCGCCTGGGTGCATATCCAATCGATCTGAACCGGGAGCTGGTAGTCGTTCCAGAATGGGTTTACGGCTCCCGCCTCGAAGATGTAGGTGCCGGGTTCGAGGTAGAGCGGATCGCCGTCAACGATGCTGCGGCTGACGTTGTAGTTGGTGCCGAGGAACTGCACCGAGAGGTCAAAATCCCATTCGAGGCCGAAGGGGAGGTGGATGACGTGGTCGCTTTCGGCAAAGGCGGTGGTGTAATCGCCGCTTAGCGAGTTGGGCCCTTCGGGGGTATTCATCCAGGTGCGAAGGCCGTCGCGCTGCATGGCCGCGTAGACGGAGGCCGGGGTGACGGTCTGGTGGTCGAAGCCGTTGCCGTCGGCCACGAAGTAGATGAATTTGCGGGTCGGGCTGCTGGATTTGGTCACGATCTTCATCGCGAGATCGAGCGCATCGACGCCGTTTTCCTCGTCGTCGTTCCCGCCGTCGAAGTAGAAGGACTGATTGGCGTTCGAGTAGGTGTAGGGGTGCTCGACAGCCTCTTGGAGCAAGGTGGTGGCCGTGGAGAGTTGGCTGGTAAGGCCGAAATCGGCGACGGCGGAGTTGGTTCCGCCCAGCAAGCTTCGGGCGGTGTCGCCGAAGGCCACGATACCGACCTTCGTGATTTGTGGTCCGTATTGGCTTATGACGTTCAACCCGGCTTCGGCCGCTCCGGAGCCAATGCTGCTGGTCTGGTCGAGAACCAGGATCAACTCGAAGGGTTGGCCGTCGTTGGGGTTACCCGCCGTGTTTGCCCGAAGCGGGGACACGATGGCGGCGAGGGCGAACAGGAGCGTGAAGCACCTGGCTAGCAAGGGGCGGCTTATTATAGGCATGGGTTGGGACGGCAAGATAGGGACCTCGGCCGGCGTGCGGCAGAACGGCGGGAGAGGGGCGCCGCCACAGGCTTTTCGGGGGGGGGGAGGGGGCGCTTTCTTGCCTAAGGATAAATCCCTGCGTGTATGTCCTTACGGCCTCAAGTATCCCTAGCCCCTTACAGTAAGGTGCGGATGTATCTCGTGATGCATGACGCAGGGAACCGGATTTATTTTCCCCTTGGTGCAGCCGCCGAAAGGAACGCTCCAAGTCGGGCAAGGGCGTGCGTGGATAGCCAGACGAACGGCTACGCCGGTTAACCGCCGCGCAGGCGTTCCCCGGACCATAACGATCAACTTGAACGCGCATCGGAATCAGGCGCGAGCTCATGCCACCCACACGCTCCACTCCGAGATCGGCGCAGACCTCTCCAAGTTCAAAACCGTAACGCACTTCACCTCCCGGCCAAGTCTTTGCCCGGATAACCGCCTCTCCGCCGGCAAGCCCTTGATGACGCACACCCGCAAGATCTCCAAGCCGCGCCGCACATCCTGCGCATGGCCGCCTACGCCGACGGCCGCAGCCACTCCTCCATCGGCGACTTGTTCCGCCACACGTGCGTCCGCCTGGGCGCACCCAATGCCACCACGCTACCGCCCCCACATTCCCGCCGGAGATTTCGGGGCATCCCTTTATGGTTCCGGCGGCGAATCGAGGGTGGAGAGGGCGAGGGCGCGGGTGTCGGGCCGGAGGATCGGGGAGGTGGCGGCGTAGCGGCGGGCGGAGGCGGGGTCTCGCTCGGCCCAGAGGCGGATGAGGTCGAGGAGCGTGTGGGCGCGGAGCTCCGGGTCGGTGATGCTCTCGGCCCAGCTGGTGGCTATGTCGGGTTTCTGGCTGACCAAGGCGGGGGCGAGCGCGATGGCGGCGGCGCCGACGTCGAGGTCTGGCGACGGGTCGTGGTTGTCCATCCACGCGGAGGCGGCGGCGGGATCGCGGTGGACCCATTGCGAGAGGCCGTCGTTCAAGGCCTGGAGACGCGCGTCGCCGTGCGGGAGCGTCTGCGCGTAGGCGACGAGCGCGGCGGGATCGCTGGAACTCCAGCCGGCGTAGAGCCCGGCGCGGGCTTCGTCGCGGGATGCCGGATCGGCGATGGTTTCGAGGGCGAGGAGGGCGGCCTGCGGCTGGTAGGTGGCCCATTGCTGGTAGGTGGTCGAGAGCCAGGCTGCGCGGTATTGGGCGGGACCGGTGGCGGCGAAGCGGCTCGCCTCGTCGTAGAGTCCGGATCGGGCGAAGGCGGTGACGAGGGCGTTGCCGTGGTCGCAGGCGAGGACGGGGTCGGCGGCAATGAGGTGGTCGATCACGCGCACGGCGGACTCGGGCTGGGCGATGGCGCCGGCGGCGACGGCTTCGATGGCGCCCCGACGTTCGTCGTAGCGGATGTTGGCGAGGGCCCAGTCGGCGGCGGCGAGGGGATGGCGGGAGGCCCAGCCCTGGAGGGCGGCGTCGCGGAGGAGTGTGCGTTGTCGCGGGGTGGGCGCGTCCTGGGCTAGCCGTAGGGCGGCGACGGGATTTTGGGCGCCGAGCACGAGGAGACGGGCGCAGAGCCGCGCTTCGGAGTCGGGTGTCGGCGGGAGGCGCAGGAGGGCGTCCCACGAGTCGGAATTGCCGGCGGCGGAGATTGAATCGGTCCGAGGCGCGGAGGCCGCGGCGGAGTCGTCGGGAGCGCGGCTCGGCGCGAGCGCGGCGGATGCGAGCCGGCTTTGTCCGGCGGAGGTGGAGCGGGGGGCCGAGCGGAGGCCGAGAAAAAAGCCGAGGCCCAGGCAGGAGGCGGCGAGCGCGGCGATGGCGAGCAGTCGGCGGGCGGGTGCGACGGTCATGGCGTGGGCGGCGGGGCATGGGGCGGGCGCCGGGCGGAGGCCCGGCGCCCGCGGGTGCGGAGGGTTATTGGGAGGGGACGCTGTTCAGGGTGGCGACGGGGTCCCAGGCGACGTAGGTTCCCCAGTTGGTGTAGGTGGATCCCCAATACGAGGCGGGGCCGAAGATGTTGGCGGTGGAGTAGCGGGCGGCCTCGGTGGCGGTGAGCTGCCTGGACCAGGAGACGCGGCCGGAGGTGTTGATGGCGGCGGTGCCGGAGATGTTTTTGCTGTCGTATTCGGAGTAGCGGGTGGTGGCGGCGGGGTTGGTGTTGCCGGAATCCCAGGGGCTCCAGCCGGCGGCGATGATGTGGGTGTCCATCTTGCAGCTGATGAAGGTGCAGCTGGGTTTCTTGGTGGAATACTGCCAGGGGCGGCTGAGGTAGGTGGCGTTGTTGGAGACCGACGCGATGGTGGAGTATTTGGTGCCGGTCTCGGGATCGACGGCGGTGACGGGGTTCTTGGTGAGGGCGCAGTATTTGAAGACGAGGCCGACGGCGGTGGTGGCGGAGGTGTTGGGCGCGGTGAGGTAGCCCCAGGTGCTGCTTTCGTTGATGTAGCAGGAGTTGAAGAGGGCGGTGGCGTCGCCGAAGATAAAGTCGGTGTCGCCGGTGATGTGGCAGCCGGTGAAGTATTGGCGGCCGTTGGCGACCCAGAGCGTGTCCTGGAAGCCGAAGAAGCGGCAGTTGGAGAAGGCCATGCGGTCGGCGTAGGTGAGGAGCGCGACGGCCTGGGCGATGTTGTCGTGGGACGAGTTGTGGAAGGTGATGTTTTTGGCGATGAAGTCGGGGGCGTTGATCCGGGTGCTGGCGCTGCCGGCGGTGCCGACGGTGCCGCCGGAGCCGTTGGAGGAGGTGGCGTTGAGGTTGTAGGTGAGGACGACCTTGGTGGCGTCGGTGGTCTGGCCGATGAAGCAGAGGTAGCGCTTCGACGAGGGGACGTTGAGCTGCTGTTTATAGGTGCCCGGAGCGATGTAGATGATGGTGCGGTTCGAGGCGGTGCCGACCGGGGCGGCGTTGATGGCGGCCTGGACGGTGGAGTAGGCGCCGTTGGCGCCGGTGGGGTTGACGTAGAGACTGGCGGCCTCGACGGATGCGGCGCAGGCAAGCGAGAGGGCGGCGAAAAAAATGCGTTTCATGGAGGTATGCGGTCAGGGGGGGATATGCGTGAGCGGGAGGGGAGGCGGGCGCGCGCCAGGAAGGGCCGCGCGCCCGCCGGGGGGGCTTGGAGCTCAACCCCCAGTAGGTCTGGGGGAATTACTACACCGAGCTGGGGGTGGGGCCCGCGATCGGCCGGCCGCGCAGGGCGGCCGACGACGTGCTGAGCGCGACGCTGGCA
>CAMLQS010000268.1 GCA_946482165.1 uncultured Verrucomicrobiota bacterium | reverse complement strand
CCGAGCATGGTTTCCGCCTCACGAAGCATCGGTTTATTTTGAAGACAGCGCCTAGCCCGATTTGTGCTTACGCCGGCCCGGCGTTATCCCTGACGCCTGTCCACGAAAGCCCTGCCCGCCGATTGCGTCCGCGCCGTTGGCGAGTCCCCTCCCTTTTTATGTCCGCCGCTCTCAGCCTAGACCTTTCCTCGCTTGCCGCCGCCTATGCTTCAGGCGCCAGTCCCTTGTCGATCATACGCGAGGTTTACGCCCGCATCGCCGCCCGCGGGGACGATCATGTCTGGATCAGCCTGCGTGCCATGGAGGATGTCCTTGCGGAGGCCGCCGCGCTCGAGCGCCGCCGCTCGGCGGGCGAGTCGCTGCCCCTCTATGGCGTGCCTTTCGCGGTGAAGGACAACCTCGACGCCGCCGGGCTGCCGACCACCGCCGCCTGCCCGGCGTTTTCCTACAAACCCGCCGACGACGCCGAGGTCGTGCGCCGCCTGCGGGCCGCCGGCGCGTTGGTGATCGGCAAAACCAATCTCGATCAGTTCGCGACCGGGCTCGTCGGCGTGCGTTCGCCTTATGGGGCGCCGAGCTGCGTGTTTGACGACGACGCGATCTCGGGCGGGTCCAGCTCGGGCAGCGGGGTGGCGGTGGCCGCGGGGCTCGTCTCCTTTGCGCTGGGCACCGACACGGCGGGCTCGGGCCGGGTGCCGGCCGCGTTCAATAATATCGTGGGCTGGAAACCCACCAAGGGCCTGCTCAGCACGCGCGGTCTCGTGCCGGCCTGCCGCTCGCTCGATTGCGTGAGCGTCTTCGCGCTGACCTGCGCCGACGCCGCCGCCGTCGCCGCGGTGGTTTCGGCCTTCGACGCGGCCGACCCGTATTCGCGCGAGGCGCCGGGCTGCGCCCCGGGCGAGTTTCCGCGGACATTCCGTTTCGGCATGCCGCGCGCCGCGCAACTCGAGTTCTTCGGCGATCACGAGGCCGCCCGCCTCTACGACGAATCGGTCGGGCGCTTGCGGGCGCTCGGGGGAACGCCGGTCGAGATCGACTTCGCGCCCTTCTCGGAGACCGCCGCTCTGCTCTATGCCGGCCCTTGGGTGGCGGAGCGGCTCGCGGCGATCACGCCTTTCGCCGACGAGCATCCGGAGGCGCTTCATCCCGTCACGGCCGCGATCATCGGGGGCGCGCGGCGTTTCAGCGCCGTCGATACCTTCCGCGCCTTGTATAAGCTGGAGGAGTTGCGGCGCGCCGCCTCGGCCGCCTGGAAGGACATCGACGTGCTGCTGCTGCCGACCACGCCGACGATCTACACGCACGCCGAACTCGCGAACGAGCCCGTGCTGCTCAACACCCGCCTCGGCACCTACACGAATTTCGTCAACCTGCTCGACCTGTCGGCTCTCGCCGTGCCGGCGGGCTTTCGCGGGGACGGGTTGCCGCTCGGTGTCACGCTGATGGCGCCGGCCTTTGCGGACGCGGCTTTGCTCGCGCTCGGGGCGCGTCTGCACGCGAAGCTGGGGGGCAAACTCGGCGGGACCGAGACCTTGCTCGCTTCCGTGGGCGGAACCGACGGGGCGACGGGGCATGGGGAACACGGCCGGCCCGAGTCCGCACACGGTTCGGTTCTCCTCGCCGTGGTCGGCGCGCACCTGAGCGGCCAGCCGCTCAATCGCCAGCTCACCTCGCGTGGCGCCAGCTTGCAGTTCACCACCCGGACGGCCTCGGATTATCGTCTCTACGCCCTCGCCAACACCACGCCGCCCAAGCCCGGTTTGGTGCGTTCGCCGGGTTTTGACGGGCCGGGGATCGAGGTCGAGGTCTGGCGCCTAAGCACGACCGCGTTCGGCGAGTTCACTGCCGAAGTGCCGTTCCCCCTGGCTATCGGCAACCTCGTGCTGGCCGATGGTTTGAACGTGAAGGGCTTCGTATGCGAACCGGCGGCTTTGGACTTCGCCGCGAGAGAGATCACGGAGTTCGGCGGTTGGCGCTCCTTCCTCGCCTCGGGTTCGGCGGAGCGGCGCAGCGTTTAGCCTAGATCCGACTGCCGGATCTAGCAGCCTATATCGGGTGTTTTTTTGGATTATCCACAGAGCCGAGCCGGAGCGCGGACACAGAGGTCACGGAGGAAAGATCGATCAGGATTTCTGAAATACGGATTGGCTCTGTGCTCTCCGTGTCAGAGCTCTGTGTCCTCCGTGACGAAAAATCATCGCTCGGAATGCGGAGGTAGTCCGAAAATATCCGTGTTGCCGGCTACTAGGCTAGGTTGGACACAGAGGGCACGGAGCAAAGGCAGGGTGCCTCTAGATCTCGCTAACCGCCCGCCCAACCAAGTTTGCGCGCGCCCGGTTGAGACCGACGGGCCTTTCCTCCGTGAGCTCTGTGTCCGCGCTCCGGCTCGGCTTTGTGGCCAAATCCGGCCGCTGTTGTCGCATTTCGCGACGGGCTGGCAGGCAAACTGCTTACGGGGCGTCGTCCGCCCTCATGTCCGCCCCTTTTCGCCAGCCCTCGACCGAGAGCCCTTACGCGGGCTTCGTTCCGTCCTTTGCCGGCGGCGAGCACGAGGCGGCGGTCGGACGTGATACAAGCGAACGGCGGGACGAGCTGCTCTCTTTGCTGACGCGTTCTTTGCACGCGCTCCATGCCGCGCGCGGTTGCGGCGAGTCCGTGGCGATCACCGACTTGGAGACCCACGCGCGGGGTCTTGCCGCGCTGGCCGACCTCGGCGCGCCGAACGCACGTGGCGGCGAGGAGCCGTTCCCGTATCTTACCGAAGCCGAAAGCCGCCAATGGGCGCTCGCCGGGCTCGTTGGCCGGAGCCCGCGTTTCGGGCGAATGCTGCGCGAGCTGCGCGCCGTGCAAGGCAGCCCCCGCACGACCGTTTTCCTCAGCGGCGAGAGTGGCACCGGCAAGAAATTGGTGGCGCGTGCCATTCACTTCGGCGGCGTCCATGCGAGCGCTCCTTTTGTGCGGGTCGATTGCGCCGCGCTGCCCGCCGAGCAGGCGGAGGCTTTGCTTTTTGGGCAAAGCCGCGGCGCCGGCCCGGGCGCGAATCCCGAGCGTCGCGGCTACTGCGAACTCGCCGAGGGCGGCACCTTGTTCCTCGACGAGATCGGCGATCTTCCGCCGTCGCTCCAGGCGCGCTTGTTGCGCGTGTTCGAGGATGGCGCGTATCTGCCGCTCGGTTCGCATTCGCCGCGCACGCTCAACGCCCGCGTGATCGCCGCCACGAACGCCTCTCTCCCCGCCTTGGTCGGGGCCGGACGCTTTCGGCAGGATCTGTATTACCGGCTCATGACTTACCACATCGCGCTTCCCGCCTTGCGCGAACGGTTGGACGACGTGCCCTTGCTGGCCCGGCACTTTCTGCGCGTGATCTCGACCGATTTGAAGCGGGCCGCCCCGCGCCTGCTTCCCGAGGCGTTCCAGCGTCTTCTGGCCCATTCCTATCCGGGGAACGTCCGTGAACTCAAAAACACGCTCGAGCGCGCAATCATCGTCGCGGATCGCGCCGAACTGGGCGCCGAGCACATCGTTTTCGCCCCCGGGGCCGGCGTCGGCGCGGCATTCTGCGCGGCCCAAGCCGATTCGGCGCCGCCGTCGCCGCCGGGACAAGCCGCCGCCGGGAATGCGGACTTGGGTCGCAAATTCCTGTCCGATCTCCCGCTCAAGCTTTCCGACGCCGAGGATATCTTGATCGCCCGCGCCATCGCCGTCGCGGAGGGCAACATGTCGCGGGCAGCCCGCCTCCTCGGGATCAACCGCGCCAGCCTTTACCGGTGGCAAGACCGTCGCGCGTCCGCCGCAATCACCGCAGCGCCGTAAGGCTGCTTACTTTACTTTTCTACCCAACTCACTAAGGATAGCGGCATCATGAACAGTTCGCCTGTCGCCGCCACGACCGATTTCTCCCTGCTTTCCGCCGAGGATCGGGTGCGGTGGGCGGTGTCGGAGTTCGGCGACAAGCTGATACTCACCACGAGTTTCGGCATTCAGTCGGCGGTCATGTTGCATCTGGCGTCCCGCGTCGCGCCGGAGATCCGGGTGGTGTTCATCGACACGGGTTACCTTTTCCCGGAAACCTACCGTTTTGCGGAGGAGTTGACCAAGCGACTGAAACTCAACCTCAAGACCTACACGCCGCGCCGCAGCGCCGCCCAGCAGGAGGCGATCGAGGGCAAACGCTGGGAACTGGGGCTCGACGGGCTCAAGGCCTACAACTTCGAAAACAAAGTCGAGCCGATGGACCGCGCCGTGCGCGAGCTCGGCGCCACCGCCTGGCTTGCCGGACTGCGCCGGGCGCAGGCCTCGACGCGCGAGGCGCTCGGCTTTGTGCAGGTGCAAAACAAGATCACGAAGATCCATCCTATCCTCGATTGGGACAATCGCACCGTGCATCGCTATCTCACCGAGCACGGTCTGCCTTACCATCCGCTTTGGGAGAACGGCTACGTTTCCGTCGGCGACTGGCACAGCAGCGCGCCGCTCCAGCCCGGCATGACCGAGGAGCAGACCCGCTTCGGCGGGCTCAAGCGCGAGTGCGGCCTCCACGAGGTCAGCGGCCGCGGCGATTTTTCGATCTGAGCGGGTCGGCGGGCGGTCTCGCCGCCTTTGCATTTGGACGCTCATAGGTAGGCCCGACCGCTGGCCTACAGTCGTGACCCGGCCGACGCGGATAAAAGTTAAGCTCGCGTAAAGATGCCTGCTTTCGGGGTCCGGCTTTGTTTGCGTGCGGTGATGGACAAGCCCGCCCCCGCCCGTTCCGAGCCCCTCTCCTCCGGGGCCTCCGCTTCCGGACGCGTGCCCATACTCATGATCGACGACGACCGGAAACTCTGCCGGCTCGTCTCCGATTACCTCTCGCCGCTGGGCTTCGAGGTCACCCCCGAGCACGATGGCGCGAACGGCGCCATTCGCGCGGTCGAGGCCGGCGCGCCCTGGCAGGCCGTCATTCTCGACGTGATGCTTCCGGGTCTCGACGGCTTCGAGATTCTCCGCCGCATCCGCCGCGTCAGCGAGATTCCCGTGCTCATGCTTACGGCTCGCGGCGACGAGACCGACCGCATCGTCGGCCTCGAAGTGGGCGCGGACGATTATCTGCCCAAGACCTTTTCCTCGCGCGAACTGCTCGCCCGCCTCCGCGCCGTCATGCGCCGCGCACCGCGCGGGGTCGCGGCTCCGGGCACCGCGCTGGCAAACGCCGCTCCGCCGTTGGTCGAGATCGTCGTGGGCCCCTTGCGCGTCCGCCCCGAGGCGCGGCTCGCGCTGCTCAACGATCAGCCGCTTTCGCTCACCCCGGTGGAGTTCGATCTGCTCTCCACGCTCGCCAAAGCCCAGGGCCGGGTGCGCAGCCGCGAAGCCCTGCTCGATGAGATCCGGGACCGCCACTACGACGTTTTCGACCGGTCCATCGACGTCCATATCTCGGCGCTCCGTCGCAAGCTCGGCGACGACGCTCGCCAGCCGCGCTTTATCCGCACCCTGCGCTCCGCCGGCTACATGCTGGTGGATCCGAATTCTCCCCTCGGCTGACCGTCCGCCGTCCCCGTTCCCCGCCATGCGTCTACCCCTCGCATTCAAAGTCTCGGCCTGGCTGCTGTTGAACCTTCTCCTGCTCGGCGGCCTCGCCGGCGCCTGGGTCCTCGGTTCCGGCGATGGATTCAGCTGGAATGCGCTCGTGGCCGGCCCGCTCGGACGCAATGCGCAGGGCTTTGCCGAGGTGGCTTTCGCCGATCTGCGCAGCCTGCCCCGGCGCGACTGGAGCGAGAACCTGACTCGTATCGGCGCGGAGCAGGGCGTGCAGATCGCGGTGTTCAGCGAGGACCTGCGCCCGTTCGCTGGCGACGTCGGCGAATTGCCCGAGGAATTTCGCGAGCGCATGCTAAGCCTGCGCCGGCCGCCACCGGCGCCGCGCGACGAATTTGGAACGCCGGACGACGCTCCTCGTCCGGCCTCGCAGCGCCCGAAACGTCAACTCGTGCGCGGCGGCGCCCCGGCGGCCTTTTGGTTTGGGGTTCATCTCGGTCCCCCGGGCCGGCCGCGCGAGGTGTTTGTCATTCGCTTTCGCGGCTTTTGGCACCTGGCCGATTTTCTTGATCTCGACATCGGCCTTGGCCTCGCCGCGGCGAGCATCGCGGGTTCGATCCTGCTCTGGCTGCCCTTCGTGCTCGCGCACTCGCGTTCCCTGCGCCGGCTCGATCGGGCGGCGGAGGCGATCGCCGGCGGACGCTTCGATACCCGCGTGCCGGAGAAGGGTCGCGACGAACTCGCCGCGCTCGGCGCATCGATCAATCGCATGACCGGGCGGCTGGAACGCTTGGTCGACGGACAAAAGCGTTTCCTGGGCGACATCGCCCACGAGCTCGGCTCGCCGCTCGGGCGCATGCAGATGGGCGTGGGCATCCTGGAGGAACGCGCGCCGGCGGAGCTTCAGGCCTCGGTGGCCGACGTGCGCGAAGAGGTCGTGCACATGTCGGACCTCGTGGCGGAGTTGCTCGCGTTCACCCGCGCCGGACTTTTGCCGCGCGACGCCACGCGGGTGCGGGTCGAACTTGTCCCGCTGGTGGAGCGTGTGCTGGCTCGCGAGGCGGCGGGCGACGCCGTCTCCGTCGACGTTCCGGAGGGGCTGGCTGCGCTGGCGGATTCCGATTTGCTGGCCCGCGCCGTGGGCAACCTTGTTCGCAACGCGATCCGCCACGCCGGACGCGACGGCGGCATCGCGGTCCGCGCGCGTCGCGAAGGCGAATCAGTGGAAATCGTCGTCGAAGACGCCGGCCCCGGCGTGCCGCCCGATGCGCTCGCGCGTTTGGGAGAACCTTTTTTTCGTCCGGAATCGGCGCGGGCCCGAGAGACCGGCGGCGTCGGGCTGGGCCTGTCGATCGTGCGCGCGGGCGTGGAAGCTTGCGGCGGCACGGTCGCCTTCGCCAATCGCGAGCCGCACGGCCTGCGAGTGACACTGCGGCTGGCGGCGGCGTGAGGTGATTGCTCGGACGGCAGGGCGGGCCCAGCGGTCCCGTCCTACCTGCGGCGTCTGCGCTTAAAGATTGCCCGCCGGCTCCGGCGGGAACACTCCGGAGCGCGTGACGACCGAGTGGAA
>CAMLQS010000267.1 GCA_946482165.1 uncultured Verrucomicrobiota bacterium | reverse complement strand
CAACATGGCCTCCATGGCCGCCATCGGCATCCTCTGCGACAACCGCGCCGTCTACGAGCAGGCCGTCGACTTCTTCAAATACGGCCCCGGCAACAGCCGCGCCGAGCGCGCCGCCTGGTATGTCCACCCGGGCGGCCTCGCGCAGGGCGAGGAAACCAACCGCGACCAAGGCCACAACATGGGCGGCTGGTATGCCATGGCCCTCTTCTGCCAGATGGCCTGGAACCAGGGAGACGATCTCTTCGCCCACGACAACAACCGCGTTCTCCGCGCCTTCGAATACAACGCGAAATACAACCTCGGTTACGACGTCCCCAACGCCCGCCACCGCAACTCCACCCTCGGCTACACCGAGGGCGGCATCTCCGGCGTCACCCGAGGCCTCGGCCAATACTATCAGTTCGAACTCGTCTACAACCACTACGCCGGCGTGAAGGGCATCGACGCCCCCTGGAGCAAACTCGCCGTCGCCGCCACCCGCCCAGAACCCACGCCAAACACCGCCATCCACCCCTCTCAAGTGGATTGGTTCGGCCTCGGCTCCCTCACCTTCGCCCGCGACGCCATCACCTCCGATCAGGCGCCCACCGGCCTGCGCGCCCACTGGAGCAAGAACCGCGTCGCCCTCGACTGGTGGGGCTCCGCCCGCGCCACGAACTACCTCGTGAAACGCGCCTCCTCCGCCGCCGGCCCCTTCACCCAGATCGGCTCCGTCGCCGGCCCGGATCTCAACTTCATCGACGCCACCGTCGCCAACGGCGCCGCCTACCACTACGTCGTCACCGCCCTCACTCCCTCCGGCGAGATCGACAGCGAGCCCCTCCGCGTCGCCCAGGAGCTCGTCACCCGCTACGCCTTCGATGGCACGCCCGCGGATGCCGTCGGCGCGCGCCACGCCACCCTCCAGGGCGGCACGACCGCCCCCGGTTTCGCCGCCGGTTTCGGCGGCGGCCAGGCCGTCTCCCTCAACGGCTCCGACCAATACGTGCAGCTCCCCGTCGGCTCGGGCAACCACCAGGACATCACCCTCGCCGCCTGGGTCTACTGGACCGGCGGCGCCGCCTGGCAGCGCATCTTCGACTTCGGCTCCGAGATCGAAAAGACCATGTATCTCGCCGCCTCCAACGGCAGCGGTATCCAGTTCGGCATTACCACGACCCGCGGCGGAAACTTCGAGGGCGACGCCTCCTACTACCTGCGCGGCCCCGCCCTCCCGACCAACCAATGGGTCCATGTCGCCGTCACGCTCAACGGCGACACCGGCACGCTCTTCGTCAACGGCAAGCCCGTCGACTCCAAGGTCATCGACCTCGTCGACCCGCTCTTCGGCCAGCCCTTCTGCTACCTGGGCCGCAGCATGTGGAACAACGATCCCCACTTCGCCGGCCGCATCGACGACTTCCGCATCTACAACCACGGCCTCACCGGCGACGAAGTCTACTCCCTCTGGGGCCAGGGTGGCGCCAACTCCGCCCCCGTCTTCACCGCCGATCCCATCCTCCTCCCGGCCTCCACCGAGGACGCCAACTACTCCGCCCTCGCCCAGACCCTCTCCGCCCACGCCAACGACGCCAACGGAGGCGCGCTCACCTACGCCAAGCTCTCCGGCCCCGCGTGGTTGACCGTCGCCGCCAACGGCGCGCTTTCCGGCACCCCGGTCAACGCCGACGTCGGCATCAACACCGTCATCGTCCGCGTCACCGACTCCGCCGGAGCCACCGACGACGCCACGCTCTACATCGACGTCGCCAACACCAACGACGCCCCCGCCTGGAGCTCCGCCTCCCTCGCCCGCCCCGCCCTCACCCGCGACCAGCCCTACTATCCGGGCGTCTCCCTTGCCCCCGACGCCTCCGACGTCGACGCCGCCTACGGCGACACCCTCACGTTCTCCAAAGTCGCCGGCCCCGCCTGGCTCGCCGTCGCCGCCAACGGCGCCCTCTCCGGCACCCCCGGCACCGCCGACGTCGGTGCAAACGCCTTCACCGTGCGCGTCACCGACTCCTCCGGCGCCTCCGCCGACGCCACCCTCACCATCACCGTCCATCCCCACGAACAACGCGCCGGCCTCGCCTTCGAAGACGCCTTCACCGATTCGCTCGGCAACTACTCCGCCACCGCCTTCGGTTCACCCGCCTTCGGCATCGGTCGCACCGGCCGCGGCCTAATCTTCGACGGCGTGGACGACACCCTCACCCTGCCCGCCGGCATCGCCGATTCCCAAGACATCACGATCGCGACGTGGGTCTACTGGAACGGCGGCGCCGCGTGGCAGCGCATCTTCGACTTCGGCACCGGCACGGATCGCTACTTCTTCCTCACCCCCTCCAGCGGCTCCAACCTCCGCTTTGTCATCTACCGCGACGGCATCGGGCAGGAACTCAACACCGCCATCCCCGCCGCCGGCCAGTGGTTCCACGTCGCCGTCACCCTTTCCGGCGACACCGGCCGCCTCTACGTCAACGGCGCCCTCGTCGCGACCAACGCGACCATGACGCTAAATCCTAGCGACATTCGGCCGACCCAAAACTTCGTCGGCGACTCCCAGTTCGCCGCCGACCCGCTCTTCAACGGCCGCCTCGACGACTTCCGCGTCTACAACCACGCGCTCGCCGCCTCCGACATCGCCGCGCTCGTCGACCTCGTCCCGGCCGTTCCCCTCTCCCTCACCGCCACGCCCCGCACCGGCCGCATCGACCTCGTCTGGACCGCCGCCCAAGGCGCCCTGACCTACAGCGTGAAACGCGCCCTTGTATCCGGCGGCCCCTACGCCGTCGTCGCCAGCGGCCTGACCGGACTGACCTACGCCGACACCGCCGTCGTCAACGGCACGCCCTACCACTACGTCGTCAGCGCCACCAACGCCAAAGGCGAAAGCGGCCACTCGCCCGAGGCCGTCGCCACGCCCTCCGATCTCCTCGCCCGCATCAAGTTCGACGAAAACACCGGCGCGACCGCCGCCGATTCCACCGGCAACGGCTGGAACGCCGCCTTCGTCAATTCGCCCGTCTGGACGCCCGCGTATCTCCGCTACGGCGTCAACATGCCCGCGACCGCCAACCAGCACCTCACGCTGCCTTCCGGCATCGCGAGCGGCCTGACCGACTTCACGATCTCCACCTGGATCAAGGTCAATGCCTTCGCGACCTGGCAGCGCGTCTTCGACTTCGGCACCGGCACGACGAACTATATGTTCCTCTCGACCCAAGGCGCCGCGGGCGCCGGCCGGCCCCGCTTCGCCATCCGCACCCCCGGCGTCGGCGAACAGGGCATCGACAGCTCCATCGCCCTCGTCGCGGGAGCCTGGACGCACATAGCCGTGACTCGCTCCGGCAACACCGCCCGGCTCTACATCAACGGCGCCCTCGCCGGCACCAACACCGGCACGACCCTCGCCCCCTCCGGCCTCGGCGTCACCACCCAGAACTATCTCGGCAGATCGCAGTGGCCCGACCCCTACCTCAACGGCGCGCTCGACGACTTTCGCGTCTACAGCCGCGCCCTCTCCGCCTCGGAGCTCACGACCTTGTCCACCCCGGCGGCCGAGCCGCCCGACAATCTTTCCGCGCGGCCCGAAAACGCCGGCGCCCGCCTCGCCTGGACCGCCGCCGAAGCCGCAACAACCTACGTCGTCCGCCGCGCCACCCAGAGCGGCGGCCCCTACGCCACCGTCGCCAGCGGCGTGACCGGCCTCGTTTACCTCGACTCCGGCCTCACCAACGGCACGACCTACCACTACGTCGTCCGAGCCGCCAACGCCACGGGCGAGAGCGCCGATTCCGCCGAAGTCTCCGTCCTTCCGAATACGCTGCACGTCCACCTCAAGCTCGACGAGACCTCCGGCTCCCTCGCCGCCGACTCCGGCGGACGCGCCGTCGACGCCGCCGCGGTCAACTCGCCCGCCTGGTCCTCCGGACGTATCGATAATTCCGTTACGCTCGCCTCCGCCTCCTCCCAATACCTCGCGCTTCCCTCCGGTTCCCTCGACGGTATCTCCAGCGTCACCATCATGACCTGGGTCAAGCCGACCACCCTCGCGACCTTCGCCCGGCTCTTCGACTTCGGCAACGGAACCGCCCCTACCGCCACCGCCGGCGGCTACCTTTTCCTCACCCCCACCACCGGTAGCGTCGTCCGCTTCGCCATCACCAACTCCGGCTACAACAACGAGCAACGCCTCTCCGGCACCGCCCCGCTCCCCGTCGGCGTCTGGAGCCACGTCGCCGTCACCATCTCCGCCGGCGTCGGCCGCCTCTACGTCAACGGCGCCCTCGTCAACACCAACTCCGCGATGACGCTCACACCCGCCTCCCTCGGCAGCCTCACCGCCAACTACATCGGCCGCTCCCAATTCGCCGCCGATCCCTACTTCAACGGCGCGGTCGACGACTTCCGCATCTACAGCGAAGCCCTCTCCGCGTCTCAAATCGCGCTCTTCGCCTCGCCCCTCGCCGCTCCGCAGAATCTGTCCGCGACGCCCGGCCCACTCTCGCTCGACGTCTCTTGGAACGCCGTCGCCAACGCCTCCAGCTACACCCTGAAATACGCGACCGTCAGCGGCGGGCCCTACACGACGCTCTCCTCGGGTCTCGCGGCGCTCACTCAGCACCACTCCGACCTGGGCTTCGGCTCCACTTACTACTACGTCGTCTCCGCCGCCAACGCCGCCTACGAAAGCCCCGACTCCGCCGAAATTGCCGGCACGCCCGCCTCCGCGCCGATCACCGAAGCCGAATCGACGCCGCCTCACCTCGCGCTCGTCCCCGCCACGGGAGAGACTCCGCCCGCCGCCTCGTTGACCACGTCGACGAGCGTCCTCGGCCACGTCTACCAGCTCCAGACCTCGACGGACCTCTCCGCCGGCTCTTGGCTCGATGTCGGCGAACCGATTCCAGGCAGCGGCGAACCCATCCCGTTTTCCACTCCCTACGATCCGTCCGAGCCACGCCGCTTCTACCGTATCCTCGTCACGCGCTGACGAGCCGGCCGTCCCCCGCCCTTTGTTCCGACCGGCGCACGCGCACTCGCGCCGCGTCCCGGGCCTTCCCCGTCCACCATGATCGCCAACACACACCTGCCTCGCACTCGCCTGCATCCCGCTATCGCCGCATCGTTGTTCCTTCCCGCACTCGCCGCCCAAGCCGCCACCGTCGGCTACTATCGTTTCGACGACGCTTCCGCCACGGAGCCGGACGCCGCGATAACCCAGCCCGTCGCGGACCAGTCGGGCAACGCCCACGCGCTTCATCCTTGGAACCGTCCGAGCCTCTCGCCGGACGTGCCACTCGCGGTGCTTCCGTCCGGCGCTGCCAACCGGAGCTCCGTCCTTATCCAAGGCGACGTCGATCTCTTCAGCCCAAGCGACGAAGGCCTCAGCCGAATCGCTCCGGAAAACTTCACCATCGAGGCGTGGGTCAAATTCGATTCCCTCGCCGGCATCCAGACTTTCGTCGGTCGCGACGACGCCAACGAAGGCGCAGGCCGCCAGTCCCTGTTCTACCTTTCCAAAGACGCCGACAACGCCTCCGCACCGGGAACAACTCCCAACGGCCTCCGCCTCGAACTGGTGACCAAAGACAACCATCTCCTCGCGATCAACAGCTCCCACGCCGTGCAGGCCGGCGTCTGGTATCACGTCGCCGCCGTGGGCAATTCTTCCACCGGCACCCTTTCCCTCTACGCCGACGGCCTCATGATCGGCCAAGCTTCCGGCTTCACCGGCCTCTTTGTTCCTTCTCACAACGGCATGTGGACTCTGGGACGCGGCCAATACAACGGGCGCGTGGCCGACCGGTTTAGCGGCCGTCTTGACGAGGTGCGCTTCAGCGACGAGGCCTTGCCGCCGGAACGCTTTCTCCGCGCCACCCCGTCGCCCGTCGCGCCGCAGCCCGCGGTTCGGGACTCCGCCGCCCCCGATTCCCCCGCGTCGACGGTGCCGGAAACAAAGGCTGCGTCCGATACCGCCAGCCCCGACAAATCCGTCCGCCGCCCTTCGTGGCCGAACCGCCGCTAGAACGAAGTAGCTGCGTTGGGTAGGGCCCGAACACAGCGGGCCCGCCCTCCCTAAAACCCGTTATTAGCGCTCCAGACTGTCTATCCAGTGGCTGTGTTGGGTCTTGTAGGCCTTGAACCCTTCCTCACCGAGCACGCCGACCACCTCCGATTTCGCCTGCTCGGCGAGAACCTTCAGCGATTCCTTCCGGTCCGCGTCGGTGAGCGATTTGTCTGCACGGATCTTCCGCGCCGCCGCTTCGGTTTCCTTGTGCAATCCATATATCCGATCGGCGCTGCCTTTGGGAAGCTCGAGGCGGTATTCGAGATTGGAAAGCGTGCCGAATTCGTAATCCGTGGCCTTCTCGTAATCCGCGGTGCGCTCCGGCCCGAGCACTTCGGCGATCTGCTTCTTCATCGCCCGTTCCGCCTCGCTGCGCTTCTGCCAATCGGTCTGAGGTCCATAGCTGGTGGGCCACGCTTCGTTGAACTTCTCCTGCAGCGTCAGTATCTTCCTGAATTCATCGTCGGTGGGCGCCATGTAGGCGAGCTGTGTCCGCAAGGACTGGGCGGTCTCCGATCGGTGCAGGTTCCAGGCGTCCAATTCCTCGGGCGAAAGAACGGCGGCGAGGTCCTTCTTGAACTCCGCGTCGATGAATTTGAGCCGCTCGGTGTCGCGATCTAGCATCATGCCCGAGGCCTCCATATGAACCTGGGAAAGCAGGTCCTGACGATCCTGCTGGATGCGCGCGATCTGCTTGGCCTTGTCCGATGGAAGACCCGGAACGCTGCCGCTGAGATCGGAGAACCAGTTCAAATCCAGACCGGCTTCCCGTCCCTCCTCGCCTAGCTTCCGCTACGTTTCCAGCATCTTCTTCTGCCGCTCGCGCTGGGCGTCGGTCCGGGCGTAGTTGCTGCCCCACATCTGGAATCCCATGCCATCCGCGCTCATCTCCTCGTAGGCTTTCCTGAATTTCTGCATCATCACGACCTGCCCGATCATGTTGACGGTTTCCTCGGGCATGCCCGAGGCGCGCAGTCGTGAGACCTCCGTGCTGAAATCCCCGTTGATGAGTTGCCGAAGCAAATCGGGAAGCGCCTT
>CAMLQS010000266.1 GCA_946482165.1 uncultured Verrucomicrobiota bacterium | reverse complement strand
CGAGGTGTGGAAGGCGCCGCGCGTGGTCGTGAGTTTCCCCTGGGACCACAAATAGGCCTCAGATCCGCCACGGTTGAGGTCAGGGAGGCGAAACCTTTAGCCGGATGAAACGCCGCGAGCCGGGAGATGTCGCGATGTTGTCGCGAACCTTCAGCAATGTCGGAGAATTTTCCAAGGTCGTAACGGTGTCCGGAGCGGACGTCCACGTGATCAGGTCGGCGCTTACCTCAACGCGGAAATTCAGCGCCGAGGCCGCTTGGTTTCGACTGACGAGGAGCGTGAGGTAGCTCGCCTCTCCAGGAACTGCTATGTCTCCGGTGACGTCGCCTAGGAAAACCGTGGGCAAGCCGGTCGAGGCCGGTAGGGCCGGATTCAGGCCAAGCGCAAATTCCAAGAGATTCTTGATCCCGTCGTTGTCCAAGTCCCCGGAGCCGTCGGCGAGCGCGGGATTCAAACCATGCGTGGATTCCCATGAATCGGGCATGCCATCCGCGTCGGTGTCGGTCGGAAGCTCCACTAGATAATACATCGGCTCGGACCAGGCGCCGGTGCCGCTAAGATCAGTGGCACGAGCCCGAAGGAGCACGGGCGTGTCGGCGATGAGGGTCAGATCGTGAGCGGAGTTCCATATGGTTGCATGGGTGGCGCCGGTTGCGGGCGCGGGGAGCGTGGGCAGACTTGAGGCGGGCAATCCGCCCACGGAAAGGAGGGTGGCGTTTTGCCAGAGCCCGGCGAGCGGCGGACATTGATACTGCAGGGCGATGCGGGATGCGTTGCCCTCGCTGTCCCAGAGGGTGACGTCCACGCGGGATTGGGCTCCGCCGGAGGCCGGCGTCGGGGCGATGCGGGCGCTGGGCAAGGATTGCTGGATGACCGGAGGGGCCGTGAAACCGAGATCGCTGGGCGACCAAAAAACAAGGTCGACGGTTTGCGGAGTGGCCGGGGCGACGCGCAGGCCGACGAGACCATCGGTGCCGCCGCCCATCGCCACCCGCGCCAGAGCATGCCAGCCTTGGCCGGCATGCTCGACGCTGAGGAGATGGCGAGTGAGCGGGCCTCCGCCGCCACTGGGCGGCAGCCAAGCGAAGACCTGCCCATCGGGCTCGGCCGTGACGAGGAGATCGCCGGAGTTTGCGCGATTGCGCACGGTGGCGAGGCCGTAGCTGGAGGCCAAGGCGCCGTCGGTGAGCGGACGGCGCACCAAGGTGCGGGTTTGCGCCGGTGAGCCGTCGAGAACGAGTTCGGCGATGACAAATTCGTCTCCCGCGCTGACCGTGCCGGAATCGTCTTTGTCGTCGATCAGGGCTTCCACGACGGAGGTTTGCGCGGGGCTCGTGGAATTGAAGCGTCCGGTGGCGAGCGTCTGTCCCGCCCACTGGAGACGATGGGAGACGGCCGGCTCGGGCTCGACGGTGGTGGAGACCTCGACCAAAGGGGCGCCCACTTCGAAGACCGCCGATTTGAGCTCGGTGCCGGTGGCCGAAGACCACGAGCCATTATTGGAGAACACGAAAAGCTGATCCGTTCCGGCTTCGGGCTGACCGGAGGCCCACGGTAACGGGGTGGGGACGGCGACGGAATTTCCGACCCATTTCCACGGGGTGGTGGTGAAGTCGCGATAGTAACCCGTCCAAAATTCGCCCGGAAATCTGCCGTGGAGCCACGTGTGGGTGTCGGCCGATGGGACAGTGGCCAAGTTGCCGCCGCGTGCAAAGGCGTAGAGCTGAGCATCCCGCCAAGATTGGGAAGCCGGGGTTTTGAAATACCAAGTATTGCCGGCCGAACGATAGGCGGCCTCCGCGTTGGAGAAATCGATCGGAGACGAGCCCGCGTTCACAAGCGATCCAAGTCCCATATATCGGATGTAATCACAATCGATCCCCGCGCCTTGGGCCGGGCCGGCGCCATTCTTTACTACAGAGACCTCACATCGAAGGGTGTTAGACACGCTCCCGCTGTTCCAGGTGGTCCACGAGGCGACACCGGTTTTGGTGCGAAAATAGACAAAGCTTCCCATCTTAAATAGATGAATGGACACGTTGCTCGCATTTTGGCCGGCACCTAGGGAGTAGATTGTAGTATCACCGAGACGGACAGCACAACTGCCGCCCGACCTGCTGTCAGAATGGCCTAACTGGGGTATTGATATGACCAGTGACTCTCCATCCATGAAAGGTTGCAAAATGATCTGCATCGACGCCGATGCCGAACTGCCTATACTGAAGTGCGCGGTGGCGTTCAATCGAGCAAGGCCACCTGACTGGCCTGCGGACCAAGATGATCCTCCACTGGCGGTTCCCCCTGTGGACCAGAGTGGAGACAGCGTTTCTCCATTAAATTCGTCGACGCTTTGGTAGGTCCTGGAAGAGATGGCTTGGAGGGGGCCGGCATCGAGGAGGCGTAGAATAGGATTTGTTGTGTCAGCTGTTATTATTAGCCCTGGTCCACGCGCCGCCGGGCTCAGCGGATTTGTTGCGGTCGGGTGACTGGCGGCGGTGTCTAGCAGGGATACTTTCCAGCGCTCGTCTTCATGAACGGCTCGATAAAGAGCTCCGTCCGGACCGAACCTGGGCGCGAAGGTGAAAATTAAGTCGCCGCCGGAGGCCGTGCTGCGGATGGCAGTGACATAGGCCGCCTCGGAAATCGATTCGGCGATCACCGAGGTCAGCCACACCGAGCCGGTCTTCTGAAGTTCAACCACGCGTCCGTTGCCGCCGGGTTTGCGCAGGCCGAGGTAGATGGCCGGGGGCCGCGTGCCGAGTTGTCCTACCGCAAGGGAGGTGACCCCGTATGAGCCAACATCCACCGGCAGTTCGGTCCGGGTAAGTGTCCCGCCTGCGGTGCCATATATACTCACGGAATTGGACGAGGATCCCGGATCGCCATCGGCGCCTACCACGATTTCCTCCGCCCCCGCGTTGTCCAACTGGCCGGCGGCGATTACGAAATGGGTTGGAACGAAGTTCGCCGTTTGCGATGTGGTAACGATCCCGTTGGCGCCGGGCTTTTCGGTGATATCCAGGGGACCGGAGCGCCCCGTTTGCTCCTGAAGATTGGTCCAGCCGTCCCCGTCTCCGTCGCCTGACGCGCCATCGGCGCCGGAGGCGGAATTGGGATCGAGGCCATGGGCGAATTCCCAGAGATCGGAGAGACCATCGCCATCGCCGTCCAAGCCGAGCTTGGCTTGGTGGGTGAGGTTGCCGTTGCCGTCGTAGCGATTGGCGAAGCTGGCGCCGCGGGCATCGCGGGTGCCGAGCAGCCGGTCATTGCGATCATAGAGCGCCTGCCAAGTGCTTTGGCCGGGTTGGCCGCGCACATAGTCACTTACGCCATCGGTCCCGCTAAACCCGGAGGCGGGATTGGTGGGATTTATGCCGCCGTTATATTCATCGCGGTTGCTCACGAAATCGAAGTCGTGATCCTCGTCCGCATCATTCCGTCGAGGGTCGAGGCCGTGGTCGGTTTCCCAGCGGTCGGGCAGCCCGTCCTTGTCGGAATCGCCGAGCAGCGGATCTGTGCCCCAGCGGTTGACCTCCGCAAAATCGGTCAAGGTGTCGTCGTCTGAATCGGGGTCGTTTGCGCCAAGCCCGAGCCAGAGTTCCTGAATATTTTTCAGCCCGTCGCCGTCCTTGTCGAGGCCGGCATCGTTGAGGCCTACGGTCAAGCCGTGGCCGGTCTCCCATCGGTCGGGCATGCCGTCGCCGTCGGTATCGACGGGTGGGGCGAGGGTAATGTTGATGTCGGTTTTGCTCTCGTTGAGGGAAAGCGGATTGGCGGCGTAGTCGCCGGTCCATTCCAGCGGATCCTGGATTTGATTATCGTTCGTGTCGACGTAGGCGGTCACCTGATATAAGAGGCCCTTGGGGAGACTGGTGAGGGTGTAATTTCCAAGGGAGATCCATGCGCTGCTGCCATTGGCGGTTGCAGCGGTGGCGGTTAGCCGAAGGACACCGGGAGGAAGGCCGGTGCCAAGCAAAGAGCCGGAGATGTTCGCGGTGGTGAGATCCGCGGTATATTCGACGAGGAGATAAGGTCGGTTCGCCGCGGCGTTCCCGGTCGATATGAGGGCAAAATCACGGTCGATTGGGGCGACGTTATCCAAATCTTTTGCCCAACGCAGGCCCAGTTGAGTTTTACCCGACGCGGAGGCCGTTGCGGGTTTTGTTTGGCCGGATTGGGCAATAAAGGAGCGACCTGCGGAGTTGAGCGACCAGGTGTTGTAGTTCGAATTGATTTTTTCACTGCGCCGAAGCGAGCCTTCGGTCGCGTTACGCCGGGGGTAATCGGCGGGGGTGATGCCGTTCCAAGTGGCTTGGTCGGTCTGGATCACCGCGATACCGTCGGAGCCGGCGCTGTCAGTGCCCACATAGACGTTTAGCGTGGCGTGGTTGATCTCTATGCCCGAGGCAGGAAGGCGTGACGTATCAAAGGGGAAGTAGGGCGCCGAGATAGAGTAGGTCGCTCCCGATTTTTCGGTGGAAATGTAGTCGGTTGAAGAAATCGAAGCAGCGCTAGTGGCGTTGCGCGTGTCGGCCCACGATGATCCCTCTTGGCGGAGGATGGAGTCCGACGGGTCCGAGGTAAAACGGGCGCTGACGATCCCGCCATGATATTTCATGATCTCTTCGGCGGTGAGTGCTCTCGAGAATAGAGCGAAGTCATCGATGTTTCCGCTGAAATAGTTGCCCGATGCGACACCGATCCTGAATGGGGCGGCCGCAGTCAAATCGCCGCCGGCGACATCGCTGGCGAGCAGGATGCCGTTTTTGTATATTTTGCGCGCTCGCGTGGCCCCGTCGTAGGTGAGAACAATATGGGCCCATTCCGCCGGATTGTTGGTTGCCGGCGCATTCAGATCGTCTTGATAAAATCGAAAGGCGATCTCGTTGGCGCTGTAGGAGCAGTGCAGGCCTCGTCTTTGGGCCTGGGCCTGCACTTGATCGCAAAACCAGCCTTCGCCTTTGATCCAAGTGGAGATGGAGAAGGACGCGCCCGGCTGGATAAGCGTTTGCTGGGTATTAAGAACGCTGGAGGAGCCGTTGAAATGGGCTCCGCCGGAAAACTTACCAAACGAATTGCTGACGGTCAGGTTGGTGGCGGTTGCCGAGGTGAGATTTCCCGATGCGTCGGTGGTGTCGCCATCGAAACGCCAGAGGCCTTTTACGAAGCTGTCCACGCAGGCCGGCATCTGGCTGTTCGCCGCGACGAAGGGGAGGTCGTCAGGGGTGAGGGATGCATTATTGACGTTGGAGAGCACGTTTCCGTTCCCCGAGCTGTCCTCCAGCGATCCGTTTAGCCTCCAATAGCCACGCAATCCCGGTTCGGTGCCGGCAAGCTCGCTAAACATGGTGGACCGAATATCGTGGCCTGTGCGGGCCACCGCCCAATAGCGCACCTCGTCGATCAAACCGTTGTGATAATTATTGTTGGATGCACGTCCATCGAAGCCGATGAGAAACCTCTCGTTCCCGTCGTAGATGGAGGTGATCCCGGTGGAAACGGTGCCTTGGCTTACTCCGTTTACCCACAATTCAATGATCCCGCTGGTTCGATAGACCACGGCCACATGTTGCCACTCGCCCACGACCACCGGGATGTTCCAGTTGATTGTCGTAAGGCTGATATCATCGCCGGTGTTGGATACCCAAGCGAACAACTTATGGGTTCCGTTATGGTTAAAAAGCTTGAACAAGAAGCTGCAGTTTCCGTTTACAAGCGAATACTTGCTGAAGAGGTCCATGGCCTGGTTCATCGCAGGCAGGCTCGCCAGATTGATCCATGCCTCTAATGTCAGATCACCGGTGACTGAAAGGGAGGGGGAATCCTGGGCGGAGAAATATTGGGATTGGGGGTGGTTGAGTGTGGCGTGATGGGTGTTGACGGACGTGCCTTGCGCATGGGCAAACTGGGTGACGCTTATCGAGCCTAGTCCGATAGAGACAAGGGCACTCAGTTTGCCAATAAGGGATGCGTGAGGAAGGGTTTTCATGGTTGGCCTCCCGTGGACTTCGAAGATGCAGGAATTTTTAGCTTTTGTCCGGGTTTTATTAGGTTCAGATTTGCGATTCCGTTGGCCTTGCCTAGTGCGGTCGCCGTCGTTCCATTTTTGTAGGCAATGTTGCCTAATGTGTCACCGGCTTTGACTGTATAACTCCCTGTCGTGGACGTATTTCTTGATGCTTTGCTGGAGCCAGAGTTTGAGCCGACTTCGGCTTTAGCGGCTTGTGTGCCATTGGCTGACGTTGCGACCCCGGCGGCTGTCGTTGCCTGGTTTGCATTCGGGGTTGTGGCAGATGGCCATTTCCACTCGGTTATGGATTTTCTAACGTCTCTTTCGACGCCATACGATGTGTAGCCTACAATGCTGCCGACATTTGAGGCGAGTTTTAAGGTTTGTCCGCCAGGGATATAATTTAGGACGGCGCTACCGAGGTCTGACCATCCTAATCCGGAGCTGCCTTTGGCTATGCCCGAGCCTAGGTCAGTAAACGGCAAATTACGGGTGAGCTGGTCGACTTCTAAGTCTATTATATCTTCGTAGTCAGCTGCTCCTGCATAAAATTTAGTCAGAAGCTCTGCTTGCTCGGCTGCAATATTTGCAGGCCTAATAGTGGTTTGCTCGTATATGTAGTAGGCTGATGCAATGATTAGGAATGGCAGAATTACAAACTCTCCATTGGGGTCATGGAATTTGAGTGGATTTCCGGCTCCGTAAGAAAAAGCATCCGGCTTCCATCCGGCTCCAATATTCTTCACCGGATCCGTCGCGAAAAATACACCGGCATCCGCCGAGTAGTATCGGGCCCGCATGAAATAGAGGCCCGGCAGTTCTAGCATCACGCCCTGTGAGCCGACGAAACGGTAGGGATCATCGGCGTCGGGGGTGCTGCCTGCCACGGGTATGGCGCGGCCGTAGGGGGTGTAGGCGTATTGGTTGCGGGTGACGCCGGTGGCGTTGGTGGTGCGGACGATGTTGCCCATCGCGTCGGCGTGGTAGCAGGTGAGCGCGCCAGTGGCGGAGACGCGGAAGCTCAGATCGGGGCCGTGGATATACCAAGCTTGGATGGCCCCGGTGGCGTCGGTATCGCACAGGATTCGCTCCATGCCGCCGATGAGGTCGAGGACGTAGCGAGTCTCAGTGGTCTCGTATATTCGCGATACTCTACGGC
>CAMLQS010000265.1 GCA_946482165.1 uncultured Verrucomicrobiota bacterium | reverse complement strand
GCCTGCCGTTTGGCTCTCAACGCAGACCCCGCCGGAGATTTTAGGACCTCCCTTATATCGCAGTGGAATGGTCCGAGCGTGAATCGCCAACTGATCTTCCCTCGTTATTGCTTTTGCATTTCGGTTTCGCTGCCTGGTAAAGCAGCTTAATCCCTAAGCAAACAATAGAGACGCCGATTACAGGAACCGCAGCACAACACAGCAGGAGCGCGGCGGGATCCTCGGCAAAGCCGCTCATCATGGCAACGATGATTGCATAACCAGTGGCGATCACTGTCCCTAATCCGCCGACTAGCACAAAAAATATTCCGATTGCCGATTTCATTGGCTTGGGTTGTTTTGATGAAGCTTCATTTTGAGTCTCCAATTTTCCGGCTCAATAGAATCCACGTTAGGCACGGAGTCAGGAACGTGGCCGTTAGCGACGCGACTTTCCCGTAGGGCTGCGGAGCAGCCCCAAGACCGCCTACAGCGAGCGGGTATGCCGCGCCTATAAGTAAGAGTAGCCCGTGATGTGTTCTCATCTCCCTCTTCGGAAATAGACCGGTTGATATACGACCTGAAATGTAAAATCCGAGCGCCGGGATCAACGCCCCTACCATAAAAAATAGGACTGCTCCAGCCGGCTCAGGGAATCGCGTGCGGGGAGTGATGTGGAATGATATGCTGTCGGTGGCCGAAAGTGCTGCGACCATTCCAAACCAAAACCAAGCTGCATCCCTGAATTTCATATTTTTACCTAGGCACTATAGCTGCGGATGACCGGAAACGGAAAAGGAGGCAGCTTGTCTCCGATAACACGGGTTGCCCCGGAGGCGGATCCGGTTCGCAAGGCTGAGGTAACTCCGGGCAACCTGAAGCGGAGACAAGGCGCATGGAACCCGGCGAGCACGCGGGTTGCCCGGGAGAGATTGCCTGTCCGCAAGGCGGAGGGGTAAACTCAGGCAATCTGAAACGGAGACAAGCGCATGAAGACAAAAGAGCATTATATGGGGCTGGATGTCCACAAGGATACGGCGACGGTTTGGCCGACGAGGGGCGGGGCGGCGAGGTGCGGATTACACGGAAGAGATGCGGCGGCCTTCGTGCGGTGGGTTTGTTGGTCAGGAGTCGTGTTATCGGCCTTGTGGCATCAAAACGTTCGAGTTTGGCTCACTTTCGGTTCGATTGCTTGAACAACGCCGGATGCTTTCGGTAGAGGCGAAACAAGCTGAACGGGGTGCGCACAAGAGCATAAACAAGATGAAACGGTAACGTGGCCGCGATAAATACGCATCCAAGGATGTATATCGGTTTTCGCTTCTTGTGCAGTGCGGCATTTGCATCAAGTCGCTCTCGCATTTCCGATTCAGCGACCGGACGCAAGGCGCTCGCATCAATTTCAAGGCCGTCTTGAAATTCTCCGCCGAGCCGCTGGAGCGCCGCCTGCGTCATAGTGAGCAGGGTTGGCTCATGGCCCCACTGTGTCTCGATGTAAATACTTTGAAATCCATCCTTATCATAGTAGCCACTTGGCTTTATCGTCTCGGCGAGTTCAGGCAAGTTGAGGTCGCGGTGGAATTTTTCCACTGCGCCTTGTTTGTAGGCTCGGATTTCCACCTTCTCGTTGGGGCACAAGTCAAAACTAAGGCTGCCTGAAAACTCATGCAGATCGAGTCCGTGCTCGGACTCCACGTATGCCACTTTGAGTCCGCAGATATCCGTTATCGTTTTGGCGATAAGCTGCGGCCGCGGGGCCGGATAGGCAAACTTAGCTTGATTGGCAATGAGGGCCATCGCTTCGGATTTTCCGCCTAGGCACTATAGCCCTGCGGATGGGCGGAGAGGGAGAAAAGGAGGGGCGCGGCCCGGATATGAAGTGACTCAGTAGGCTCGGCTGCGTTTTTCGGGTTATAACTGTTCAGGGATGTAGATGACCTCGCCCCCTTCTAGCTCTATCGGAGCTCGATCAGCCTTTCCTTCCGCTGCCAGATACTTCAGATAATTTATGCCAAAGGAGTCGCGGTTCTCAAATCGCCTGGAAGACGCGATCTTGACGTGTGTCAAGTATGCTGAGCCGCATCCTATGTCTGTCTTTATGGGCTTTGCGGCCTCAATAAGCGACTCAATCTTCAACTTGCGGACGAAATAGTAGGCGCCGGCTCTCTCAACCGCCCCCACGATAGTGACGTGATTCAGCCCTGACGACTCCTTCTCAACTGAATCCATCCGGACGGCGATGCCGTCTTCGAATCGATAGACGAAAGTGTGGGCGTTATGCGTTTCGGCTACGGCAGGCGTCGCGAGGGAACGTTTCGGTGAAGATGCGCATCCGAAGCCGAGCACTGCGCAGCCAAATGGAAATAGATAAAGAGATGGGTTCATTCGTTGTTCCTCCTGGATATTATAGTTGCTGATAGGCGGAGGCGGAAGAGGGGGCGATTAGGCTTGGTTTTTATTCTTGGTGACTCGAATCGATAGGGCCTTGGAGATGGAATTTGCAATCGAAGTTACGCGTTCGACATCAGTGCCCTCCGTAAGGTGCAAGGTATCATTTGCACTTTTAAGTTCCAACTCGGCATAATCGGAAATAAAATTCCCATCTTGGGTTTTTGTTCCCTTTGGGGTAATGCTCAAGAAGAGCTGATGATCGTCCGTGATTCTGTATTTCCTTTGAAAAAGAGTCGCGCAGAATGCGAGCGTAACTCGCTTTACTATCAGCTTGTCGGAAGGGCGAATTACCCATTCTGCTGTGATTAAGGAAACTGGAAGAAGCAGCAGGGGCGTCGCCAGAAGCAGCGAGGGCGCATCGGTGCCAATCCCAACGACGAGTCCAGAAATGTAGATTGCGGGTCCAATGACCCACATGCGCATGCTGCTTTGACGCCTGAATTTCATATTCTGCCTAACGTTATGCCTCCTTGAGGCGGTCCTTTGGGTTCGGCGTCGGACTATTGATCGGAATCGTCGCACTCGCGAATCACCAGCTCTGCCTTCTTTATCCTGAAATAGGCCGCGGTGCAGACCACGACGCCGAAAAGTGGCCAGAATGCCACCGCCGCCTGCTTGCCCACGTTTTTGTAGACATAGACCACGGGCGGCGAGCTCCGGTAACGAGTAGCCAGACCGGTTTCAAAGTCGGTGATTTCTTTGTGTTCATAATACGCTAGGAGCGGGCAAACGATGATCATTGTCCATATGATGCGTCTGCAGACAGTAATTTGCTCTTCTGGAGGTTGGCGTGAGATATCGTAGAAACGCGTGTCGGGCGATGTGAGCCGACAGGCAATGAGGTGATAAATCGAAAGAGCAGCCAGGAAACCTGAGGCCAAGAGGGCCATCTGAAATGGCGACAGACCCGCGGGGCTCTTCACCTTGGAAAAATAGAGCGCGAAAAACAAGATGACCGACGATAGGCCAAAGAAGATGGCTTTGAACCGGTGCAAATCCTTTGGCGTCCTCATTGTTATGGGCGGCTTGGCTGATATCGTATCAAACTGGGCGGCAAGTGGTCACTTAGTCACGGTTTTTTGCCTAGAGCAACGCTCAAGCTGAGCGGGCGCGATCAGTGTCCATGCGCGGCACGGAAACGGCACTGATTGCGCCAGGCAACGGCTTCACTCCAATGCTTCGCTAGGCTCCTGTTTCATATTCGAAATCTATATTTAGAACGGTGGCTAATGCTCGTCCTGACGAAATAAGCGCGGCAGCATTTGCGTCGGCCGCCAACATGGTCCTCTGTCGCGGTGGAGCCTGTAAATACAATGAGGCGCTATCGCATAAGGATATTCCATCGCCCCCTTGGCTTCCGGCTGGATGCATGATTCCAATTATGCATGAGTTTGCGGGAACTTTTAATGTTCTGATGTAAACCGGAAATCCCCATGATAAATTTCTGATCGTCAGGCTTCGATTGGCCTTATCCGCATGGATACGCGATTCAAGTCCGCCGCCGATTAGTCCGAGGGCGCCGAACGGAAGAAGAGGCCAGGCCCCGAATATGAAACCGACGCCTATGAATATCCCGCCGATGGCGGTGAAGGCGACTCGAAATCCGATTGGCGGGCGGTTTGTCATATCTTTCTGCCTACCATTGTGTGGTCGGAAAGAGGTTGGTTCAGGCCGAAGGATGCCGGATTAGATGTAGAAAAAGGGACTTTTTTTGCGGGGAGGGGGCCTGCTTCGCTTATTTCCGCGTAATCTGCGGGGGCGGGTCGGATGGACAAGCGCATTTGCCGGGCATGCGTGTGCATTGGCCCGTTCTTCGACGAAAGGCGGAAGGGGGCGAGGGGGTGTTTGTTGATGGATGGCCAAATGATGGCCAAATGAAGCTCGGAGCACGGGCGCCAGCCTCAGGAACTTTGCCCCGCCCCGACTCCGGACCGAAATCAACAAACAACGCACCGATCCCGTGGGGCCGACCCGTGGTTTACCATGCGTGGCGCGGGCCGGCGTCAGAACAAACGGTGCAGCATCCGCACCGCCCGGGAGAAACACTCGGCGAGCGTCCGGAACGCCGCCCGGCCGTCCTCGGACTCCGGCCCGGAAGGCCCGAGGCGGAGTTTTTCCAGCGCCGCCGACCTATCCTCGCGCGTCAGATCGCGCAGCAGTTCGCGCTCGGCCTCGTCCCCGTCCCACGCGCGCAGTGCGGTGAGCAGCAGGAGATCGAGCGACTCGACCAAAGTGCCTACCGCCGGGAGCGAAAGGGTCCGCGCGATGCCGGCAAAGCCGAACGCCGCCTCCTCCAACGCGTCCATCGAGAGCAGCCGCTTCTCGCGTTGCGCGAAACTCGCCCGCCATTCCGGCGGCAGCTCGGCGCCCAGGATATGCGCGAGGTATTTCTGGACGGCCTGCCGCACCGCCGACGAGGCCCTGCGCCGCAGTTCCAGATCGAAACCTTCGTCACCGTCGCCACGGGCGATACCCATCGCCACCACCAGACGACCGAGGAGGAGCCCGAGCTCCTGGTCCACGAGCCCCAGCGCTTGTTCGGGGGCGGGCGGAGGCATGACCAGATATCTGGGCCGCGACAGCTCCGCCGCCGCCCCGACGGGGGCCACGCGCGCCATCCATCGGGTGGTGTGCGCCAGGTCGAAACGCAGAAAATAGCGGACCTCGCCCTCGATGCTCGCCTCCGCGATCACGATGCCGCCAATCCGTCGGTAAAGCGGCAGGATCTTGGGCGCGGTGGTGGCGAGCGCATGGGTGAAACCCGCGTCGCGCAAAGCCTCGAAGAGCCCGTTCCAGAGCGCGAAGGCCCCGGACAGGGAATTGTCCTCGATCACGAAGCAGGCCATGAACTCGCACACCCGGCCCTCCGCCGCCGCAGGCTCCAATTCCGGCGGGACGGCAAAACCGAAGGCGGCGCTTTGCAGCACGGCCGGACGCAGATTCACCGACACTCCGCCGTCGAAGCGCTCGCCGGTGAAGCGTCCCCACAGAGCCTGGTCCGCGTAGGGTATGCGCGTGCGCAGCCGGCCCTGCTCCGTGTCCCAGATCCAGAGACTGCGGATCAGCCGGTTGTGCGTCAGATGCGCAAAGCCCTGATAAAAAGCCCGCTCGAAGCGCTCGATCACCAAGGGATCGGAGGCGTCGAGCCGGACCACGCGACGCTCGGGGGCGGAAGGGGCGGACATGGGGAAAAGTCAACCGGCGCGCCGGGCGAACTCGCGCATGAACTCCGCGAGCGCCCCGGCCGATTCGTCGGTCACGGCGTTGTAGATCGAGGCCCGCAGGCCGCCTCCCAGCGAACGATGCCCCTCCAGCCCGCAGATGCCCTCGGCGGCGGCGGCGCGCACAAAATCGGCCTCGAGCGCGGGGCTCGGCAGGCCGAACACGACGTTCATCAACGAGCGGTCGTCGCGCGCGGCCCGGCCCCGGTAAACCCCGTCGCTCTCGTCGATGACCGCATAAAGACGCGCCGCCTTGGCCGCATTGATCTCCGCCATGCGCTCCAGGCCCCCGATCTCCCGACGCACCCACCGCGCGACCAGCATGGTCACATAGATGGCGAAGACCGGCGGCGTGTTGTAGATGCTATGCGCCGCCGCGTGCAGCCGGTAGTCCAGCATCGCGGTCAGGCCGTCGGGCGTGGCGCGCACGATCTCGTCGCGCACGATCACCACCGTCACGCCGGCCGGCCCGAGATTCTTTTGCGCGTGGGCGTAGATCAGCCCGAAGCGGGAGACGTCCACCGGACGGCTCAGCAGATCGGAGGACATGTCGCAGACCCGCGTCACCTCGTCGCGCCCCGGCACGCGGTGGAACTGCAGGCCCTCCACGGTCTCGTTGGAGACGTAGTGCAGATAACACGCCTCGGGCGAGGCGCCCAGCTCGGCATCCGCCGGCAGGCGTTGAAAGCGCTCCGACTGGCCCGACCAGAGCACGCGCACCGCGCCCTCGCGCCGCGCCTCGTGGACGGCCTTTCCGCTCCAGTATCCGGTTTCTAGATACTCGGCGGTCAGATCCCGGCCGCGCAGCAGCGTCATCGGTATCTGGCTGAACTGCTGCGTGCCGCCACCCTGGAGAAACAGGATGCGGTAGCCGTCCGGTATGCCCGGCAACCGGCGAAAATGATCCTCCGCCTCGGCGACGACGTCGCGAAACCACGCCGAACGATGGCTGATGCCGAGCAGCGACAAGCCGACTTCGGGAACCTCCTCCAGCGCCTCGCGGGTCTCCCGCATCACGCCGTCGGGCAAGGCGCCCGGGCCGGCGGAAAAATTATGTCGGTAACGCATGCGTGCGGCCTCGAAAAAGGATCCCGCGATGCGCGCGGCAAGAGTTATCTCGCCAGGGGCTGTCTTCAAATTCCGGGGCGTATAAAAGTATGCGATAGATGGATACTTTTTGTTCGGGACGGCGCCGATGCCTCGCCGCTCGCGGCGCATGGGGGCCGCCGCCCGCTGGGATCGGCGCAAGCCACCTTTCCGTGATGCCTTGGGGCTCGCCCCGAGGAGGATTCTTTTCGGAGTCACGGACGCCATACGTCGATCTGTCCCGACTCTTTTGTGGAAACCCACGGCATCTGCGCCCGCCAGTCCACGAGCACCAAGCCGGCTGCGGAATTTAGCTTGGTGAATGCTTGGACCAATTTTATGCCGTCTGGGTTCTGCCCGACGTTTGCGCCTAAAACCGTAATTTGCGGGTGCGGGCCGGATGGACAAGCGCGTTTGCCGGGCATGCTTGGCGCA
>CAMLQS010000264.1 GCA_946482165.1 uncultured Verrucomicrobiota bacterium | reverse complement strand
CTTCGGCCTCGGGCTCTTCCGACCGGCATAACCACTGCTCCAACGCCCCTGTCCTGCGCCGGCCCGCCCTCCCCATGCCACCCGATCAACTCGCCTTCTCCTTCGGCGCCCCGGGGGCGCCGAAGCTTGGACGGGCCGATACGGGACAAACGCCGCTACAGCTCCGCGACGAGATCGCCCGCGTCTGGGGCCTGCCGCTCGGCGAGCGCGTCGAAATCACCTTCCGTCCCGCCTTCCCCGTCCCGGCCGTCAACGGCCTGCTCGAACTCCGCTCCGATCCCGCCCGCTATCCGTGGGACCCGCACGAGCCCCTCGCCCTCCGCGTCGCCGGCTGCGACTTCAGCTCCCGCGACATCGAGCGCTGGAAAGTAATATAACCGCATCGGTCTCCGCTCCCGCCCCATACTCGCCCAGGCCCCGTCCACGATGAGCGCCTCCCCCGACACCTCCGCCTCCTACGCGGTCTTCGCCCATCTCAACGTCGAGAAAACCCCGCTCTATCGGGCCATCCTCTCCTTCTTCGTCGCCGAGCGCGCCCGCTTCGTCATTTCCCTTCGCCCCTCCGAAATCCACGCCGCTCTCGCCACCTCCTTCTCCGCGGACCTCGATGCCCTCTCGTCGGCGCTCCAGCAGCTCCGCGCCTGGGGCAACCTCGACGACACCGCCGACAACGCCGACGCGGCAACCATCGAGGAGTTTTACCAGCGCCGTCGCCTCTACCAGCTCAGCGCCGCCGGCGAGGCCGCCGAGCAAGCCCTCTCGGTCTTCGACGAATACCTGCACCGCCCCGGCGAACTCCAGACCGCCGCCCTTCAGGACATCGGCGAACTCCTCGACGCGCTTCTCCCGCGCCTCGCCGACGACCCTCTCGACGACGCCAAACTCCACCAGATCCTGTCCAGTCTCGTCGCCCGTTTCGAACAGCTCACCTCCCGCGCCCAGTCCTTCATGCGCGGCCTGCACAGCACGCTCGAACTGCACGGCATCGGCATCGACGCGTTCATCGCCTACAAGGAGAAGCTGATCGACTACCTGGAAAAATTCATCGGCGAACTCGTCGTCGCCACCAGTCGCATCACCGAGGCGCTGCTCCTCCTCGAGGAATGCGGCGTGGATCTCGCCTTCGCCGCCGCCGCGCGTCGCGATCTCGTCGACATGCTCGACCCGGCTCCGGACGCCCATGAACTCGCGACCGCGCGCTGGCGGCAGGCGTGGCAGGGCCTCCGCCGCTGGTTCATCGCGGGCGACACGCCTTCGCAGGCCGAGATGCTGCGGTCCCGCGCCCGCGCGGCCATCCCGGCGCTGCTCACCGCCGTCTCCCAGATCAACGATCGTCGCACCAGCCGCGCCGACCGCGCCGCCGATTTTTCCACGCTCGCCCGCTGGCTCGCCGAGGCGCCCGACGAGTCCGCGTGCCACCGGCTCTGGCGCTCGGCCTTCGCCCTCTCCCCTGCTCGCCACCTCCGCATCAACTCCGAAACCCTCGCCGAACGCTCCTCCCGGGGCGAAACGCCGCGCACCAGCTGGCTCGACGGCGCTCCCGTGTGGTTGTCGCCACGTCTGCGCCAGCAGGGGCGCTCCGCCCCGCGCGGCCCGGCGCCCGCCGTGATCGACCACTCGGCTGAAAAAGCCCGTCTGCGCGCCCTCGCCCGCGAGCAGGCGGCGCAGATCGAGCGCGCCCGCCACCATCTCATCGACGCCGGCCGTCGCCGGCTCGCCGCGCTCGGTCCGCTCAACGACGATTCCTTCCGCCTCTTCCTCGACCTGCTGGGCCATGCGCTCACCCGACGCGCCGGCAACTCGGGGCCCGTCGAGGCCGAGTCCGCCGACGGCACCCTGCGCGTGCGGCTCGAACCCGTGCCCGGCGGGGCGCTCGCCACCCTCGTCACGCGCGACGGCGCCTTCACCGGCCCCGACCACTGGGTCACGATCGAATCCACCCTCTGACCCGATCACCCCGCCGCCCTTCCTCCGGTCATGAGCACGCCCACTCCGCCGATTCCCCCGCGTCCTCCCGTTCCAGCGCCGACTCCACCTGCCGCGCCGGGGGCCGGTTTCCGGCCGAATTCCCGGCGCGCGCGTCTCGCCCGCCTGCGCGAGGAGGCGGAGCCCCTCATGGCGGAGGAACGCCGGACCGCGTTGCGCGCCTTGCTCCAAACTCCGCTGCTCGTTCCCGACGGCGCCACCGCCTCCGCGTTCACGCTGGTGCGGCGGCACCGGGAGTGGTTGTCCGATTGGTTCGCGCACCACGCCGAATGGTCCCTGGTCGTCACGGCCGAGGCCGCCCGCCTGCGCAAACGCCCCGCGCTCTCGGACGACGCCACCCGTCCCGCGCTCGATCCACGCAGCGAGGAACCGTTCAACCGGGCGCGCTACATTCTCTTCTGTCTGGCGCTGGCGGCGCTGGAGCGTGGCGACCGCCAGGTCACCCTCGGGCATCTGGCCGGAAGCATCGAGCTGGCGATCGCGGCCGAACCGACCTTCGTGGCGGCCGGCTTCGTTTGGTCGCTCGATGAACAGTCCGGCCGGCGCGATTTCGTCCACGCGCTGAGGCTGCTGGTCTCGCTCGGCGTTCTCCGCCGCGTCCAAGGCGACGAGGAACACCTGCTGCGCGACCGCCAGTCGGATGTTCTCTACAACGTCAGCCGACCCGTCCTCTCGCTGATCCTCCTCGCCCACCGCAGCCCCTCGCTCATCACGGCCACGGATTTCCAGGCGCGGCTCGACGCCCTGCTCGATTCCGCGCTTCCCGACACGCCCGACGCCCGCAACCGCGCCCTGCGTTCCCGCTTCGTCGGCCGCCTGCTCGACGATCCCGTGCTCTACTACGACACGCTCGACGACGAGGCCCGAGCCTACCTCGACCGCCAGCGCTCGTTCTTGCTCGACGCCCTGACGTCCGCGAGCGGCCTCCATGCCGAGGTGCGCGCCGAAGGCATCGCCTTGGTCGATCTCGACGGCGATTGCACCGACTCCGGCCTCCCCGAAGAAGGCACCGAGGGCCACCTCACGCTTCTCATCGCGACCTGGCTGGCGGATCTTCTCCGCAAAGGCGAAGCCGCCGGACTGACCGTCGAGGCCGTGCGTCAGAAAATCGCGCGACTGATCCGTCAGCATCGTCACCACTGGAAAAAAGAGGTGGAGCTGCGCGGTGCGGAAATCTCCCTCGCCGAGCTCGTGCTCGACCGCCTCGCGGGCCTCTCGCTGATCGTGCGTTCCGGCGATGCCCTCCGCCCCCTGCCCGCGCTTGGCCGCTTCGCGCTGCGCGCCAGCGCCGCCCTCGCCCCGATCGACGAATCCGACGCCCCCGCTCTCTCCTCATGACCGCCCCTCACTCACCCATCCTTGAGGTCAAGGCGCATTCCGACTCCGGCGGCCCCGCCCTGCCGGCTCCGGGCCGCGAACGCTGGCAGCCCCTGCGCAGCGGCGTGCTCAACCTCTATCGCTACGATTACGAGGAGTTCCACTACGAGCAGGGTCGGCTGCTCCTGCGCGGCAACAACGGCAGCGGCAAATCCCGCGTGCTGGCGCTGCAACTCCCCTTCCTCCTCGACGGCGAGGTCTCGCCCGCCCGCGTCGAACCGGATGGCGACGCCGCCAAGCGCATCGAGTGGAATCTGCTCATGGGCCGGCACAAGGATCGCACCGGCTACACATGGATAGAGTTCGGCCGTCGCGACGCGCACGGGGTGGACCACTTCTTCACGCTCGGTTGCGGCCTGCGCGCCGTCGAAGGCCACACCGGGCTCCACACGCGCTGGTTTTTCACCACCACGCTCCGCATCGGACGTGACCTCTTCCTGCAAAACCACCAGCGCACGCCGCTCGGTCGCGAACGACTCGCCGAAGTCATCGGCGCTTCCGGCCAGGTTTATCAGAAAGCCGAAGCCTACCGGCAGGTGGTCGATCAAACGCTTTTCGGGCTCGGCCCGCGCTACGGTGCGCTGATCGAGCTGCTCATCCGCCTGCGCCGTCCGCAGCTCACGCGAAAGCTCGACGAAAACGAGCTGCCCGACGCCCTCGGCGACGCGTTGCCCACTCTCGCCGCGACCATCGTGGAGGAGGTGGCGGAGTCCTTCCGCGGCCTGCAAGCCGACAAGGACACCGTGCGCGACTTCACTGCGGCGAGGGAAGCCGTCGCCGCGTTTCTCCGCGAATACGCCGTCTATGTGCGCATCGCCGTGCGCCGGAGGGCGGCCGAAGTTCGCACCGCCAACTCCGCCTACGAAGGCGCCCAGCGCGCGGCCAAGGACGCCGCCAAACGCCTCGAAGCCGCCGAAGCCGCGCTCGCCTCGCTTCAACGCCAGCGGGAGGAACTCGACACTCGCCTTGCCGGAGCCGAGGCCGACGAACGCACCCTCGCCAACAGTCCCGAAATGCGCACCGCCGACGAAATCCGCCTCGCGGGCGAGGCCGCCCAAGCCGCCGCGGACGCCCTCGTCGCAGCCAAGGCCGACGAGGAAAAAGCCGCCGGCGCACTCCAGTTGGCCCAGGCCCGGCAAAACCTGATCGAAGAGCAGTTCGCCGCCTTCGAGGAAAATCTGGCGGGCGTCCTTCGCGCCGCCGCCAGCGCCGCAAACGCCGCCGCGCTGGACGACGCGCATCGCGAGCATTTCTCCGACGATCAACCGCCGCGCGCCTACAAAGCCGCCGAGGTCTCGTTGAAGCAGACGATCGCCAAACGACTCGAAAGCCTCCGCCTGCTCGTCAAACTGGAAGACGCGGCGACCGAAGCCGGGCGCGCCCTTGCACAAGCGGAAGGGGAGCTGCGTCAGGCCGAGGCCAAAGCCGGCGAAGCCCGGCTCGAAGAACACAATGCGCGCGACAATCTCGCTGCGGCGGGCGCCGGCCTGATCGAACGCTACACCGCCTGGCAGGCCGCCGCCCGTCTGCTTCGGCCAATTCCTCCGTCCTCCCTGGCCGACAACTTCGCATCCTGGCTGGATCGACGGGAAGGCCCCGGTCCGCTCCGCCTCGCGGCCCAGGCCGCGCATCAACAGGCCATCTCGGCCCTTGCCGCGCGCGAAACCGATCTCAGGCAGACCGCCGGCGAGCTCGCCCGGAATATCGATAAACTGAATACGGAGATCGATCTCCTTGAAACCGGGGAGACACGATCCCCCCCGCCACCCGCGACTCGCGGATCCGATCGGTCGGGGCGTCCCGGGGCGCCGTTGTGGCGCGTCTGCGATTTCCGGCCCGAAGTCGAGCCCGCGGCGCGCGCCGGCATGGAGGCCGCGCTTCAGTCTTCGGGACTTCTCGACGCCTGGATCCTGCCTGACGGAGGCGTCCTCGGCGGCGAGGAGGATACCTTTCTGGTCCCGCCGCCTCCTCATGCCGGAATCAACGCCCCTTCCGCCCCTCTCTGCCGCCACCTGGGGAACTTGCTGGTTCCTGCCATAGATCCGGAATCCGTCGCCGCGAAACAACTCTCCGCTCAGACCATCTCCCACCTGCTCGAGCGCATCGGTTCCGCGCCCGGAGAAAGCGAACACTGGATGTCCGTAGATGGTGCGTGGCGTCTCGGGCCGATGTCAGGCCGCTGGACCAAGCCGGATGCGGACTTCATCGGCGAAAGCACGCGGGCCGCTGCGCGCCGCCGGCAACTGGCGCTGCTGCGGGCGAGTCTTGCCGAGGCCGAAGCCGCGCTTCGCGCCAATCAGGCGTTGGTGGCGTCCGTGGCGGAGGACCGCGTCGTCGCGACCGCCGAATTCGAGGCGGCCCCGTCCGAGGAGCCCGTTCTCCTCGCGGGTTACCAACTCGGGACCGCGGTCCGCCAGACCACGCAAGCCTTTGTCGCCTTCGAAAACGCCGCCAAGTCGGCCGACGCCCGCCGCGCGGAGGCCGAACAAAAGCGCGCCCGGCTTCAGCAGGACGCCGCCGACCTGAAGCTCGCCGGCTGGCTCGGCCACCTGCCGGCGCTGACGGATGCCACCCAGCACTACGCCACTTCGCTCGCCACGCTTTGGCCCACGCTCGGCCACGCCGAGACCATCGCCAGCCAGCTCGCGCAGGCGCGGGAGCAGACCGCGGCGGCCGAAACCGAATTTACCGGTCGCGAAGAGCGTCGCTTGTCCGCCGCGCTCAAGGCCGAGGCCGCGCTCCGACATTTCAAGACGCTGGAGGAAAGCCACGGGCAGTCCGTGAAAGCGATTTTGGAAAAACACCAAGCCGCGAAGACCTTGGTCGAAAGCCTGAAAAAGGAACTTCGCGACAACGACACGCAACGCGTGGACCAAGCGACCGCCCACGCCCGCGCGCAGGAGAATCAAACGACTGCGAACCAGAAACGAACCGATCAAGAAGCCCTGCGTGGCGAGGCGATCACCCGGCTGCGCCAGCTCGCCGCCCAGCGCCTGCTGGTCGACGCCGACTCCGCGCTAGCCGCGCACGATTTCGAAGAGGAGTGGAGCGTCTCCGGCGCCGTCGAGATCGCCCGCGACATCGAAACCCGGCTTTCCGAAGTCCCGTCCGACGACTCCGGCTGGCAACAGCGCCAAGACCAGATCCACGGGCACATCCAAGACCTGCGAGACCGCCTCACCTCGCACGGCCACGCCGCCGAAACGCACCAGGTGCAGGACGTCGTCCTCGTGCGGTGCGTCTTCCAGGCGCGCGTGCTGACCATGACGGAACTGCACGCCGCCTTTTCCTCCGAGATCGAGGCGCGCGGCCGCCTGCTTCAGGAGCGCGAGCGGGAGATCATCGAAAACCATCTGCTCGCCGAGGCGGCCGTCGAACTTCAAAAGCTGATCCGCGCCGCCGAGCTCTGGCGCGCATCCGCCAACGAGGAACTTTATTCCCGCCCCACCAGCACCGGCGTGCGCTTCCGCTTCCAGTGGGAGGCGGACACCGAGATCCGTTTCCACGAAGTGCGCCCGATCCTGCTAAAAAAAGGCGAACTATGGACGCCCGCCGAACGCGCCGCCGTCGCCGCGTTTCTCCAGGGTCGCATCGCCGCCGAACAAACCGCCGACGAATCCGGCTCGTGGCGCGATCACCTCGCCCGCGCGCTCGACTACCGGCGCTGGCATCGTTTCGTCATCGAGCGCCAGCAGGAAGGCCAATGGCGACGCCTCAACAAGACGACCTATGGCACCGGCTCGGGAGGCAGGCAGGCGCTGGCCTTGACCCTCCCTCGTTTCGCCGCCGCGGACGCGCATTACTAAGGCGCCGCCT
>CAMLQS010000263.1 GCA_946482165.1 uncultured Verrucomicrobiota bacterium | reverse complement strand
GACGCCTCGACCGGCATGGTGAAAAACCTTTCGCGCTTTTCCATGGCCCCCGATTCCGCCTACGTCGGCTCCCAAGGGAGGGTGCTTCGAAACAGCGCCGACGGAACCGCCTTGGAGGTTTTCTTCTCCGCCGTGCCCAGAATCGCGCGCTTCCAGGCCGGAACCCTCGCCGCTCGCCCCGCTCTCGAGTTGAAAGACGGCGCGCCCGCCGGGACCCAGCGGATCTTTGCCGGTGAGCGAGACGGGCGCATCTACTTCCTTCGCTACGGCGCGCCCATCGATTCCGCCGACACCTATATCTATACCTATTTCGAAACCTTCGTCGAAGTGCTGAACGCAACCGATGGGAGGCTTCTCCAATCCTTCCCTGTGCCGGCACCTGCGGAAACTCGAGAAAACCATTTCTCCGTCGACGACCTGGCCCTTCATCCGCGGCGTCAGGAACTCTGGGCCCGCACCCAATACGAAACCACCGGCTACGCCGACCGGTCGCGCTTGCTTCGCCTTCGCCTCGACGAAAACGGTTTGGTTGAATCGGTGGTCGACGACGGCGTCGCGCTTGAGTCCGTCTACTACGCCACTCGCCACCGGCCGTGGTCGGATGACATGCCGCGAATCCGCTTTACCACCCGGCCCGACTACGTGGTGACCAACACCACGATCCTGTCCGATATTCGGGTCGAAGATCCGGACGCGGTCCCCCAGGTTGTGAAAACCTTGGACAGCCCCGTCACCGGCCTCACTGGAACCGGCGCCGTCGCGGTCTGTTCAAACTTGTTCGTGCTTTTGGAAGAAGGACTACGACGCGAACTGCCGGCTCTGCAAACCCGCTTCCCTAACTATTACAATTATTCGGTCCTCGGTTTCAGCGGGGACGACCAGGAGCTCATCTTGTCCAGCGGCGAATCGTCCTACCGGCTGCCCAAGCTTTCGGTGGAGCCCCTATCCCCGCTGCTTGCCGGCCTGCCATCCGTCAATCATCGCACTCCGTCCGACGGCGCCACTGTGGCACCTCTCAACCACCTCGCTTGGCGCCCGCAACCAGGCGCTGATCGCTACCGCGTTTATCTGGCCGATTCCAAAACCGATCTCGACGCACCAGAGCCCGCCGCTGAATTGCTGCTCGGGGAATTTTTAATGGCCGAGCTCGACCTCCCTGGCGCTCTCGCGCCCGGCCAAACTTATTTTTGGAGAGTGGACTCCGTATTCGGAACGCGCACACAAGTCGGCGAGGTTCAGCGGTTCGGAGTCTCTCACGCCCGAATCGATGGTCTCCCGCTTGGCTTCGAAACCATCGTCGGCGCGAGAAGACGCGACGTCGCGCTGTCGGTGCTCGCCTCCGATTCGCAGGTCCAGTGGAGCCTCGTCTCCGAAACGCCGTGGATCTCGGTTCGACAAGGCTCGGGCTCGGGTCCTGGCAAAGCCGAAATTTCAGTTGACGCCCTCGCTCTTGGCACCGGCACACACGAGGCGCGACTCCGCCTGACAACCACAGAAGGTGCAGTGCCGGTCACTCTCAACATCAAGGTTCGGCCGCTCGACATTGAAACGATGAAGGTGCTGCGGGACGCAGGACGTCTCATCGCGATCGGTCCCTCCGTCCATGACGAGTCGGGAACCGCCGGGCGATTCCTCCTATCCATCGACACCGCTTCCGAGCAAATTGCTCTTTGTCGTCCCCTTCCCGTCCCGGAGTTCTATTCCACCTGGAACAAGCCCACCCTCTCCGTCACCGATGGTGCAAATCCCGTCTACGCCATCAACGCCAACTGCGTCGCGGAAATAGATCCCGAAACCCTGTCATTCAAACGCGTGTTCACCCTTCCGGCGGTCGCGGCCGGCTACGTCACCCCGACCGCCCACGACGTGCGTTCGTCGGAGGACGGTCGTGTTTGGATCTCCGATCCATACAGCAGTTTTCTGCACTACGATCCCCGGACCTCCCGATACGACCTCGTGCTCAATGGCCGCGCGCACGGCGAACGCTGCGTATTGAGCGAGGACCAGACGACCGTCTACGCCCTCGACACCGACTATTCCTCGGAGTTTCCGACCTTGTCTTTCACTCTTCGGCGCCTGGCACGGGACGGCGCATCGCTCACGCAATCCGCCGCGACCGATTTCGTCGTGTCCAACTACCATCGGAGCGCCCCGCTTAGGAGCATCCGCCCCTTCCGATTCGTCGCCAATGGCGTCGTCTGCGATGAATCCCTCGGCCAAATCGCGGACCTCAACGACCCCATCGTCGCCATCGCCGCCGACGGCTCTGCGATGGTGGGGCCAAGCCTGATCTACCAAGGCGAGAATTATCGGGAGGCGCGCATTCTTCCCGATTATCATCCGGCGCGCCCACGCCATTACGACGCGGTTTCGCGAAAACTCGTCGTCTATGAAGACAGCCTCCGATTCGTCTCAGTCGATTCACTTCCCTTGGTCTCGGAAGTCGCCATCCGCCCTGTCGCCGTCGTCGACACGGAAGCCGACTTCGCCTGGGAGCGAGCGCCGAACTACGGCGGCTTCTATTCCACCCAGATCGATCAAGCCTTCTCTTATCGCCGCGCGGGATCGGACGATCCGTGGACTTACGCCGGCGCACGCGATCTCTACTCGAACTCATTCCGCCTTCTCGGGCTTTCGCCGGAGACGACCTACGAAGTGCGGGCGCGCGCAGAACGAGTCGGCGCCTTCAGTCACTGGAGCCAACCGGTCACCATCACCACCACCATCACCCGGCCCGCCTACGACGCGACGGCCTGGCCGCCGGCGCAATCGTTGCGCGAGGGAGCGGCCGTCGCGCTCTCGATTCCGGTCTCGGGACAATCGCTCGAATGGGAAGTCTCGGACATCCCCCGGGGTCTCGTCCTCGACCGGGAAACCCAAACGATTTCCGGCACGGTGGAACTGCCCGGACGTTACGCCGTCAAAATCAAGGTTTCCAACGCCGGCGGCTACATCGAACACACGATCAACTTCCGAGTCGCCGCGGCGAGCCTTGAGAGAAACCACGGCCGTTATTCCGGCCTGCAGGAGCTCGACCTCGATCCATTGGTCGGCGCCTGGCAGATCTCCCGTTCCGGCGAGCGCTTCACCGGCTACGTGCGCACCTTCGTGGGGACCGGCTCGTTCGCGGTTAAGATCCCGCGCGCCGGAGCCTCCGACTATTCCGATATCCGCACGGGCAATTTTCGGACCACGATCGACGGGGTCGGGGTTTTCGGCTCGCTCTACTGGGATACGCTCACCGACCAGTGCCAGCTCTGGCTTTCCATCTACGAGTTCCATTCGAAGCCGCTTCCTGAAACCGGTCTTGGCATCTCCCATGACAAAGCATTTCCGCACCCCTTTGCCGGACGATACACGGCCCTCGCTTTTGGCGATCCCGAAGAACCGTCCGTCAATCTCGCTCCCGACGGCGCGGGCTTTCTTCGCCTCGATCTTTCCGTGGATGGCAGAGTGACCGTGGTTGGGGAGACGGCGCTCGGTAATCGTTTCACGACCAACACGAGCGTCTCGCGCGACGGCGTCGTTCCCGTTTTCTTTCCACACGATGGGTTTCATCTATGGGGACTTCTTCAATTGGACCGCGATGTCGTCGCGCCCAACCCGTGGATCGCCGGCTTTGTTTCCTGGGAGAAATACACCAACCGAAAAGCGGCCGCCTATCGCGATGGCTTCCGGCAGCAGGTTGTTGTGCTCGGGGCGCCACTTCCCGCCACCGGCCGGAATCTGCCTCCCCTCGCCCCACTTGAGAACGCGGAGCACCGTGCCGACTTCCTGCTGTATGGCGGCGGCCTCTCCCGCCTATCCAAACCCATCGAGCAAATACTCACGCCCACCGCCACCGGACTCGCCGCCCCCAAAGCCGGCACTCCCGACAATCCCAACCGGGTTGCCGTCAAACTCGACGCCAAGACCGGCCTCGTCACCGGCTCCGCAGCCATCCTCGACACGACCGGGACCAAAGTGCTTCGCACCCAGAAATTCCGCGCCATGTTCGTCCAAGACCCGCTGGGCGACGGCCAGGACCTCGTCGGCGGCTACTTCATCCTCCCCGATGCCAAAGGTCTTCTGCAATCAGGAGCGGTCGAAATCACCGAACCCGAACTCCCGACCGAAGAGCCGCCCGCGCCCTGAGCGCGACCCGTGCCACGGAAACGCGCCGATCGCCACGTCCGCCGTTACTGTCTTCACCCGTGAAAAAACACATCCTTCTCGCGCTCCCGCTGCTCTTCGCAAGCTGCGCAACGCCTCAAGCCTCGCTTCGCACCTATCAGGTCGCGGGCGGGAAAACCGTCCGGTTGCCTGTCTACGCGGCCGGTGCCCGCTCGTCGGAAACGGCACGCATCAAAATCGACGTCACCGGCTTCATGATCGATGGCGACAAGGCCGAGCTGATTTACGTGTTCGGCTTCACCTCAAAATCCAACCAAGCGCTTCGCGCCGTCACGGTCGAGGATGTCACCGGCCCCACCGCCGTCACCTTGGTCGAAGATCCTAACCTGACGTTCGACACCACCGGTTACTGGAAAGGCGAATCCACCCCGCGTCGCGCCGGCGACTCGTCGCTGGACTGGCTCTCCGCCCCCGGTGACACCGAGAAGATCTTCAGATTCGAAATCATCTTCGCCGACGGCGGCATGGAGGAGATCTATCAGGCCTCCATTTGGAGCGGGCAAACCAAGCCACTCGTGAAAAAGGCGCTCAAGTTAACCGGCCCGGGATAAACCATCTTGCAGCTCAGGCCCGTGCAACAATCTCCATTACCATGTCATGTCGTGGCATTCACTTTGCGCTGACCGACGCCGAAATCGACAGGTTCGAGTCGCTTGAGACCGACGCAGAGCGCCTGGAGTATTTGCAGGAGGAACTGGAGGAGCTTTATTTCGGCGAGCACGCGGAGTTTCTTTGCGAATCCGACAAAGCTTGGGACGCAATCCACCGCGCCCTCGGTGACGGCGAGCTCAGCTACACCACCGGCCCCGAACCGCTTCGCTTCGTCATCTTGGGAGGCGAACCGCTCTACTTCAAAAGCGACTACATCATGTCGCTCAAGCTGCCTCTCGCGGTCGGCGCGGTTGCCCACGCCCTTCAGACGCTGACCAAGGACGAATTCCGCCGCCGCTACGATGAGATGGACGCCACGCGCTACGGCTTTCCCAAGAGCACGGAAGACTTCGAGTATTCCTGGTCTTACCTGTGCGATATCCGGGCTTTCTACCAACGCGCCATGGCCGCCGAACGCTGCGTCCTTTTCACCGCCGACCAGTAAAACGCGCCGATTCCCCCACCTTCTCCTTTCCGCCCAAATGAAGAAATACCTGTTCATCCTCGCCGCCGCCGCGGCGCTTCTAAACTCCGGCTGCGTGCTCGGTCGTCGCACCGTCGACCTCTCCGTGCCGCGCGCCGCGAGCTATCCCGCCGCCCAAGGCTCCGTCACCATCGGCCTGATCGAGGACAAGCGCCTCTTCCAAAACAAACCGAGCGATCCATCCACTCCTTCCATCGATGGCGATGTCACCACCCTGGACGCCACCGCAAAGGCCGGCATGATCGGCCGGCAGCGCAACGGCTACGGCAAGGCGATGGGCGACATCGCCCTGCCCCAAGACCGCTCCGTCGTCGTCCTCACCCGCGAACTCCTTACCGAATCCCTCAAGCGCAACGGCTACTCCGTGGCCTCGGATGCCTCCGACAAAACCATCGACGCCGAGATCAACGAATTCTGGGCTTGGTTCACCCCCGGCATGTGGGCCGTCTCCTTCGAGTCGCGCGTCTATTGCACCCTCGCCGTGAAGCGGAGTTCGGATGCAAAGACGGTCGTCATCCGCGGCTACGGCATCAACAAAGGACAGGTCGCGAGCGACGCCAACTGGCAGCTCGCCTATCAGCGCGCCTTCGAAGACTTCCTGGTCAAAGCCGGCCCCCAGCTGAAAGACGCCGGTCTTTGATCCGCTGCTTCACCCACCGGTCCGAGTCCATACGCGCCCTTCGCCACGTCTCCTCGTCCCCACGCCCGGCCGTGAACCCATGACCGTCTCGATCCCGCTCTTCGTCACCTTGCTCGCCGCCACCGTCTGGACGACCGGCTTCTCGCTCTCCGTCAATCCCGGCATCCGCGGCTATCGGAACCTCGGCCTGCTGGCGTGCTATGTCAGCCCGCTCGTTTTCCTCTTCATTGCCGGATGGCGCGCGGTCGCAGTCGCGTGGGTTTCGTTCGGTCTCGCGGGTGGAGTGATCTACACCGCGTGGGCGCTCTTCCAGCGGCGGAAAGCCCCCGGCCCCGACACGCCGAAGGTCGGCTTCGGGCACTTTCTTCCGGGCCTCGCGGCATGGCCGATCATGATCCCCGAAGCGGTCGAGAACACCTTGGCCACGGCCGGAATCTTGAAGCCCGAAAACAAATCGACACCCCGCCCATGAGCGAATTCAGCGAAAGCTACCACCTGCGAACTTCCGACACGAACGCGGCGATCTCCCTGCTGAAACGCGCCGGGCGCAAAGGCTACGTCCTCCCGGCGAGCGAGGGCTGGGTAAGCTTCGTGGCCGAACGCAACAATTTCGAGCCCGACGCGGCGATCACACAGGCGAACGAGGGCCTGTTGCTGCATTTTGTTTCCGCCGAGGACCACGGCTGGTCGTTCAGCCTTTTCGACGCCGCCGAGGAAAAATGCCGGTTCGCCTGCCAGTGGGAGAACGACGTGGAAATCGATCCTTCCCGATACGCCCCCGAAAACCTGGAGCGCCTCGGGGTGGAGTTCGACTCCGAGGAACTGATGCGGATCGTGTCGCTGGACACCATCGATGCGGTCATTGAAGAAGCCCCGTCCCTGAGATTCGCGGAACTGCTGAAGCTCCCGCACTACGAATGGCTGTCGTTCGACTACCTCGACCGCGACATCCGTGAAGGCGACGGCGAGTGGGCGGACGCCCAAGCCGTCGAATGAGGCCGGCGGCGCGTTTCCTCGCGCCGGCGACCGTCCGCAGGAGAGGCGCCTCGCCTCTTCCCGCGGAGGTCGGTCCGATCAGTATTCGGTGACCAAGATCGCGACATTTTTGTTCGCCGTCACCCCGCCGCCGATCTGGCCGACGTTGTTCAGGCCGCACGCGTAGACCGAGCCGTCTTCGCGACGGAAGAAGGTCCAGAGGCCGTTCGTCGAGACCTCCACGACACGCGTGAGATCGGTGATCGTCCCGTTCAGATTCATCTTCAC
>CAMLQS010000262.1 GCA_946482165.1 uncultured Verrucomicrobiota bacterium | reverse complement strand
AGTTGCGCCTCCTGCGTCGCGATCACCTTGAACAAGCTGTCCAGCGCCCGGTCGCACACGTAGCGGTCCAGATCCAGGCTCGCCGCCTTCGAGCCGAACAACGACGCGACCGGCGCCGCCTTGCCCGCGAATTGCTTGTAGGCCGCGCCCACGCCGTTCGCGTCCGTCGCGGCCTTCACGATCGGCATCATCTTCCCGCGCAAAGCCTCCTCGGTCTTGCTCCTGAAATACTTCGTCGCCGCATCCTTCGGCCCTTCGAGGATCTCGCGCGCGTCCGCCAGCGTCATGCCCGTGATCGCCTCCTTGAAAATCGGCGCCGTCTCCGCGACCGACTTCTCCGCCGCGCGGTTCAGCGCCAGCACGAGGTCGTCCGCCAGCTTGTCCTGCCCCGCCTTGCGCAAAAGTTTTTCGCCCTTCGCCAGCTCCGCCGGCAGCGGGATCTTGAACGCCGAGTTCGCGAAAAACCCGTCCGGCTTGCCAAGCTCCGCAAGCGCGCGGTCCACGCCCGTGTCCAATCCGCGCTTCAACCCCGCCACGATCGTATCGGTCGAGAGGGCCCCAGCGGCGCCGTTCGCCGCGCCGGTTCCCGCTCCGGATTTGCCCCCCAACGCGTCCAACGCACCCTTGAACCAGCCGCCGCTTCGGCTCGGTTTGGCCGGCGGCGTCTCTTCCGCCGCGGCCGGCGCGGTCGGCTCCGCAGCCCGGATCGCGGAGGTTCCGGAGAGCATTCCCGCGCAAATAATCGCGCCCGCGATCACCGCCCGCACCACGCGTCCACCCCGGCCGGTCGATTTGTTCATGCCGCAAGATCCTCCATTGCCGCAAGGTGGCAAACCTTGCGCTCCCGTATCCCAAACTCCGGCGCCGCCCCGGTGACGCCGGGTCCGCGAGTCCTTGCTCCGGCGCCCGGCCTAGGCTCTGCTGCACCCCGTCCTCTTTCCATGCCGCCGCGCGTCCGCCGCTTTCTCGTCTTCGCCGCCCTCCTGGGGCTCGCCGCCGGCTGCGCCCACCGCCCGACTCCGCCCGGCCGGACGGCCGCCGCCGCCATCGCGCCCGCGCCGCCGCGCGCCCCCGTCGCGTCCCACGATTCGGAGCCCGCGCCGCCCGCCCGCCGCAGCCGCGCCGGCACGCCCTTCACGCGCGCCCGGCCCGATCAACCGTTTTCGCCGCTTCTCGTCGTCACCACGCAGGTCGCGCACGACGACATTTTCCTCCACGTGCTCGCCGGCTCCGGCCCCGCTTACCAACCCGTCCGCAAACTCTACCACGGGCAACGCGTGTTCATCCTGCCGCTCGCGCGCAATTACGCCTTCGACGCGCTCGAGACCGCCGACCTGACCTTCGAGCTGCTCGTGAAAAAACCCGACGGCCGCCTCGACGGCGCCCCGCTGTCCGCCTCGCTCTGGCAGGGCACGGTCTCGACTCCCGACCTGCTGCTCTATCCTTCGTCGACCGTCAGCTTCTACGCCGCGCCCGACGATCCCGTCGGCGAATATCAGATCGTCGTCCGCGTCCACGATCATCTCGCCGGCATCGTGAGCGAGCTCTCCCAGACCCTCGCGATCGAAGATTACGCCGCCCCCGACCTCCCGGCGGATTTCGACTCCGAGCGCTGGTTCCAAAACTACTACCTCGCGCCAAGCCCCGAATTCGCGCTCCCCGCCCTGCCCCTCTTTTTCCAAAAGCTGCCCGCGGACAAACGCGCCGGCGCGATGCCGCCCCTCCTCGGCTTCTACGATCAGATCCTCGGCGACAACCCCTGGCTCCTTCCCGCCTTCGGCGCCCGCCTGGCAGCCGCCGATGCCGACGAGGCCTTCGCGCTCTCGCTCGTTCTGGGCTTTCACCTGCGCGCCACATCCGCGCCGCCCGCGGGCCTCGGTCCCGATCTATGGGCGCGCCTCGCCGACTTCCGCGGCCACGCCTGGCCCGCCGATCCCGACTCCCCCCTGCTTCACGCTTCGCAACTCGACGCCCTCTGGGGCCGCTTTTTCGCCAGCGCCCTTTACGCCCCGCTCCAGCGTCTTCTCGAGCCCTTGTCCAATACCGCCGACCTCGGCGCCGCCGAACGCTGGCGCAAGAGCCTTCCCGGCGCCGAGAGCCAGGAAATGCTTCCCGCGCCCGATCCCGAGGATCCGGAGACGCCCGTCGAAATCCGCCGCGAGATTCTCCTTCGCACCGCGCTCTGGACGCTTCGCGCCAACGCCCGCCAACACCCCCTCGTGCGCGGCTACCTCGAGCAGACGCTCCGCACCGGCGATCTCGCACCCGGCGCCCGCACCTTGCTCGAACGAGCCCTCCGCGTCGACACCGTGCCCGTCACCCCGGCGACTCCGACGGTGGCCGCCGCGCCAAATTCGTAAAAGCCTCGGGCGCACTTGCCCCGGTCGTGGCCGCCGCCATAGTCGCGCGCTTCGCCATCTCTCCCGGTTGCCCCGGTCCTCAGGCCTCCCCCGCCCGTCCGATCATCCAGCCGGTCGCGCGGATTTCGGGCTCGCGGACCCGCAGGCCGGGATTTCCCGGCTCCTCGCGCTCTCCGCTCCACGCTCCAACCATGCATATCTGGAACTTCTACCGCATCGGCGGCTTCGACCAAGTCGCGCTCACCAGCGCCGCCGATCTCGAGAACCTCCACACCCTCGACCAGAAGCTCTGGGCCGCCCTCTCCTGCCCGGTCAAGGGTCTCGAGCTCGACGAAAAGACCCTCGCCCTCCTCGACACCGACAAAGACGGCCGCATTCGCGCCCCCGAGCTCCTCGCGGCCATCGCCTGGGCCAAACCTTACTTCAACGACCTCGGCATTCTCCTTTCCGCCCAGAGCGAGATCCCGATCGACGCCTTCGCCGACACCGCCGAAGGCCGCGCCGCCGCCGCCTCCGCCAGACGCATCCTCGCTTCGCTTGGCAAAACCGGCACGACCACCATCTCCCTCGGCGACGCCTCCGACACCGCCAAGCTCTTCGCCGCCACCAAACTCAACGGCGACGGCGTCGTCATCCCCGCCTCGGCCGAGGACCCCGCCCTCGCCGCCCTGCTCACCGACATCGTCGCGGCCACCGGCGGAGCCCCCGACCGCTCCGGCGCGCCCGGCGTCGACCAGGCGCTGGCGGACAAGTTCTTCGCCGACGCCGACGCCCTCGTCGCCTGGACCGACAAGGCCTCCGATCCCGCCATCCTCACCCTCGGCGCCTCCACTCCGCTCGCGGCCGCCGCCGTGGCCGCCGTCCGCGCCAAGATCGACGACTGGTTCGCCCGATCCCGCCTCGCCGCCTTCGACCCCCGCGCCCTCGCCGCCGTCAACCGTTCCGAAGCCGAATACCTCGGCCTCGCCGCAAAGGACATGACCATCACCGCGGACGAGATCGCCGGCTTCCCCCTCGCCCGCGTCGAGCCCGGAAAACCCCTCCCCTTGCGCGACGTCGTCAACCCCGCCTGGGCTTCCCGCCTCGCCGTCCTGCAGCGCGACGCCGTCACGCCCGCCTTCGGCGCCGACCTCGTCGCGCTCACCGAGGAACAGTGGACCGCCCTCAAGGCCAAGACCGACGCCTACGCTTCGCACGCCGCCGCCAAACCCGCCCTCGCCGTCGAGAAACTCGGCCTGGACAAGCTTCGCGCCCACCTCGCCTCCGCCGAAAAACTCCGCCCCGCCCTCGCGGCCCTCATCGCGCAGGACAAGGCCCTCGCGCCCGAATTCGACGCCATCGTCAACGTCGAGAAGTTGCTCCGCTTCACCCGGGATTTCCGCGCCCTGCTCCACAACTACGTCAACTTTTTCGACTTCTACTCCCCGCAGTATCTCGCCGCCTTCCAGGCCGGCACCCTCTATCTCGACAGCCGCTCCACCGAGTTCTGCATCGAGGTCGCCGGCCCCTCGCCCCTCGCCGCGATGAGCAAGGCCTACATCGCCTACTGCGACCTCAAGCGCCCCGGCGTCCCCGCCCGCAAGATCGCCGCCTGCATCACCCAGGGCGACAGCGACTACCTCTTCGTCGGCCGCAACGGCCTCTTCTACGACCGCCAGGGCCGCGACTGGGACGCGACCATCACCAGCATCGTCGACAACCCCATCAGCGTCCGGCAGGCCTTCTTCGCCCCCTACAAGAAGTTCCTCCGCATGATCGAGGAACAGGTCGCCAAACGCGCCGCCGCCGCCGAGGCCGCCAGCAACGCGCGCCTCGCCGCCGCCGCCGACAAAACCGCCAACGTCGACAAAGCCGCCCCCGCCCCAGCCGCGCCTCCCGCCAAGCCGGGCGAACCGAAGAAAGTCGACGTCGGCGCCGTCGCCGCCATCGGCGTCGCCATCTCCGGCGCCGTCACCGCCCTCACCCTCATCCTCGGCTACGTCTTCGGCCTCGCCGCCTGGCAGTATCCGCTCGTCGTCCTCGGCCTGGTGCTCGTGATCTCCGGACCCTCCATGCTCATCGCGTGGCTCAAACTCCGCCAGCGCACGCTCGGCCCGCTCCTCGAGGCCAACGGCTGGGCGATCAACGGCCGCGTGAAGATCAACATCCCCTTCGGCACCAAACTCACCGAACGCGCCGTGTTGCCCAAGAACAGCAAACGCGACCTCAACGACCCCTACGAGGACAAGGAAGCCGCCGCGCGCCGTCGCCGCATCACCTTCCTCGTCATCGTCGCCGCCGTCCTCGGAGGCCTCCTCTGGCACCATCATCGCCAAGGCTACTGGATCTGGGCCGACGCCGAGACCCGCCAGAAAGTCCGCGACGAACGCGAGGCCGTCACCGCCCGCGAAAAAGCCCGCAAAGACATCATCGACGCCGAGGCGAAAAAGCAGGCCGAGGCCGAAGCCGCCGCGAAATGAGGCCGGCGCGGACCAGATCTTCGCCCACCGGCCCGCGTGTCATGCCAGTCCCGTGCCTCTAGACCAGCTGCTAAACGCAAAGAGCTCGAAGGACACGAAGAGGGATCTAGCAGCCTATATCGGGTATTTTTTCGGATTATCCACAGAGCCGAGCCGGAGCGCGGACACAGAGGTCACGGAGGAAAGATCGATCAGGATTTCTGAAATACGGATTGGCTCTGTGCTCTCCGTGTCAGAGCTCTGTGTCCTCCGTGACGAAAAATCATCGCTCGGAATGCGGAGGTAGCCCGAAAATATCCGTGTTACCGGCTACTGGGCTGTGTCTCGTGAATAAACCGGAGCATCGCCAACGCTCTACGAGTGAAACGAGAAAGCGCGCTGGGCCAGCGTTGCCCTCGGCGGCACGGACCTCCGGTCCGCCTCCGCGCTCGGTCGCCTTGGCCGAGCGCCCTTTCTTGCTCACGCTGCCCCGATTTATTTACGAGACACAGCCTGGGATAACCGCGAATTTCGGATCAAAAAGAACAAGCCGAAGCCCGCTCGGGGCTTCGGCTCGTGCGATGTCTCGGCGTGGGGCGACGCGGGGGTTCCTCCGCGGCACGGCCCCGCGTATTACTCCTCGTCCGCCGCCGCCGCGCCCGTCACGTCGGCGCCGCCCGCGACGGTGACCTTTTCCTGAATCGCGGTTTGGATCTTCGCGGCGAGCTCCGGCTTTTCCTTCAGCGCGGCCTTGGCGGCGTCGCGGCCTTGGCCGACAAGTTCGCCCTGGTAGGCGATCCAAGCGCCTTTCTTCTCGAGAATCTTGTGCTCGAGGCCGAGGTCGAGGAGCGAGCCGGTGCGGCTGATGCCCTCGTCATACATGATGTCGAACTCGCACTCGGTGAACGGAGGCGCGATCTTGTTCTTCACCACTTTGATCTTGGTGCGGTTGCCGATGATCTTGCCGTCCGGAGTCTTCAACTGGTCCTTGCGGCGGATATCGATGCGGATCGAGGAGAAGAACTTCAGCGCGCGACCGCCCGACGTGGTCTCGGGGTTGCCGAACATGACGCCGATCTTCTCGCGAATCTGATTGGTGAAGATGCAGATGCACTTGGTCTTACTCACCACGGCGGTGAGACGGCGCATGGCCTGGGACATCAGTCGCGCCTGCGAACCCATGGTCATGTCGCCCATCTGGCCGTCGAGTTCGGCCTTGGTGATAAGGGCGGCCACGGAGTCGATGACGATGACGTCGATGGCATTGGAGCGAATGAGCGCCTCGGTGATGTTGAGCGCGTCCTCGCCGGAGTCCGGCTGGGATACGAGGAGGTCGTCGAGTTTCACGCCGACGATGCGGGCGTATTTCGGATCGAGAGCGTGCTCGACGTCGATGAAGGCGGCGAGGCCGCCGCGGCGCTGCGCCTCGGCGATAACGCTCAAACAGAAGGTCGTTTTGCCCGAGGACTCCGGACCGTAAATCTCGATGATGCGGCCGCGGGGCAGGCCGCCGCCGCCGAGACAAAGGTCGATGGCGAGCGAACCGGTGGAGACCGTCTCGACGGCCATCTTGTGGTTGTCGCCAAGGCGCATGATCGAGCCTTCGCCGAACTGTTTGGTGATGGAGCTGACGGCCAGCTCGAGATTTTTGCGATCGGGGCCAACGACGGCAGGGGCGGCGGAGGCTTTGGCGGGGGCGGCTTTGGACATGATGGGAACTTTCTTGGTGTGATTAAGGGAGCCGGGCAATCGCCCGGCTGCTGTGAAGGCGATCACGGGAAGCATCCTCGCCGCCGCTGGCAAGCCACATGTGTTCAAATATGTGTTCACCCTGTCAGGCGCCTCGCCGAATCGACCCCCGGGGCTTTTTGTTGCTCCGCGCCCCCGCCCCGCATCTTTTGCTCCGTTTATGCTGACGATATCCGACGTCTCCAAGTCCTACGGCACCCGCGAACTCTTCTCGGACGTCTCGCTTTTCATCGCCCGCACCGACCGCCTCGGCCTCATCGGACCGAATGGCGCGGGCAAATCCACCCTCTTCGGCCTCATCCTCGGCGAAGAACGTCCCGACACCGGCACCATCGAGTGGGAACGCGGCGCCGACTTCGGCTACCTGCCGCAGGAGTCCGCTCCCGTCGGCGACGAGTCCATCCTCACCATCGCCACCTCCGGCAAGGCGCTCGAGCCCACCGAGGACAACTGGGACATCGACTACACCCTCGAGCCGCGCGCGCGCACCATCCTCGCCGGCCTCGGCTTCAAGGAAGGCGACGCCGAAAAACCCGCGAAGAGTTTCTCCGGCGGCTGGGTCATGCGCGCCCACCTCGCCCGCCTCCTCGTGGCCGAGCCCGCCCTCCTCCTCCTCGACGAGCCGACGAACCATCTCGATCTCGAGGCCCTGCTCTGGTTCCAGGACTATCTCACGCGCTATCCCGGCGGCCTCGTCGTCAT
>CAMLQS010000261.1 GCA_946482165.1 uncultured Verrucomicrobiota bacterium | reverse complement strand
GACCATCACAAGCAACTCGTCAGGTAAGACGGATTTTGCGGAGCCCCCAATGGCATGAGAGATGGAGCGGGCGCACGGCCGCCCAGGAAGAGCGTGGGCTTTTTTTAAGGCCAGCGCTAGATCGCCCACCGCGACCGGAGTAAGGACCTGTTTTTCTTGTCCCTCATCGGCATCATCTCTGACCAACCCGTATAGAATGTCGTCGAAGTAAACCGGATTAAGATCATCAGGAAGCTCCAACATCATTTTCGCAAAGCGAGCCCGGTCTTTTTGCACCTGATGTTTCAAAGCTCGGCCGAGTTCGTGCATGCCGCCCTTCAGTGGGCCGCGTGGTCGATCTCTTTGATCTGAATCATAGGCGCGCATCGCGGATATCCACGCAGTTGTGCTCATCTTCGGCATCGCAGCTGGCGGAATGGGCGAGGGCACACATTCCATTCGGAACGGTCGAGGCGGACGAATGTCCGACGGAGTCGCTTCCGGAAATTTACGCCGTAGTTCATCGAGCCGACTGCGTGCGACGGCGCCCAAACGTTCAGGTGGCAAACAGGCCAACAGGAACATCTGAGCATAGCCTTTGTGCTGAGGCTTTTTGTAATCGTTCCTGAGGCTCAGAATCGTCGATTCAAGCAGGGCATAAGCTTCCGCGCTGCAATGTGGGCTGACCTCTCGGATTGCCACCCGGCTCAGGTAGTCAGGTCCGCCAGACCCACCCGTAAGGTCATATCCAATACGCAAGCGAGAGGAGTCCTGTGCTAAATAACATGCGCAATCATCGGCCAACGCCACGGGATTACCCAGCCACCCCCTGATGAGGATGAACCCGACGGAATGATTAACGCGCCCAAGGAAGGGGGCTGTAATTTTCTTGAATCGCTCAGGATGATCTCGCGCTACATTGTTCGCCGCCTGAGCCAAGCCAGCCAGCAACGATTCGCCGAAGTCATGCGTCGTCCCCATCGACGTAAACTCCCATAACTTGTCCCTAGTTTGATCTCTCCCGGCGGGCCGTTTGCCAACCTCGGTCGCGATGAGAGGTAAAACCTCCGAGAGGAACGAATCAGCTGCTTTCTCAGCAAGCCGGATGCAGTAGTCCGTTGGGAAATGAAGGTCTTTTGTTCTCCTCGGAAACGGATCGCCGTCCGGACGCCGCATGAATTGCCGCTCTAGAAAAACCTTGAGAAGCTCAACAGCGGGAAAAGGAGCCTTGTCTGGGAAGTCGTGCAGATGGTGCCACCAATGATCCTTGGTATCATCCAGCCACCCTTCGCGCAAACCACGAAGGAAAAGATCAAACATGTGCCGACTATGGTGCGGCTCGCTGAATCGCAGGAGCCCCTGAAGGTGTTCTCGGCCCCGGTCCGAGCCGGTAAGCAATGGTTCAACCAATTCGGCTACTTTTTCTGACCGTTGCTGCATGATCTCACTTTGGCCAATGCGCCACAAAGCGCATTGCACCGTTTCCGCTTCGGAAGACCGTAACCATTCAAACCAAACGCCGTGAGCAAGCAGCAGGTCAAACCAGCGGACACTTCCATGCGGGACGCTTTGCCACCAATTCGAGACGGGGGCATTTGCGCCGGCCGCCTGCACAATCCGCCATTCTTCAATTCGTGGATCAGGCAGATTTCTCAACCAGTCGATGACGACTTTCTTGATATGCGCACGTATTCCCGAATCAGTCAGCAGACGATTGAGATCGTCGAGATAGGCACTAAAATCACGATCTCGATTATACGCGAGGATCTGACGCACTTGGGCACGACGGAATAAATGCTGCTCACTTTGAGTGAGGAGCCTCGCAGCCGTTCCGCCTTGCGCGACAAAAGTTCTGGCAAACACATAATCAAAAACTGACTCGTGGAAAAAGCGGCTAGTCTTGCCGTCGAGAACGATGACGTGCTCGGAGGCCATGGCCTCGCTATCACCGGCATATTGATCCAGCACGTCAGCCGGTGCGCTAAGTGTTTGGTGTTCGCTCAGCCAATTGGCCAAAGTGCGGACTATCTCAACCCAGCGCGGAGCACGGCCAAGCCGCTGCTCCACCCGGCGGCGTTTGTAGTCCCAATACCGATTGAGGAGCGCCTGCACGCTACCTACCTGCCCATGTTCGCTTGGCCCGCCTTGAAGGAAGAGACTCAGATTCTGCGGTGTTTGGAGAAGCAGCAGATCGTGAGGCGTCAGTTTGGCGGGGTCGACATCAGCACGCCGCACAGCGTCTTCTACCTGAGAGCATGAAAGCGGAGCCAAGGTCACCCGTTTGCATCCAGTGTTGTCCGCAAGCAGTCGCTTCAAGCGATGGTCGTTTTCCGCGTCGAACCCCCGGCACGCGAGTAGCACACGCATCTCGGGATACCGCTGCGATTCCCGCAGTAGTTCTTCGAAGACATCCCAGAGGTGTTGATTGCGACCGGAGACAAGACTGAGCGCATCGAGTTGATCGATGACAAGGACACTGCGGGATCCCCGTGAGAGGCCCGCCAAGACCACGGCGGGAGAAGTAGGGAACCCCAACTCGCGCCCCAAGGCGTCAGGCGTCAACACGGAGGTCTGCACGTCCAGACGGAGTGTCAGGTGGGGAATGGATCGCGTGGCTAATCCATGAACAATCTGCGCCAAGGTGCAGCTCTTACCGAGACCTGCAGCACCGATAACCGCGACATGACCGAAACCTTCGGTAAGGAGTGCGATGGCATCGGCGGCCTCATTCCGGGGTATTGCGGCACCATGAATAAGCTCGGCCTCCACGTGCTCGGCATAAGCCCGATTCCTTCGCTGCACCAGCTCCTGCAACGTTATATCCCGCTGCCAGTCTCGTTCTAGCCATCCTCGGGACGCGAGATAGTCTCGCACCGTTGCAGACGTAACCTCAGTCCCTAGCCATCCCAACACCGCATCGCCAAGCCCTAGCCGCACGGCTTCGGCGTCGACTGACATGCCGTCTGATCGGTAGAGGCTGAAACGAATTTTCTGATCCACCCGACGGACCAGCTCAGGTTCCGTGAAACCAACCACCCTTATGCGCCGGAGGATATTCCAAACGGTGGCAAAGTCACCAAGCAACGGCAGCAGGCGAGATTGAGCTGCGACGAGCAACCGCCCTTGTTGCCGCAAACGCTCCTCAAAGTTGCTTGGGGCTGAAGCCAAGTCTGCGGCCTCCCGTAGCGTTTCCAATTCGTTAGCGGTGGTGCCGGAAACAAAGGCTGCACGGTGGGCAGGATTGGCAGCCACTTTTTCGACGAGGTCGCCAAGAATTGAGCGTCCCCGTTCGTTGAGGTCCGTTAGCTGCCTCAATGACCAAACCGCCTGCGTGGTCTGCCGTTTGACGGAATGATATTCTTTGCCTCCGTCATTTAAGCTAAGGACGAATTCTACCCCGCGGGCGCGGTCAAGTGGTTCAATCGAGATACTCTGGAAGTCGCCGAGAAGAATGCTAATTAGCGCATCGACCGTCCAAATCCCTTCGTAACGGTTACCAAGTTTATCAGCTTCTCCTCCTGGTCGGGGCATCTGACCATGCCACGTCTGGCGCGCGGCTTATGCAATCTACAAGATGTCCTCGATCACCTATCTCCGGATCGAACCCCGCTCGAAAAAGCCGAGCCGGAAGGGACCGGGGCGTTGTTTGTTGATTTCTCGATCTTCTCCAAAATAAGCGCCGCCATCGCGCTTCTCCGCCCCTCATCATTTGGCCGCTTCAGATCCCGAAAAACGCCCGCGCGTTCGCGGTCGTTTTTGCGGCCAGCTCCGCCACCGGCACGCCCAACGCCAAGGCCGCCGCCTCGGCGGTGAACTTCAAAAACGCCGGCTCGTTCGCCTTTCCTCGATGCGGCACCGGCGTCAGATAGGGCGCGTCCGTCTCCAGCATCAGCCGTTCGATCCCCTGCGCCACGAGCGCCGCGCGCACCGTGTCGGCGTTTTTATACGTCACCACGCCGGTGAACGACCCGCGTCCGCCCCGCCTCGTCAGCTCCGCCATCTCGGCCGCGCCCTCCGTGAAGCAGTGGAACACCACCCGCTCCCACTTGACGCCGCTCGCGTCGATCATCTCCACGCACTCCGCGAACGCGCCGCGCGAATGCACCACCAACGGACACCCCAGCCGTTCCCCGATCAACAGCTGCGCAGCAAAGGCCGCGCGCTGCCACGCAAAGATCTTCTCCGCCCGCGCCGCGTCGTCCTTCGGCAAATGAAAGCGGTCCAGCCCGCACTCGCCGAGCGCAACCGGCCGCGCGCCGTCGCCGCTCCAACACGCCTCGATCTGCGCGATCTCCTCGCTCCAGCGCTCGTAGACCGAGCACGGGTGCAGCCCGACCGTATAATACACCGACCCCGCGTGTTGATCCGCGAGCTCGCGATAGCGCATCCAGTCTTCCGTCGAGGTTCCGATCGTGATCAGCCGCGTGACGCCGGCCTCGCGCGCCCGCGCGAGCACAGCGCCGGTCTCCCCGCGCTTGTCGAAACTCTCCAGATGCGTGTGCGAATCGATCAGCTCAAAAGCCATGCCCCAATCCTTCACCACGGATTCGCCTCCGGCGAACAAGTTACACGGATTCACACGGATAAAAACACGGACGATGTAACCGCGGATTCGTCGGAGGCGAACCCGCGGTCAAAGCTCAGCCTCCGTAGCGCTCCTCCAGATACGCCAGCAGCGCCTTCGCCCCGAGTTCCGATCCCGTCACGCGCCGCGTGAGCGCAAAGGCATCCTCTCGGCGCCCGTGAGCATGCACCTCGCTTCGGAGCCAGCCGAGCAACCTCCCGAACTCGCCGCGCGCAAGGTCCTCCTCCAAGCCCGGCAGCTTCGCCTGCGCCGCCGACCAAAGCTGCGCCGCCATCATGTTGCCGAGCGTGTAACTCGGAAAATACCCGAAGGCACCGCCGCTCCAGTGAACGTCCTGCAAGACGCCTTCGCCCGCGTGCTCCGGACGGCGGCCGAAAAACTCCTCCGCCAGGGCATTCCACGCCTCGGACAGTTCCGCCACCTGGAGCGTCCCGGCGAAGAGGCGTTTTTCCAGGTCGAAGCGCAGCAGGATGTGCAGGTTGTAATGCACCTCGTCGGCGTCGACGCGGATCATGCCGCCCGGCTCCACCGCGTTGGCGGCGGCGTGTAATTGATCTCCGGATACTCCGGCCAGCGGCCCCGGAAAGGCCGCGCGGAACTCCGGTTCCAGCCAGCGCCAGAATGCCCGGGAGCGGGCGACCTGGTTTTCCCAAAGCCGGCTCTGGGATTCGTGCGTCGCCATGCCCGCGGCCTGGGCCAGCGCCGTGCCCGCGTGCTCGCGCGACGGCAGGCCCTGCTCATACATGCCGTGCCCCGCCTCGTGGATCGAACTGTAGAGCGAATCGAGCGGGTTGTCGGCGTCGAAGCGGGTGGTGAGCCGCAGGTCGTCGCCGGAACCCTCGCAGAATGGGTGCAGCGAAACGTCCAGCCGGCCGCGCTCGTAATCGAAGCCGAGCTTCGCCGTCACCCGCTTCACCAGCTCGCGCTGCGCCGCCACGTCGAAGCCCTTCAGCTGCACCGGGATCTCGCCGCGCGCCCGCGCCGCGGCGGCCTTGGCGTCGATCCGCCGCGCAAGCGGCACCAGCCCGTCCCGCAACTCGCCGAAGAGCTTGTCGATGCGCTCCGCCGTCAGGCCCGGGTCGTGCCGATCCACCGCCAGATCGTAGGGATGCTCGCCGTAACCGAGCAGCTCCGCCTCGCGGCGCGCGAGCGCGAGGTGTTTCTCCAAATAAGGCGCAAAGGCCGGAAAATCCCGGGCCGCGCGCGCCTCCGCCCAGGCGTGGTAGGCCTCGCTGCTCAAGCGCGCCTTCTCGGAGACCAGTTCCGACGGCAGCTTGGTGGCCCGATCATAGTCGCGCCGAGCCGCGGCCACGACCAAGCGCGCATCGGCGTCGAGCGCCCCGTCCGACGCCGTTTCGCAGGCTGCGAGCGCCGCGCCGAGCTCCTTCGAGGTGCCCTCGGCGTGCGCCAGCTCCGCGAGGAGCGCCATCTGTTCGCCGCGTTGCGCGACCGCTCCCGGCGGCAGATTCACCTGCTCGTCCCAGCCGAGCAGACCGCCCACCGATCCCAACACGTGGACGCGTTTCAGCCGCGCCCGAAGTTCCGCATAAGCCGAGAGTTCGTTTGCCATGCGCGAACCCTGCCGCGCCCGGCCGCCGCCGCAAGCGCACCCGCGCATTGGAAACAAGTCCGCGCTCTTCCACCACTCGTCGTCACTTCCGCCTTCCATTCGTCATTGGACATTCGTCATTCGTCATTCTGCGGCGCATGGCGCCGCAGCTATGCTCGCCACTCCCCTCTCCCGCCTCCGTCTCGTCGGCCTGCTCGAAGGCGGTTCGTTCCTCCTGCTCCTCCTCGTGGCGATGCCCTTGAAGTATTTCGCGGACCAACCGCTCGCCGTGCGTTACGTCGGCATGGCTCACGGGGTTCTCTTTCTGCTCTACCTGCTGGCGATCGTTCCGGTCGCCCTCGACCACCGCTGGAACGCGAGAACCGCCGCGCTGGCCGTGCTCGCGAGCGTGCTCCCCGCCGGCCCCTTTGTGTTCGACGCCAAGGTTCTGAAGCCTCTCGCCAAGCCTGCCGGCTGAGCCAAAAGCCGACGCTTCGGCGAAAACGCCATCTGTCCGGAGGGACGCCTTGCGCCAGGACGTCGTCCCCGCCAGCCTCCAGCCGTAGTCGTGATTCCCCCGGAAAAACACCTCGCCTACGCCCTAGGCTATTTGCAGCTCGGACTCGCCCACGATGCGCGCGAGGAGCTCTCGGCGCTCGCGCCGGAGTTTCTCACCACCCCGGCCGCGCTCTTGGTGCGACTCGAAATCGCGATGGCGGAGGAGACATGGGACGAGGTCATCGCGATCTCGCCCGACCTCATCGGCCACGACGCCTCCCAGGAACGCCCTTGGATCGCCTGGGCCTACGCCCTGCGGGAACGCGAACGCGTCGCCGAGGCGCAGGAAACGCTGCTCGCCGGCTCTCGCCTGATCAAAAGCCCGAGCCCGCTCGTGGCTTACAACCTGGCTTGCTACGCCTGCCTTCTCGGCGACATCCCCGAGGCCGGCCGGCTCCTCGCGCTCGTTTTCGACCGCGACAAGAGTTGGCGCGACGTCGCCCGCGACGACCCCGATCTGGCGCCGATCTTCGCCTCGAAGAAGAAATAGGGGAGGTCCTGAAATCTCCGGCGGGGGCTGCGCGACCGGGAAATGCGGCTCGGCCAAGGCGGGTGAGGCGGAGGCATACCTGAAAGGTATGTCCCGGCGCACCCAACGCCGGCCCAGCCGTAT
>CAMLQS010000260.1 GCA_946482165.1 uncultured Verrucomicrobiota bacterium | reverse complement strand
GGACTCATAATCCCTTGGTTCTGGGTTCGAATCCCAGTGGGCCCACCACTCTCGGCCGCCGGGCTGACTCAGGGCTGGCGGAGGCCGGCCAGCATCTTGCGCCAACTCTTTTGCGCGGTCCGAAGCAGGCTGTTCGGCTGCGTGGTGTAGTAATCGTAGCCGCCCGCGTTCTTTGCGATCATCGCCTCGAAGTTGTCGTAAACCACGCCGTCGCGTCCGGGAAAAATCGGCCGCCCGGTTTCGAGATCGTAGAAGCGCGCCCAATACACCTCCGCCGAGGCCGGGTCGACTTGGTAGACGGTCTTCCCGCCCACGCTGCGCTTGGCGACGTCCGTGATTTTTGCCTGCTCCAGCCAGGCGAGACCGGCCTCCACCGCGGCGATGAGTTCCGGAGAGGGCCGGCGAATCGACATCAAAAACTTCAGCACGCGCACGCTTTCCATGCCGCTCAGCGCCGCCGGTTCCAATTTGCGCGCGGAAGAAGGCCGAAGGGTGAGCGCATCATACTGCTGGCACCACACCGTCTTCTTGCCGTCGCGTTCCACCTGAAGCTTGAGCAGGCACGCCACGCCCGCCTCCAGCGCTCGCCCGACACGTTCCCGAAAATCGCCCTCCACCATCGCAAACGCCGGGTCCTCGTCGCGCACCGCGAGCAGAAGTTCGAGCACGTTCGTGAGCGCGTTGTCGTTTAGCGTGATGTTGTCGTGGTAGCCGCCCTCGAGCGGATACACCTGCGGCCAGCCGCCCCCGGGGTATTGCGCATCGAGGATGTAGCCGAGCCCGCGCAACACACCCGCCCGGCAGTCCTCGCGCCCGGTGGCGCGCCACACGCGCGCCAGCAGCCAGAGCTGCTCGGTCGTGGAACCGTTGTCGAAGGTGGCCACGTAGTGCGAACGCTGCCCGGGCTCGTTTTGCGAGGTGAACAACATGCCGCGCCGCCGGGGGCCCTGGCTGTATCCGGTGTGCTTCGACCAGCCGCCGCTCGGGGTCTGGTAGGACAACACCACGTCCGCCAGGCGGGCGGTCTCGGGCGAGGCATACCAAGCCGGATCGATTTTCTCCGGGACCTTGAAATCGCCGCCCGAGGGTGCGCGCGCCGCCGAGTCGGAACCGAGCTCGCGCAATTCCGCCGCGATCGCGTCGCGGTCGGCCTGCGCGCGCTCCTCGGACCGCGCGAGATAAGCCGACCAGGCCGGGCGTTCCGGCGCGGCCAGCGTCCCGATACGCTCCCGGCTCACGGGCTCGGCGGACAGGGACGAAGTCCCGACCGCGATCATCAACGCCAGCGCGAACGTGGATAACGGCGACGCGAACTTCGGGGGAAAGGGGAAGCGGTTCATGCAAAAATTTCCCCCGCCGGCGGTCCGCTCACACCGCGACCTGAATCAGCGAGGCGTCGACTTCCTGCTGTCGGAAAACGACGCGGGTAAACGGCCGCTCCTCCGCGAGCGACGACGTGGCCGCGAGACGAGCCGCGTCCGTCCCTTGCCAGCGCGCCGGCAGCGAGACCAATGCCGGAGAGCAACGCCGCCCCCGCATGCGATCAAAGTAGCCGCGGGCGAGCAGCTCCACGGCGCGGGCGCCCACCTCGTCCCAGCGTAAATCGACACCCAGCGACGACGCGGGGCTCGCCGTCAAATCGAGCGAGCAAACCGGCCCGTCGAAATCCGGCGGCGGCAAACCAGGGACCAGCGCGACATCCACGCCGTGCTCGCGACGCCAGCGTTCGAGGGCGAGGCCGGGGCTCAGGCGACTCTCCAACAAGAAAGGTGGAGGCGCATCGCCTTCGGATGACGAGCCGGAGTGCCTCAACATTTCCCACGCGGCGCGCCAACGGCGACCCGAGGCGGCCTCCGCCTCCCCGCACAGAAGCAACCCCGGACGGCGGTAGCCGAGCGGCTTCAGCCGGCTTCGCGCGAGCGAGAGCGCCTGGCGGTAGTCCGGCGCCACCGCGTCGACGTGCTCCGCACCCTCCTCCGGGGCATCGCAGTAAACCGTCTGAAACTCCGCCTCGGCCAGACGCGCGCGATGCTCGGGAGAACACTCGTCCGACGGCAAGAGCAGCGCGCCGACGACGCCGCGAGCATGGAGCACGCCTTGCAGTCGGGCCCACTTTTCGCCGCCCACCGCGACGGGATCGAGCTTGAAGCCGAGCTCCATTGCGCGGTGTTCCGCGGAGCGCTGAAGGGCGGCGCGTCGCAGCCGCGCGGCCGCCGACCCGTGCGGATCGTTCTCCGGCGCCACGAGGGCGATCACGCCGCGAAACGTATTCGAAACGGAACGACGCATCTGCGCCATGAGCTCGCTCGCCACGGGATCGAGACGATAGCCCATGCGCTCGGCTTCGTCGACGACTCGCCTACGCGTCTCTTCCTTCACTCGGGGACTGCCGCGCAACGCCTCCGACACGGTGGCGCGAGAAAGATTCAAACCGGCGGCCAGACTGCGGATCGAGGGGGTGTCGGACATGTCGCGAAAGGATCGAAGGGGAACGAGAGGGTTTCGACGATGCGCGGGGAGAAGTCGAAAAAATCGCCGCTCTAATCTTAGCGCAGTTCCCGAGGCGCCTCGGCCGACGGCTCGATCAGCCAGGCCTCGCCCTTGGCCGGTTTGACCTCGACGTTGCGAAGCGTGATCCCGCGGGCGGCGACGACGCGCAGGCCGGTCGGCGCCTCGATGTAGACGTTTTCCATCGCAATGTCCGCGACCGGCTCCTCGGGCAGACCGATGATGATGCCCGCCGTCTTGGTGCCGCCGGTGGAGCGGACGTCGCGGATGCGGATGTTCTTCCAGACCGGCGTGCGCGAATCGCGTGTCTCCGGGGCGGTGTCGGCGACCCCGGGTTTGGGCGTCGTGCGGTTCGGGTAGTAGCTCGTTATCTGGATGGCCACCTCCACGTTGCGCAGCGTGAGGTTTTCATAGGCGAGGTTCTCCGCCACGCCGCCGCGGCCGCGCGCGGATTTCAGGCGGATCCCGGCTTCGGTGCCGTCGAAGGTGCAGTTGCGCACCAGGACGTTTCTCACGCCCCCGAAGGTCTCGCTGCCTATCGACATGCCGTGGCCTCCGAGAAAGGTGCAGCCCTCGATCAAGACGTCCTCCACCGGGCCGTGGTCCAGATGGCCGGACTTGATCGCGATGTTGTCGTCGCCGGTATCGATCGTGCAGCCGACGATATGAACGCGCCTGGACGCGGACGGATCGATGCCGTCGGTGTTGGGAGCGTGGTGCGGCGCGCGAACGGTGACGTTGCGGATGGTGACGTCCTCGCAGCGCGCGGGGATAAAATGGAACTGGGGCGAGTTGCTGAGCGTGACGCCCTCCACGAGCACGCGCTTCGATTTCTCGATGATCAGCAGGCGCGGCCGGCCGATCTCCTCGTTGGCGTCGCCGCGGGCGCGCGCCGCGTCCTTGTATTCGCGCGCGGCGGTCCACCAAGCCGAGCCTTGTCCGTCGAAAACGCCTTCGCCGGTGATCGCGAGATCCTCCAGTCCCGAGGCGAACACGAGAGGGCGGAATTTTCTATCCCGGACCCGGTAGGCCTCGGGGTCGGTCGAGAAAAGAAGCCGGGCGCCCTTCTCCAAATGAAAATCGAGCCGGCTCACGAGAGCGATGTGGCCCGTGCGGTATTCGCCCGGCGGCACGACGAGGCGGCCGCCGCCCGCGGCGCGCACGGCCGCGAGGGCTTCGGCAAACGCGACCGTGTCTTCGCCCTCGTCGTCGGGCACGGCGCCGAAGTCGGTGACATTGAACGTCGCCGCGGGGATGTTCGGGGCCGCCGCGTTCCACTCGGGCGAGGCGGCGAACACGGGCGCGGCCAGCAGGAGCGGAAGGACGGCGAACCGGGACAGGCGGCGGCAAAGCGTCGGAGCGGACATGAAGGGTCGGGGCATGGGTGAAAGGCGGGGGCGGCCTTGCGACGGGGTCGCGGACATAGGTTCGCCGGGGAATAAACGGGGAACAAAGGCCCCCTTGCTCACATTGTTGCGCATAGGGGCGGGATGGCCGCGTGGGCGGGATCAGGCCGTCCGGCGCGTTCTCGCACGCAGGAGGGAGGCCGAAGGGTCCATTTCCACCCAGCGACCCGGCACCAGCACGTGGTGGGGCTCGGTGGGCAACCCCGTTTCGCCGCGGTGCATCATGCCGACGAGCATATCGACGGCGAGGGCGCCGACGATGCCGGGGTCGAGGTGGATGCCGGCCAAACCCTCCTGCGGCTTGTCGTTCACGAGCAGAAACAGTTTTGCCGAGTGTCCGCGGCGCGAAGCCGGCTTCATGAGGAGCTGGGCGACCGGATCCCCGTGGGTTGCCAGGACGACGTCGGGGCGGTGCTTTTCGAACCACTGGAGAAAGTGCGGCGCGAAATCCTCCGCCGCCCGGTATTCGCAGTAGGGCAGCCGGTCCGCGGGAGCGAGGCGCAGTTGAAGGCGCATGAAGGCGCCCAGCCAGCGATCTCCCATGTTGGGGCTGTCGTCGGGCTCGGACATCACGAAGCCGATGCGTCGATAGCCTTTGGCCAGGCAATGCTGCATCGCGATGGCGGCGGAGGCGAAAGCGTCCTCGGCGACGCGGTGGAGGTCGGGCTTGGTCAGGGTAAGCCCCAGCGCCACGGCGGAGAACTGTTCCCACGGGAGCTGAATCTCGCTTTTGCCCGGCGGGAGGCGGCCGATGAGCAGGCCGTTGATTCCGCGGCTCGCGAGGATCTGCGCGAAGCGCGCGGGCGTCATGCCGGGCTCGCCGAGCCAGAAATGCTCGAGCTTGTAGCCGAGCTCGGCGGCCCGGGCCGCCGCGCCGGGGAAGTAGTCGGGACGGTCGTGGTGAGGCGGGCGCCAGCCGTAGCGCGTCGGGTAATCGGTGACGTAGGCGAGCACCACGTGGCGCGGCGCGCGGCGCGTCCGGCGCGAGCGCATGAGCGCGGTGACGAGCGGGTTTGAGCGGTAGCCGAGTTCGTTCGCGATGCGCTGGATTTTTGCGCGCACGTCGGCGGAGATGCGGTGGTTGTCGCGAAGCGCGAGCGAGACGGTGGAGCGATGCACGCCGGCTTTTTCGGCCACATCCTGAAGAGTCGCTGAGGGCGGCATGGGGCGAGGGGGGGGGGTGCAGGCAGAGCGCCTCCGCGCGCGCCGCAAGTCAACGATAAGCGCACGCGAGGCGGCGTCACCGCGCGCAACAATGTGCATCGCGGCGCCGTGGCCCTCGCCGTGGCGACGATCCATGGGAAGGAGTCCGGGGCGTCCCCTGCCCCACCTGCTTCAGCCCCCCAAAAAAATCATGCATCCGTCCAAGATCGCCCTCGTGGCATTGATCGTCGCGCCCGCTGCGCTTCACGCCCAGACCACCGTATTCTCCACCAACTTCAGCACCGGCGAACGCGTCACGACCGGAGGCACCTACGATGCGGGAGACTGGACGCTGGCCTCCACCAAAAACACCACCGGCATCGCCTACGGCACCGGAGCCTTCACATTCGGAATGGCGGCCACGACGTCGGGGCTTGTCCAAGCCCAGAACCGGTTCACCGCCTCCCCCTCGACGATCTCCAACGTCGGCGAGTGGATCGAGCTGACGGTCAAGTTCACCAACAACAACAACCTTCTCGCCGGCGGCACCTCCAGCCTTATCAACATCGGTCTTTTCGACAGCGGAGGCGCCAATCCGGCCCTCGGACTCGAAGCCTCCGGACTCACCGCGACCGACGGCTCCCCCTTCGCCTCCGGCAACGCCCAAAATTGGGAAGGCTACGTCGGTCGTCTCGCGCTTACGGGCGGCACCAACCAGCTCTTCACCCGGCCTCCGCAGCTCAACGACGGCACCGTGGGAGGAAGCACCTCGGAAAACCAGGAGCTGCTTTTCAACGCCGTCGGCAACGGCGCCTTCGATTATCCCGGCGGCGTCCAGCTCGGCACCACCGCCACCTCCACGCAGGCGGCCCTGACCGCGGCCACCCAGTATACCGCGACCTTGCGCATCAGCGTGTCCGCGGCGTCCGAATACACCGTGGTCTACAGCCTTTTGAACGGGGCCGGGGACACCACGCTCCAAACGATCTCTCGCACCACCGTGTCGGGAAGCTTCATCAATAATTTGTCCATCGACGGAATCGGCATCGGCTATCGCCAGTCCGGCACCAGCCTGGCCACCTCCATTTCGCTCAACTCGGTGGACGTGACGCTGAGCACCGTCCCCGAGCCCTCCGGCTTCGCCGCCGTCGCGGGCCTCGCCGGTCTCGGCTTCGCCGCCTCGCGCCGCCGCCGCGCCGCCTGAGCCCTCCTCCGCCCCATCCCCCAAGGCGCGCCCACCGTGGCGCGCCTTTTCTGTATCCGTCTTTCCGTTACATCGATTGTCCCGCGTCAAAGCCGGTCCTGATTTCAACAATACGCGCATATCCGCCAATTGTCCGCGACGCGCCCCCTCGCAAACCTCGCGAACCCCAGCCCCGCCCCATGAAAATCCCCGCTCTTAGCCCCCGCCTGCCTCTCGCCTTGTTCGCCCTGCTCTCCGTCTCCCCCGGCGTTGCCTTCGCCCAGGACATCTTCGTCTGCCTCTCCTCCAAACCCAATCTGTCGCCGACACTCGCCATCGCCGCGCCCGACAACGGCTGGGCGCACTCGGCCGCCGCCCCCGTTCCGGGGACGAAATGGAATCGCATCCGCCGCGCCGTCGGCGTCGACGTCACCGACCCCGCCATCGCCACCGCCGAAGCGCCCGGCGCGGGCAAGGCGGGCCGTTTCGTCATCGGCGAGAAAGAATCCGTGCCGCTCGTCGACGCCGGCGGACAGCCCACCGCGGCCCGCCTGTCGATCGCGGTGAACATCGCCGCCTTCGCCGACGACAAGCCCCGCGTCGAGCCATCCTACCACTCCAAGAGCAAGCAGGCCGCCCCCGCCGGACTCATGGACAACGCCTGGCGCATCTATCTCGAGGGCAACTCCCTTACTTTTTCCCTCAGCGGCCTCGTCCCCGGGAAAAAATACGACCTCTACGTCTACGGCGCCACCAGCGATCCCCAGTCCTCCGAAAACCCCTCCGGCGACGGCCAGGGAGCCCGCTTCACGCTCGCCGTCGCGAACGTCTCCGGCGACTCCCCCGCATCCACCGAGACGACCGGCGGCTTCTACTCCAGCATCTACACCTTCAACCCCGATTCGGGGGCCTTCGCGTTAAGCCCCGCGGGCACCACCTGGGCGCAGCTGAAAGCCGTGGTCGATTCCGATGGCGTCATCCGCTTCAGCACTTCCCGCAATTCCGGCCGCCAGCAATACATCAACGGCTTTCAACTCGTCGAAACGCGTCC
>CAMLQS010000259.1 GCA_946482165.1 uncultured Verrucomicrobiota bacterium | reverse complement strand
ACTCCTTCGCGTGACGCGGCCCGGCGGCGAGGTTCGGCTCCATCCGCTTTGCGGCGGCGACGGGCGCGACTACCCCCGGCTCGGCGAACTGCTCGCCGTGCTGGCCGACGAGGGTGTGGAGGCGGCGCGCGTGCCGGTTTCCGGCGCTTTCTTCCGTGCGGCGACGGCCACGCTGGTGTTGCGGGCCGGGGTGCGCGCCGCAGGCTCGCACGCATGAGCGACGCGACCGCGTTTCCCCAGCACATCATCGCCCGCAAGCGCGACGGTCGTGAACTCACCCGCGGAGAAATCGCGGCCTTCGTGCGCGGCGCGACCGAGGGATCGTGGGCCGACTACCAGCTCGCCGCGTTGCTCATGGCGATTTTCCTTCGCGGCATGACGGCGGCCGAGCGCGTGGCGCTCACCGAAGCGATGATGCGTTCCGGCACCGTGGCCGACCTCTCGCACGTGCCCGGCGTGAAAGTCGACAAGCACTCCACGGGCGGCGTCGGCGACAAGGTCTCGCTGCCCCTCGCCGCCATGGTCGCGGCCTGCGGCGTGCCGGTGCCGATGATCTCCGGCCGCGGCCTTGGCCACACCGGCGGCACGTTGGACAAGCTGGAGAGCATCCCCGGTTTTCGGGTTGGCCTTTCGCTCGCGGAATACGCCGCGCAGGTCGGCCGCGTGGGCTGCTCGCTCATCGGGCAGACCCGCGACCTCGCGCCGGCGGACAAGAAACTCTACGCGCTGCGCGACGTGACCGCGACGGTCGAGTGCCTGCCCTTGATCTGCGCATCGATCATGTCGAAGAAGATGGCGGAGGGCATCGACGCGCTCGTGCTCGACGTGAAGGTCGGTCGCGGCGCGTTCATGAAGACCCTTCCGGAGGCGCGCGCCCTGGCCGAGGCGATGTGCGAGATCGGCAACTCGATGGGCCGTCCGACGCGCGCGCTCATCACCCGCATGGAGCAGCCGCTCGGCCGCGCCGTGGGCAACGCGGTCGAGGTCGCCGAAAGCATCGCGTGCCTGCGCGGCGAGCGCGGCGCGGAAGACCTGATGGAGGTGACCTACGCGCTCGGCGCGGAGATGCTGCTTCTCGGCAAGGTCGCGACCGACGCCGCCGAAGCCCGGGCCAAGCTTGAGAACGTGATCGCGAGCGGCGCCGCCTTGGAAAAATTCCGCGAGATCGTGGCCGCCCAGGGCGGCGATCCGCGCGTGTGCGACGATCCGGTCGGCGTGTTGCCGCGGGCGAAGTTCACCGCCGAGGCGCGGGCGTCGCGGACGGGCTTCGTGGCGGAAGTGGATGCGATGGCCGTGGCGCTGGGCGCGCTGCGGCTCGGCGCGGGCCGGGTGAAAGCCGAGGACTCCGTCGACCACGCGGTGGGTTTTGCCCGGCTGGCCAAAGTCGGCGAACGCGTCTCCGTCGGCGATGTGATTGGCGTGATCCACGCGAGCCGCGAGGACCAGCTGGAGGAGGCGCGCGCCTGGCTGGAGGACGCGGTGGTGATCGACGAGGCGGCGCCGGAGATCGAGCCGCTGATCGTGGAGCGGGTGGGGGTGTAGGCCAGGCCGCTGGCCTGGCCGCCCGACCAGCGGTGGGGCCTGCAACGCGGATTTCGCCTCGATAAAGCGCGGACGCGCCGCTAGCCCGGGGGCCGCTTTCGCCTCCCGTGAAACTGGTCCTCTTCTTCGCCGTATCCGCGTTTCTCCTCGTCCTCGCCTATCGGTTCATGGGCCGCTTGCTCGTGCGCGTCGCCGGGCTGCCGAGCGAGGAAACCGAGCGGACGCCGGCCCACGCGCAGCGCGACGGCGTCGACTACGAGCCGGCTCGCTGGTCCTGGCTTTTGCCGCAGCATTTTTCAGCGATCGCGGCGGCGGGGCCGATCGTCGGGCCTATCCTGGCGGCGACCTGGTTCGGCTGGCTGCCGGCTTGGCTGTGGATCATTTTTGGGGCGATTTTCATCGGTGGCGTGCATGACTTCTTCACGCTCGTCGCGTCGGTGCGGCACGCGGGAAAATCCATCGCGGAGGTGGTGAGGCAGCACATGAACCGCCGCTGCCACCTGCTGTTCCTCGCGTTCGTGTGGGTGTCGCTCGTTTACGTGATCGTCGCCTTCGCGGACGTGACCGCCGGCGCGTTTTCCGCCGCCGCGCCGGCGGGTGGCGGCGACGCTCCCGGGCCGGCGGTGGCGACCTCCTCGATCCTGTATCTCGGGCTCGCGTTGCTGATGGGTTGGGCGATGCGCGCAACCAAGCTCGGCGAGGGCAAGGCGCAGCTCATCTTCCTCCCCCTCGTGCTGCTCGCGATCATGGCGGGGCCGAAAATCCCCTTCGACCTCGCGGCGTGGCTGCCCGCGGGCTGGAGCGTGGCCTCGGCGTGGAACGTGATCCTGCTCGGCTACTGCCTCCTCGCGGCGCTGACGCCCATGTGGCTGCTGATGCAGCCGCGCGGCGCGCTGGGCGGCTACTTTTTGTATGTGGTGACGGTGGCGGGCGTGCTCGGGGTCCTGGTTGGCGGGCTGACGGGCAAACTCGACTTGCAGGCACCGGCGTGGACGGACGCGGCGCTGTTTTCGAACAACGGGGCGCTGCCGCCGATGTTTCCGGTATTGTTCATCACGATCGCCTGCGGGGCCTGCTCGGGATTTCACGCGATCGTGGCGAGCGGAACGACTTCCAAGCAGCTCGACCGCCTCGCTGACGCGAAGCCCGTGGCCTATGGCTCGATGTTGTTGGAGGCCTTTTTTGCCTGCATCAGCCTGGCGGCGGTGATGATCCTGGCCAAACCGAGCGGCCGGCCCGATGCGCTGTTCGCCGATGGCGTGGCGCTTTTTCTTCATCACGCGAGTTTTGAACTCTTGCCGCTCAAGATGGCGCATGGCTTCGCGCTGCTCTGCTTTGCGACCTTCATTTTCGACACCCTCGACGCCTGCACGCGGCTCGCGCGCTACGTGCTCATGGAACTGCTCGGCTGGAAGGGCACGTTTGACGCCTTGCTTGCGACGGGTCTGACGCTCCTTGGGCCGCTGGCGCTGGCCTTGCTGCCGCCGGCGGAGCTGGACGGGAAGGCGCTGCCGCTGTGGCGCGTGTTTTGGAATTTGTTCGGCACCTCCAACCAATTGTTGGCGGCGCTGACGCTGCTCGCGCTGACGGTGTGGCTTTATCGCCGCGGACGCGGTGCCTGGATGACGCTCGGGCCGGCGGTGCTCATGCTTACGGTCTCGATTTGGAGCCTGTCGCTGATGATCCGCACGCACGTGGACCGGCTGGAAGGCGTGAAGCCGCCGGCCTTCGTGCATCACGTGGAGGCGGGGGTGGCGGTGCTGTTGATCGTGCTGGCGGGTTGGCTGGTGGTGGAGGCGCTGCTGCTGGCGCGCGGCTTGCGGCGCGGCTCGGTGCCGGTCGAGACGGCGTCGGCGACGGTTTCGTGAACGAAACGCGGTTTTGGGACCTCCCTTTTCAAGCACCAGATCGGAAAGAACAACGGGTAGCCGTCGGGCGGGCCGAGCCCGCAGGCGTCGGCGGTCTCAAGCGTGTCGGTCATATGCAGCGGAAGAGTTTCATGGGATCGGGGACGGGAGCGACGCGCGGAGCGCGGATCACCGTGCGCGGAAGCGGGTTTTGCGCGAGGGTCGGGCGGCGTGGCGGCGGCATCGGCAAAACTGCTCCCGGATGCCCAGTTGACGCATCGACGCAGGCAGGTCTTTAAAGTCAGGGATGAGCCTCGGATTTTTCCCCGATTTGAAGGCCTTTGCCCCGATCTCGACTCCTGTTGCCAGGGCCGACGTTTTTTGCCGCGCGTCGCGCGCGGAGGCCGCGGCTCCGATCATCGCGGACTAACCGAGCGCCATGCTTCCCTTTTTCTCCAAGCGAGCGGCTGCCGACGAAGGCCAGAAGGGTCCGCGGGGCGCCGCGAAAATGGATGTCGAGCAGTTGCGGAATCTCGCCTTGTCCGATCCGGCGGAGGAGGTTCGGCAGGCGGCGGTGCGCGTTCTGGAGGACCAGGAGACGTTGCTCGAAGTGGCGCGGACGGGGCGCAACGTGGACACCCGCTCGATGGCCTTGGCTCGATTGACCGATCATGAGCGCAGGATCGAGCTGGCGCTGGATCGGACTTTGCCGGAACCACTTCGCGCGCAGGCCCTCGTCGGGCTGAGGCCGGACAAACGGCTTTGCGAACTCTACCGCCCGAACGCGACCGAGGCGTTCAAGCGGGCGCTGTTCGATGCCGTGGGCGACGTGGCCGACGAAGATTTTTGGGCGGAGGTGGCTCGCACGGAGCCCAATCCGCTTCTTCGCGCGAGGGCCATCGGCCACATCAAAAACGAGAGGACCTGCATAAGCCTTTATCGCAGCGAGCCCGCGCCCGATTTGCGCCGGATGCTGGCGGATTTTGTCACCACGCCCGAAGCCTTGCTTCAGCTGGTGGAGATCGAGGCGCTGCAAGGGGAGCGCCTGCGGCTCGCGGGGCGCATCCAGGACCCCGCCGCCTTGGATCGTCTTGTGCGCGGGGATCGCAGCCTCCACGTGCGTCTCGCGGCGCTGGATCGCATCCAGGAGCCCGCGACGATCCGCGACATCGCGGCCGGCGACGTGCCGCAACAGGTGGCCGAGATCGCGTTGGGCAGGTTGCGCGACGACGAGGCGCGCGGCGTGGTCGCGATGCTTTCCCCTCTCGAAGACATCCGCGCGGAGGCGTTGCGTTTGATCACCGACGAAGACGTGTTGAGTCGCTTGGAGGACGAGGCGACCGCGCCCGAGATCCGCTGGCTGGCCGGGCGACGCATGGGCTCCGTGCCGACAAAGGCGATTTCGCAGATCCGAAACGGCGCCACTTTGCGTCGTTTGATCGAGCAGGAGTCGGAACCGGAAGTCTCCGCCTGGCTGGTAAGCCGGGTGCAGGACGGCGAGACGCTGCGCGTGCTCGGGGGAACGGCGTTTCCCGGCACGGTGGCGGCGCAGCGGAGACTCAAGGAGCGGGAGGGTCCTTTGGGCCTGCGCTTCATGGCCGTGCCGGGCCGGCCCTACGAGATGAGCCTGTTTCCCGTCACCATCGGGCAACTACGAGAGGCGCTGGGACCGGAGGCGGTGGGCAAGGGAGCCGACGATTTGCCCGCGACGGGAATGGCTCCCGACGTGGCCGTGCGCTTCTGCGAGTTTCTTGGCACCAAAGGTCCCGGCGCCTACCGCCTGCCTTCGTTCGAGGAATGGTGGCACGCCTGCATGACCGACGACGCCAACTGGCTGGATGTCGCGTCGGGCCAGTTTTCCTGGGCCGAGGCGCTGATGGGCACGCGTCGGCTGGCCTTTGGCTGCAAGGGGCGGCGCGCCGCTTCGCTGGCGTGGCCGAACCCGTGGGGCTTCCTCGACATGGTGGGCAACGTGGCGGTGTGGGTGGATGATTCGCCGAGGAGCAAGCTTCACCTCGTGGGCGACGATCCCCTGTCGGTTGGCGGCGACTCGTCGGACGCGTCGGCCTTTTATGTGGCCGCGGGCGTTTGCTGGGCGGACGGACGAGTGAGGAAAGAGCGCTTGGAACGCATGGTGGCCCGCACCGCGCTCTCGGGCTGGGCGGCGGACAAGGTCGGGTTCCGCGTGATTTGCGAACAGCCGGAGCGGACCGGCTCGAAAATTTCCGGGCCGAAATTCAAGGTGGTGCTGCTGCCGCAGACCGCGCCGGGCATGACGAAGGAGCGCGTGATCGCGGCCCTGGGGGCGAGTTGGCCGGAGGCGGCGAGCCGCATGCCCACCTGGTATCGCGTGGCGCCGGCGGTGGTGCTGCCCGCGGCGGACTACTCCGAGGCGCGCCGCGCGAAGCGATTGCTGGAAAGCTGCGGCGCCTGCGCGCAGATCTCGGCCGCCTGAGCAAGCGGAGCGCGAAGAGACGTAGCGAAACGACGGACGGAGACGACGCGCCCGGCTTTTGGCTCAGCCCGCGTGGCGCTCGGCGGCGTCGAGGGCCTCGGTGGCCGCCTCCCACTTGGCGGTGGCGTCGCTGATTTGCTCGGTGATCGTGCTCAGCTCGATGTTGAGCCGGTGGAAACGGCTCTTGTCGGCGTAAGTCGAGGGATCCTCGAGCGCGGCGGTGATCTCGTTCTGCTTGGCCTCGAGATCGGCGACTTTCTTTTCCAGCACGCCGACGTCTTCGCGCATCTTGCGGAGCTGGTTGGGCGTGAGCTTCGGGCCGCTCGCGGCGGGCGCGGGGGCGGCCGGGGCGGGCGCGGCTTTTTTCCCGGCGCCCTTGTGCGCGTCGGGGCGGGCGTCGGTGAAACCGGCGGTCAGCGCGGCGCGCGCGTTGGAAGCCTTGGACTTGTCGAGATAGTAGTCGTAGTTGCCGGCGTAGGGCGTGAGACGGCCGCTGTGGACGTGGAGCACGGTCTCGGCGAGCGAGCGGATGAAGTGCACGTCGTGGGAGATGAAGATGAGCGTGCCGCTGTAGCCCTTGAGCGCGCCGACCATCGCGTCGATCGAGGCGATGTCCAGGTGCGTCGTGGGCTCGTCCATGAGGAGGAGATTGGGCGGATCGACGAGGAGGCGGGCCAGGTTGAGGCGGGATTTTTCGCCGCCGGAGAGCACGCCGACCTTCTTGTGCACGTCGTCCTTGCGGAAGAGGAAGCTGCCGAGGATGGCGCGGGCCTGCTGCTCGGTGAGCTGGTTTTCGTTGGTGCGCAGCTCCATCATCATCTCGAAGACGGTGGCGTCCTCGCGGAGCGTGTCGGTGCGCTGCTGGGCGAAGTAGCCGGCGGTGACGTTGCTGCCGAGCTCGCGGACGCCGCCCTGGATGGGGAGGTTGCCGGCGAGGATCTTGAGCAGGGTGGACTTGCCGGCGCCGTTGGGTCCGACGAGGACGATGCGCTGGCCGCGCTCGGCGGTGAAGTTGAGATCTGAATACACGACCTTCTCGCCGTAGGCCTGGCGGACGTTTTTCAGCTCGATGACCTTGAGGCCGGAGCGGACGGGCTGGGGAAACTTGAAGTTGATGCGCTTCAGCTCCTCGGTCGGCTCCTCGATGGCGGCCTCCTTGAGGCGCTCGATCTGCTTCTCCTTGGACTTGGCGCGCGACGCCATGGAGGCCTTGGCTCCGAAGCGGTCGACGAAGACCTGAAGGTGGGCGATCTCGCGCTGCTGGTTCTTGAACTGGGCGAGCTGCTGCTCCTTGCGGGCTTCCTTCTCGGTCAGGAAATTGTCGTAGTTGCCGTGGTAATAGTGGAGCGTGCCGGCGCGGAGCTCGAGCATACCGGTGCAGAGCGCGTTCAAGAAGGCGCGGTCGTGGGAAATGACGACGAGGCCGCCGGGATAGCGCGTGAGATAGTCCTGGAACCAGAGCAGGG
>CAMLQS010000258.1 GCA_946482165.1 uncultured Verrucomicrobiota bacterium | reverse complement strand
CATCGAAAAAATGGCCGCCTCCGGATGAAAACTATTTTACCAAAGTAGAACTAGGAGAACCCCCGGCGGGACGGTCGATCAGGAAGAGAGCGCCCGGCGCAGGTCCTGCGCGGTTTGCACGGGAGGATGACAGGCAAAGTCGCGGCAAAAATACGCGGTGGGACGCCGGTCCACCGCAGGCATCTCGGCCGCCCAGGCGGCGGCGTCGCCGGTGACCAGGTAGACGGGCGCGTTGAGCAAAGGCGCGGCGTGCACGACCTCCGCCAAGGCGACGAAAGCCGGATCGCGCCGGTCCCCCGCCAAGACCACGTGGGCCGGCTCGGACAAGTAGTCGGCCAAGCCGCAGAGCAGCACCGGCATCGCGTGCGGCGCGCCCGACCACTGGGAGCGGAACGCCTCGGCCAGGCGCCGCGCGCGTTCGCGGTGGCCGCCGCTTTGGAAAAGCGATTCGCCGTTCAAGACCGAGAGCCGAACGAGGTTTGAAAGCGCGACGGACGAGGCGGTCGGCTCGGCGCCGTCATAATCGTCCTTGAGCCGCAGCACGAGCCCGCCGTCGGCCGGCGCGGAGAAATAGCCGCCCTCGGCGTCGTCCCAGAAAACGCGATCCATGGTCGCCTGAAGTTTCTCGGCCAAACGCAGCCATGACGCGTCGAGCGTGGTCTGATGCAGGTCGAGCAGCCCGGCGATCACGCAGGCGTAGTCCTCGGCGAAGCCGCCGACGCCGGCGCGACCTTCGCGCCAAGACCGGCGCAACGTGGCGGCGGCGGGGTCGACCAGCTCCCGCTCGATAAAGCGGGCGCAACGGAGCGCGGCCTCGAGGTAGAAGGGGCGCTTGTCGGCGAGACACTCCGCCGGATGCACCGCCGCGCGGGCGAGGGCGGAAAGGGCGAGCCCGTTCCATGCGGCGACGATCTTGTCGTCGAGGTGCGGTCTCGGACGCGCGGCGCGCGCCGCGCGAAGCCGGTCGAGCGCGGCCGCCAGGCGGTCGGCGGCGACGGCCACGTCCGCGAGGCCAAGCCCGTCCGCGGTCTCGGCGAAGGGGCGTTGCTGCTTGAGAATATTGCGCCCGCCAAACTCCCCGTGCGGATCGAGCTCCGCGGGCACGTTGCCCGACTCCTCCACGCCGAAGTGCGCGCATACGAGCGCGACGTCGAGCGGAGGCAGGACGCGCTCGATCTCGGCGCGGGTCCAAACGTAGAAGGCGCCCTCGGAATGGAGCGAGGAGTCAGCCGTCGGAGCCGGGTCCGCCGGGCTTTGGTCCCCTGCTCCTCGCTCCCCGATCCCTGCTCTCTCGCTGTCGGCGTCCTCCGCGGAGAAGAAGCCCCCCGCCGGATGGGCGAGATCGCGTAACATATAATCGAATACGCCTCGGGCGGCCCAGGCGAGCCGTTCGTCGCCGGAGGCCCGGGCGCAATCGAGCAGGTTGCGGGCGATCTGGGCCTGGTCGTAGAGCATCTTTTCGAAGTGCGGCACGAACCATGCCTCATCCACGGAGTAGCGATGGAAGCCGCCGCCGAGGTGATCGTGGATGCCGCCTTCGCACATGCGGCGCAGGGTATGCGAAGCCATGTCGATCGCCTGGCGGCCGGCTTCGGTGGAGGCGCCGCCCTGGAGCGCGGCGACGCGGAGGAGAAAATCGATATTGCCGGCGCGGGGGAATTTCGGGGCGCCGCCAAAGCCGCCGCGCCCGGCGTCGAAGCTCTCGTAGAGGTGCATGAACCCGCGCTCGTAGGCGTCGCCGGCGGCATCGTGGAGAGGAACCGCATCCCCGCCCGAGGCGGGCGGGGTCGAGGCGGCATCTTCGACCGGACGCGCGCCAGGCCCGCCGGAATCCGCGACGGCGGCCGCGCGATGCTTGTAGTGGTCCTGCAAGGACAGGATTCCGCGATCCGCCTCGGCGACGAGTTCGGCCCGGCGCGTCTTCCATGCCTCGGCGATGGCGCCGAGCAGGGACGGCAGGCCGCGACGCTCCTGGCGGTCCTCCGGAGGGAAGTAAGTGCCGCCGAAGAAGGGCTTCAGATCGGGAGTCAGCCAGACGTTGAGCGGCCAGCCTCCATGACCGGTTCGCGCCTGAACGTAGGTCATGTAGACGCGATCCACGTCGGGACGCTCCTCGCGATCGAGTTTCACCGGGATAAAGTCGCGGTTGATCTGCGCGGCGACGGCTTCGTTCTCGAAGCACTCGCGGGCCATGACGTGGCACCAGTGGCAGGTGGAGTAGCCGATGGAGAGGAAGATGGGCTTGTCCTCGGCCCGGGCGCGGGAAAAGGCCGCCTCGCCCCATTCGAGCCAGGCGACAGGGTTGTCCGCGTGCTGAAGCAGATAGGGGGAATTGGCTTGGGCGAGGGCGTTGGGCATGGGAGGCGGGCGCGAAGGTCGATGCAAAGACGACGAGTCGCAACGGGGGCAAAGAAAAAGCCCGGCCCCGGAGAGGGGGCCGGGCGAAGGCCGGGGGGGGGGACGACATGCCGTCACGTTCGGGCGGATCCGACCCAAACCGACAAACAACGCCGCGCCCCTTCGTCGTCGCACCCTTCGTCGTCACACCGCGGCTCGGACAGGAGGAGGAACGGCGTGGTGTTCCACGCGCGGATCGGCTACGTCGCACAACAAGATGTATCACCCCGTATCCGTCCCCGTCCTTTTCTTGTCGGTGGCGTTCGCCGTTTTCCCGGTCGTTTCCCCGGCCGCGCCCGGCGTCGTGTCGACCACGCGTTATCACGACGAGGCTCTCGGGCTCACCGTGGTCTCCGGCGAATGCCGGCTGCCGGCCGATGGCGCTTGGACGCTCGCCCAACCGGAGCCGGGGAGCGGGCTGCGGCAGGTTTTCCACGAGATCACCAACTGGGAGGAGCTGGAGGCGGAGGGAACACGCGCCCGGGCGAACCGGATCGACCGGGAGGTGCGGAGCGTGGAATGGCGGCTCAGGTCTTGTTACGACACCCTTCAACAATTCGCGGAGCAACACGAGGGACGAGGTCCCGCGAGCATCGACGACCCGGCGCTCCGGGAAATCGCCGCATCGGGTTGGCGCAGTCGGCAGGTCGGCGCGTCCGTGAGCGCGGAAGAGCGGGCGGCGAATCTCGCCGAGTTTCATAAACAACTGGCCGGAATCGGTCTCGTTCCAAACGCGCCGATCCCGAAGAAGCCCGCCGATCCCTTCGCGCCGAAAGGACCGGATGACGTGGCGCCGCCGGCGACACCGTTGTTGATCGAACTCGCCCCCTTGCGCGATGACGGGCGGCACTGGGTGCTCTACACCAACGGCGAAAGCCGTCGGGAGGTGATCGACGCCGCGCGGTTGGAGCGGCTGGGCCTCGCCCTCTCCACCAAAAGCGCGCTCGACGGAGCGCAAGCGCGGCGTCCGACCGAGCAACACGTGCGGTTATACGCGGTCGCTGCGGCCGGCGCCGCCGGGGCGACCGAGCTGGTTTTCAACGACTCGCTGTCCGGCCGGCGCCTAGGCGTGGAATGGGACTTCGCAACCGCCACGGCGGGCGACCGGAAACAGCTCTCGGCGTGGGCCGCGCTGCGGGCCGCGGAGTGGGCGGCCTTCGTCGGGCAAGGCGAAGCCTCGTTGCTGCGGTCGTGGCTGCAGATCGCGAAGCCCCTCTACGGAGCGGAAATCGACTCAGGGATCCCCGAGGACGCCAGGGGCGCCGAAAGGCCCTCGCTACTCGCTCTTCTGGGTGGCCGGGCGGCGGTGGCGGAGACACTGCAACAGCAACCACTCGAGCGTCCGGTCGCCGCCGCAGGCGACACGAAGGCGGAGACGACGGTCGCGCTCGCGGACATCCGCGGGGTCGAGGTGGCTTCGCACCCGTTTGCGGAGATGGCGCGGGGCAAATCGCTGCCGACGCTCGCGCTCGCGGACTTCGTGCCGCCTGATCGCGCGTTTTTCCATGTGGCTCAGCCCGCCGCGCTCCACGGGCTCCTCGCGTCGGAATCGGCCTTTTCGAGACGGGTGGGCGCGTTCGCGCGGCCCTCGGTCGATCACCGACTGCGCGAACGCTATGCGGCCGAGCTCGGGCTTACCCGTCCGTTGATCGACTCGATCCTGGAGAGCGGGCTGCTCGCCGAGTGCGCGTTGTTCGCTCCGGATCTCTTTTTCGCGGACGGCACCGATATCACCGTCATCGCTCGCGTGCGCTCCGGAGCGCTGCTCACGGTGCTGCTCAAGCCGGTGCTCGCGTCGCTCCCGGCCCGGGACGGCGTCTATGAAATCCCCACCGGAACGGGCACCGCCTATTGGTCGGTCGCGGATGATGTGTGGATCGTCTCGACCCACGCCGGGGAACACCGGGCGGCGCTCGCGCTCGCGCGCGCCAAAGGCGAGGGCGGCCTGGGCCGGAGCGACGAGTTTCGCTACATGTTGCACAAGCTCCCGCCGGGAGCCGATACGCGGGCCTACGTTTATTTTTCCGATGGGTTTATCCGCCGCCTGGTCGGTCCGGAGGTGAAGATCGCCCAATCGCGCCGGCTCGCCGCGCGGATCGCGATGGAGCGCATGGTCGGCGCTTCGCTGCTCCGCCAGCTCGACGCGCCGGGGACGCCGACGGACAAGGAGACGCTCGTGCGGCTGGGCTACCTGCGCGCGGACGAGGTCGCGGACGACATCATGCTCGGCTCGGATCACACCGCGAGCTCCGCGACGTTCGGGCCGCTCGCGCGCATGAAGCCGCTCTCCGCCCAGACGCCCTCGCTCGTGCGGGTGACGGCGGCGGAAGCGGCGGCCTACGAACGCTATCGTGAAAACTACACGCGGTTCTGGAGTCGGTTTTTCGATCCCATCGCGCTCCGCTTCGATACCGCCGCGGATGGAAGCCACGCGCTCACCACGTTCATCCTGCCACTGATCGAAAACAGCGCCTACGACACGCTTCGCACGATGTTCGCCGCGCACGATCAGCGACCCTCCGCGTCGAGCGTTCCGGCCTTTGATCGGACTCCGATAGCGCAGCTCGATCTGGTGTTGCCCGACAAGACGTGGCGCGGCATCGCCGACGGACTCGACAACCTCGTCGAGCGAGAGTTTGGCGTGAGTTCGGAGTTCTACGATCTGCTGGGGCCGGCGGTGCATGTCGCGGTGGAGGACGGCGATCCGGTCGTGAGATTGGGAAGCGGCGAACTCGCGAGCGCGTTCGCTTCGGCCGCCGGCGTGAACCGCGGGATACGCGGCTCCGAAATGGTCTATATCGGCGTCTTGCTCAACCTGCTCACCCGCCCCACGCACATCGTGGTGGAGTTGACCGATCCGGAACGCGCGGCGCGGCTGTTGGAGAACGCTTACGCGACGCGGGGGCCGTCGGCCGACCGCGACTGGATGGAAACCGATTTTGTTCAAAGGGGCCCCGGCCGGGATTGGTTGCTCAGCCTCCGGCCGGAGCGGATAGCGTCCATCGACTTCTCGGTGCGGATCGAGGGCCGTTATCTCATCGTTTCGAACCATCCCTGGGGCGAGCCCCTGCGGATAACGGGGGAACGGACGGGCGGGCTGGCGGGCGTGTCATTGACCTTCAACCCGGAGGCGCGAGAGACGAGTCTGCCGGCGGATTTCGCTTCGGCGATGCGCTCGGAGCGCTCGCGGGCGCTCAAGGGCATGGGGCGTCTTTACCCTTGGATGGCGGCGCTGGGCGAATCCCGAGAGGCGGCGGAACAGGCGAACGTGAAAGCTCTCGGCTTTGCGCCGGCGGTGCCGCCCGGCGAGCTCGCGTGGCATGGCGGCGAGCTGCTTCACCCGGTCTTCGGCGGGGTGTGGACGGCACGCTTGCCCGCTTACGATCCGGCGGTGCGCTTCGGGCTGTTCGACGGACTGTCGTCCGCGACCGTGAGCATGCAATTCGAGGACGACGGGCTGCGCACGAAGCTGGTCTGGCGTCCGCTTCCGGTGAAATAACGGCACCTCGATGACCTGACGTCGGCGGAAGGCGTGGGTGTCCAAGCCCACACCGAGCCGTCGAATCTCCGGGGCAAGGGCGTGCGCCCGGCCGACGGAGGCGAAGGCGACGAGTCGCAACGAGCGCAAAAAAAAGCCCGGCCCCGAAGAGGAGGACCGGGCGAAAACCGGGGCGAAGGGCGGCCGGGCGGACTCAGGCCGCGGGCGGGGCGGCGGCGGCGCCGGAGCGCGCGGCGGCCATGCGCTCGGCGACCGGGCCCGAAAACTCGATGGTCTGCGTGGGGAAGGCGAAGCTGAGGCCGCGGGCCTGGACGGCGCGCATGATGGCCAGATTGATGCGCTGCTTGGCGTCCATGAAACGGACGAAGTCCCCGTCCTTGGCTACATAGACGATCCAGATGTCGAGGGAGGAGGCGCTGTAGTCGCGGAAGAAGACAAGGATCGAGGCGGGATCGACGCAGTCCTCGGAGCGGACGATGCCCTTGATGTCCTCCACCATGGCCGCCATCTGCTCCGGCGGCGTGTCGTAGGTGAGACCGATCACCTGCTCGTTGCGGCGCTGGATGAAGCGGGAGAGGTTGGTGACGACCTCGGAGGCGACGGTCTTGTTGGGGATGACGACGAGGGACTTGTCCAAGGCGCGCAGCCGGGTGGAGCGCAGACCGATGTCCTCCACCATGCCGAGGAAGGAGCCGATGCGCACGGTCTCGCCGATCTTGAAGGGCTGGTCGACGGCGACGACGACGGACCCGAAGACGTTGGCCAGGGTGTCCTGCGCCGCGAGCGCGAAGGCCAGGCCGCCGATGCCGAGGCCGGCGAGGAAGGCCTTCACGTCGGCGCCGAGGGACTGCGCGGCGATGAGAACCCCGAAAATGAGAAAGAGCGTGATAAGCGTCTTCTTGATCCAAGGCATGAAGGCGGCGACGGCCGCGCCGCGGGCTTTTGCGACCGCCTGGAGGTGTTCGAGGATGGTCGAGACGGTGCTGATGAAGAACCAGAGCGCGACAACCGAGAGCGCGATGGTCTTCAGGTAGCGGAAGGCTTGGTCGGCCTCGGGAGAGAGCTTGAGGACCTTGATGGCGATGACGGCGCCGAGGACCGCGATGAAGCAGGCGACGGGCTTTTGCCAGGCGGCGATCAGCTCGTCGTCGAGCGTGGTGCGCGTGCGGGCGGTGAGTTTTTTAAAGATGCCGAAGGCGCCTTTGGCCACGACCTTGCGGAGGACGTAGAACAGCACCGTGATAATCGCGGCGATGGCCCAGTGCTGCCAGGTGTTGCCGGCGTTGCGCACGCCGAAGACCTCGAGCGTGAGGTCGACGAGGTATTCGACGAAGTCGGGCGGCGCGGTCTCCGCGGCACCGCTGCCAACCGCGGCCACGGCCTGCGTGCCCACGTCGGGCGCGGTGGTCGGCGCAGCCGACGCAGCCGGCGC
>CAMLQS010000257.1 GCA_946482165.1 uncultured Verrucomicrobiota bacterium | reverse complement strand
AACCGTATACATTGCGCCAGTTTCGATCATCATTTCGGTAGGCGAGATGCCATCGCATTTCTGCAATTGAGTCCCACTGGCGTAATATTTCAAAATCTAGCGGAGCGCCTGACTGTTTCAGCTCACGGGCGTGCGTTACTAACGCTGCAGTAAGGTTTCCGGGGCCGGTGGTGGACTGAATATCTAGGGGGCTGTCGTCACAAAGCAGCTTTTCGGTCGCCCGTCGGAGCGCGAGACGCAGGATTGGATGGCCGGCAGGGGCGGCAATCGGGTCATTATTAACGTAGAAAACACGTTCGCCGACCGGTAAATCCGAGCGCCAGATGTCGGCGGCAGGCATCATGCCGCCCGCAGTAACGTCGTAACAGAGTGGCTGAACCTTCATGCTGGCGTTGTGAAATATCTCCCTCCAGCCGTCACCATCCAGTAGCACGTCATCCGCATCAACGTAAAGGCCTCCTTCGGCTAGAATGAAGCACATGCGTAGATAGTCACATCGCATTGCGGGATGGTTACAGCGTGAGAATGCCTTGCGCTCGGGTTCCCCGTAGACGTTGGCAATGTAAATCGCCGCGCTGGCATCGTCGAACATGTAGAGCTCGAAGCCGTCTCTTGAGAGGCGATTCCAACTCTCGAGGCACGCCCGGACGTCGTCGGGTAGATTAAGCGGATCGTGCCAATACCTAAGAAGACGCTTTGGGATTACGGTTGATTCGTTAGGGCGAGGATCAGCCGCGTTAGTTAATGGCGCGGATTGGCTTAAGATGAGTTCTCGAACGAATGCGGACCGCAGTTCGTTGCATTCTTCAAAGCCGAGCGGGTGTCGGTCGATATTCATAAGCTGCGGTGAGCCTAAGGTTGAGGTATCGCGCGGGCTTTAAGGTATGCCTGATAGCGAGGGGAAGCTTTAAGAAGGTATGCGCTTCCTTCTATGACGAAGCCGTCAAGACCATGTTCGGTGGTGTAGGCATCAAGGTCCCGCGTGTTGTTAATGAACCCCTTTCCCTTAAAATTTAGGGATGTGTTACACAGAACTCCATAGCCGGTATGAGACTTAAATGCTGTAAGGAGGTCATATAAGTCTTTATTGGTTTTAGCCGTGACCGTTTGGAGGCGCGCCGTTTTATTGACGTGTGTGACCGCCTTCAGGCTTTCTGTTGTTGCACGATATGTGTATAACATATATGGGCTTTCGTGATTGCACCCAAACCATTTATTGGCCTCATCTTGGAGGCAAACAGGGGCGATTGGACGAAACTGCTCGCGCTGTTTAATTTCATTGAGCCTAACTCTCGTCTCATTGTGAAAAGGGGCGGCTAGGATCGATCTATTGCCGAGTGCACGGGGGCCGATTTCGAACCTTCCGTGTGCCCATCCTAGTATAAGGTCTTGAGCTAACATTGCGGCAATTTGATCATTTGCGTGTGTATACTCGTCGTATTTATGCAGATTTGGGGTGTGCTCTTTTCTGAAGCTCCGGCCAGAGTAGGTGCTCCAAGAAATTTTGGGGTTACCAGTGTATTGAAATTGAGCATCTATAGCAGTGCCTATGGCCGCTCCTGAATCATTTGCTACCGGAGGGACAAATATCTCGGAGAATAGCTGCGTTTCTTTCCACTTCGTGTTCCAGTCGCAGTTTAGGCCGCACCCACCAGCTATCACCAAAGGTAGCCCTTTTCTTAAATTCTTCTTTGCGAAACCATGGAATATCTCAAAAATTGCATCACTGTAGATTCCGGCAAAATCCCTAAAATCGGGATCTTCTAAACCCACGTTATAGTGAGGCGCTTGTGTAATGTCTTCGTAGTCGCTGAGCTTCCGGTATGGGCCGTCTAGCAGAAAGCTAAGGAGATGTTTTTCTGCTTTTGTTGGTGAGTTACGCTTAGAGAAGGACGCGAGGGCCATCAATTTTCCAGCGTCCGATGCACGGGGATATGGTCCGTCTTTAGGGAAGGATGGATCAGCTAAACCGTAGAGGAATCCATATCGGTTCCCGACCTGATTCAGGACATCCGCGATGAGTGTGATATTGAGGTCACGATCGATCTCGTAGAAGGCTCCCATCTCGCCCTCCCATATTAGAGCGTAACATTCAGTCCCCTTTGGTAAGGCGGACATGCCAAACGCGCAAAGTATGTGTGAGCGCTCGTGGGAAGAAGAGAAATAGTCGGCGCGACCCCGGAGCAATCTGCCCTTATCGACTATTGTGCTCTTGGGCGAGACGCCGCGGTAGCCAGCGTTCATATGGGACCCATATAAAAATTCGTGGTGATCACGTGGCCACCACCCGCCCATACAAATCACATCTGGCACTTCGTCGAGTTCGCCCATTGCGCCTAGCAAGTCTGCAACTGAAACTGCAGAATACCTATAATTTGAGTCCTTTTCCGCCTCGATTGAGAACATCAGATGTGAATCTTGGAGATAGGCGATAGCACCGTCGTGGCCTGGATTATAGGAGAGGATTTTCATGAGGTGGAGAGCCGTTGCCGGGTTTAACCTGGTTTACAGGGCAACCGAGCACGTGAGTTGTTGTATGGATACGCGAATGGGCGCGGCCCGGCGGATGGGGTCAGGCCGATTTTTGTTAGTTTTCGTGAACTCGGGTCTGAAGTTGGCGGGGATTCGAATTGGCGGGTAAATGGAGTGGAATCGCCGCCGTGCTTCCCTCGCGATTTCCCGAGCCGACGGTTCCGGACGCCCTCTGTTTTGTGTGGGTGCGGTGGCAAACCGGGAAGCTGGCGTAAGTGGCCATGCGCAGGCGCTTATGATCCCGATGACGCTTCGGTGAGAAGCCTTATCCGCGGGGATGTGAATTTTCTGCAAACGGCCGGTGGTGCGCGGCGGTGGGTCGAGCGGACGATATCATGTCTCGACTCTTGACTGATTTGGCGAGGCGCGGAGTCGGCGTCGTTTGTGATCGAGCAGGCGCTAGGCGCTGTCTTCGAAATAAACCTGCGCTCTGCTGACGCCCTGCGGGTGAGCGGAAAATCACGCTGGGCCTGCGTTACCCGAGGTGGCACGGACCGCCGGTCCGCCTCCACCTCGGCCGCCTTGGCCGAGCATAATTTCCCTCTCACGGAGCGCAGGTTCATTTCGAAGACAGCGCCGAGGGGCGTGGCGCTGGGCAGGACGGACGGGAGACGGAAGGGAGCAGGATGCTCCCGCTACTATGCGAGGCCTAGCGATTCTGCGGCATCACGTCCGGGTAGGGGCCGAGGAAGCGGGAGCCGTTAAAGTGGATGAGGTGCTCGGGGGCTTCGGCGATCCAGACCTCGGATTCCCATGAAATCTGGCCGAGGAAGGCCTGCATCGCTTTGCGGGTTTCGAACGCGGTCACGAAGACGAGGCCGGCGGAGCAATTTTTGAACAATTGCTTCAGCTCCGCGCGGCGTTTGCCGTCCACCGGGCCGGCGCTGGTGACGGCCTCAATCAGGACGAGCCAGTTTCGTTTTACGTCGTGGATGACCACGTCGGGCATCTTCGCGGCGGCGTCCAAGAAAACGCCGAGTGCGTTCATCCCGGCCGAATGGAGACAGGCCGGGGATGTCGAGGTCGCGGTCACGTAAAGGTGGCGGGAGTCCGGAAACCAACGAGGAACAAGTCCGTCGAGCACCGCGGACATGATCGTGTCGTCGGAGCCCGAATCGCTGTCGGTAGTTGCCGGCCGCGGCGAGAGCGTCGCCTCCGTGCTCAGCTCTGGATGCGCGTCGGGAATGTCTTCGGTGTTCATCGGTTCTCTCCCCATTCCAGCAGGACCTCCCTTTAGTAAGATTCGAGGCGGTCGCGCCAGATTTCAGCCAAGGGATTCCAGTTCAAGGAGTCTCCGGCGCGGAGCGCGGCGAAGTAGACAGGTTCTTCCGCAGACGTCGTCGGCACCAGGTCCACCGGGGGCAGATCGAGGCGGCGCAGCAATTCGCGTAGCCAAAGCCGGGTGACGCGGCCGTTGAAATCGAGGAAGGGGTGAATCGAAAGCAGGCGACCTTCGGCAAAGGCGAGTGTTTCGAGGAACGTGACTTCTTCGAGATGAACCAGACGGGAGGCGAGATCGTCGGTGTAGAGACGGATAAGGACAGGAACCTCATGGGGCGGCGGCGCCTCATGTTCGCCCACTCGGACTGCCGAGTTCCGCCAGCGTCCGGCCCAGTCCGGAACAAGGTCACCTGCGATGGCGGCGTGAAGCCACAGGAGAAATTGGCCATCGAGGGCTTGTTCGACAAGATCGCCGGCCGCGATGCGCTGTTCGACCGAAAGCACGCGCTCGGCAAGAAGCGGCGCCAGCTCGGCGTAGGTCAGGAGGCCGCGTGTCGTTTCGACGGAGCGGGTGGCGTGGCTTGGAGATGTCGAGCGGTCAGCCATTGTGGATCAACGGGCTCTTTTTCGAAAGACATGGAGAGCGCAACCTGCCGGGGCACGAGCCGCCAGCGAGCGTTGTGGCGCTCGGATTCTGGCAGTTGCCGCCAGCGGCGGATGGTCTCGGTCCAAATCATGCGTAACAGAATTTGTTACACCTGCTGCCTATGTGCAAGGTCTCGGTGAAGCGCCGAACGCGGCGGCAGATGGAAAGGGTGGAAGGCGACAAGTCGAATGCCGAAAGTCGTAGGTCGAGTGTGCGCGCTGGGGCGCGGCCGAGGCGGGACGGGAGCAGGATGCTCCCGCTACTTTTCGGCGGGCTCATGTCACGTCCCTGCGTCGCCGCCGAGGTGCTTTGAGTCGGGCTCAGTTGCGCGCGGCCGCGGCCATCTCTTTGCGCAGCTCGTGCGGCGGGATGTGGGTGAGCTTCCCGTCTATCCTGTCGATCAAATCCGTGCCGGTCTGGATGGCGGTTTTGCGGGCCAGATCCGCCGCGCGCTGCATGGCGGCAACCGAGGCGCGCAGGTCGGGGTCTTTGGCTTCGGATATGTCTCTCATAGGTATTCCGCTCTCCGAGCGATGTGGCTCTCGTTCCGAGGCGAATTGAGAGGAGAACGCGAACGACTAAGAGAACGAGAAAGATTTGCGGGATACTGTAGCGGACGCGCTGAGCGCTTTCGGCAGGCGACACGATGGCACGAAACGGCTCTGCCGTTCCGCTACGATGAAAGACCCGATGCGCGGGTGATACGGGAACGAAATGGCTCCGCCATTCCGCTACGTCTATTTTTGCGTTCTCTGCGTTCTTTTGCGGCCATTCCACTCTGAGCGTTTCTTCGGATGCGGTGGAGTTTCCCAGCCACGATGAAAAGCGCCGCATTTGTGAGCGCGGCACACGGGGGTTGAAATCCAACCGAGAATGCGCCTTTTCGGCGGGCTCATGTCACTCGATACCGTCGGACAGCGTTGCGCCCGGTCACTCGAGCCCCGAATGCAGCCGAACTCATGCAGTTGATCGGGTCGCATCGCGGCGTCTCGGCGATCCAACGGCGCCCGCCCCTCGTTGCGATTGCCGCGGCCCGCTGAGCGGGCGCCTCGCGACAATCGGCCCTGCGGGCCATCACTTGTAGCGATGCCATCTCCGCGCTGCCGCGCTCGTCAACGGGCTTCAGTCAGCCCGCCTTCGGTTCGTCGGCCACCGTTTGATTCGCCGATCTGCGCTCGCTGCTTCCCTCCAACTGCACAAGTCCGGCTTGGGGCTCGGCATTGTCGCGGAAATCAACCGCTCGCGGGTCATGGTGGAGTTTCCCACCATGCGTGTTTGGCGCATTTACGCATTCGGCACGCCGGTCTTGAAACTCGGCTGGAAAACCGCCTTCTCGGCGGGTTCATGACATTGGATCACGTTGGCCAGCGTTGCGTCAGTGAGCGAGAGCCCGAATTGGGGCTCGGGATTGTCGCGGAGCTGGATCGCTCGCGGGTCACGGTGGAGTTTCCCGCCACGCGCGAGCGGCGGATCTATGCTCGGGGCACGCCCGTCTTGAAGCGGGTGCGCTTCGGCGTCGGCGAAACCGTCGCGGCGCGGGATGGGTCGGGCTTTGCGATCGAGGAGGTCGTCGAGGAGGGGAAACTGCTCGTCTATGTCGGCGGCGGGAAGCGCGTGCGCGAGGACGTCATCTCCGACGTGACGAGCGTGGGCTCGCCGGCGGAGCGGCTGATGTCGGGGCAGGCCGATCCTTCGGAGGTCTTCGATCTGCGGCTGCGCACCTTGCGCGCGCAGGCGCGGCTGAGGCAGTCGGAGGTGCGGGGCTTTTTGGGCGGGCGCATCGACCTGATTCCGCATCAGTTCTACATCCTACACGAGGTATCCAATCGACAGATACCGCGCGTGCTGCTCGCGGACGAGGTGGGCCTGGGCAAGACGATCGAGGCCTGCCTGATCTTGCAGCGCCTGCTCGTGACGGGGCGCGCGAGCCGCGCGCTGGTGCTCGTGCCGGAGGCTCTGATGCACCAGTGGTTCGTGGAGCTGCTGCGGCGTTTCAATTTGTGGTTCACGCTGTTCGACGAGCAGCGCTGCATCGACTGCGAGGCGGCGGAGCCGGAGAAAAATCCCTTCCTCTCGGCGCAGCTCGGGCTGGCGGCGACGACCTATCTGGCGAACAACGAGAAGCGCGCGGAGCAGGTCGTGGCGGCGGGTTGGGATCTGGTGATCGTGGACGAGGCGCATCATCTTGCTTGGGGGCCTGAATCATCCAGTCGCCCCGACGGGACGACTCCGACCGAGGGGCTGGCACCGGACCCGGTCAGCCCGGAATATAAACTGGTGGAGAAGCTGGCGGCGAAGGCGCCGGGACTGCTCCTGCTCACGGCGACGCCGACGCAGCTCGGGCAGGCGGGGCACTTCGCGCGGCTGCGGCTGCTCGATCCGAACCGCTACGACCACTACGAGAGTTTTCTCGAGGAGGCGGAGGGGTATGCGGCGGTGGCGGGCGTCGCGGAGAAGCTGGTCGAGGGCAAGGCGTTGACGGCGCGCGACCAGAAGACCTTGGCGGAGATTTTTAACAGCGATCCGGAGCGGCTGGCCGAGCTGCTGGGCTCGTTCGAGGCGGGCAAGCCGGGCGCGCGCGAGGCGCTGGTGCGCACGCTGCTCGATCAGCATGGCACGGGGCGGGTGGTGTTTCGCAACACGCGGGCGACGATGAGCGGCTTCCCGAAGCGGAAGTATCTCGCGGCGCCGGTGGCGGGCGCGACGCCGACCTTGCTGGAGCGCATCGCACGCGAGCTGGAGGCGGAGGAGGGCGGGGACATCTCGGCCATCCGCTACAACTTCAAGGACGACCCGCGCATCGACTGGCTGGTGGAGTTTTTGAAGAAGGTGTCGCCGGCGAAGGTGCTCTTAATCTGTCGCTCGGAGCGGAAGCTTCTGGCGATCGAGGCGGCGATCAAGGACCGGGTGAATTTCAAGATCGGGCTTTTCC
>CAMLQS010000256.1 GCA_946482165.1 uncultured Verrucomicrobiota bacterium | reverse complement strand
CGCGGAGTTCCCAGAGGCCGGGCGTGCCTTGGAGGAACGTGACGCGCAGGTAGCGGGCGCGGCCGATCTTGTGGTCGGTATGCGGGGACTGGATACGGATGTCCTCGTGGCCGCCGACGACCTTCCACTTTGCGCCGTCGGTGGAGGATTCGAGGCGGTAGGCGTGGCCGAGCGTGGGTTTGACGAAATAGAGCTCGGTGCGAGCGACGCGGCGGGTCTTGCCGAGGTCGATCTGATACCAGGCGCGGGAGTCCGTTTCGCCGGCCATCCAGCGGCTGCCGTTGGAGTCGTCGAGGGCGTTGGCGGGGGAGAAGGTCTCGATGCGGTTGAGGGTCGGGTCGGCGGCGGGCGGGATGCGGCGATCCGGCTGGGTGGAGGACGCGGTGGCCTGCGCGCCGAGGGCGAGGTTGGGCTTTTGGTAGGCGGGATCGGGCCGCAGGGCGCCGACGCCTTTGGCTGAGAGCTGAATCGGCTGGATGGTGCCGTCGGCGTTGAAATTCATCTCCGCGGCCATGATCTGGCGGTTGGTGCTGGAGCGGCCGTATTCGAGGTGGACGAAGAACCAGCGGGGCGAGCCCTGCGGATTGAAGAAGCAGCCGTGGCCGGGGCCGTAGATGCCCTGCGCTTTGTCGGTGGTGGCGATGATGTCCTGCTCGGGCGATTCCCACGGGCCCATGACCGACTTGCGGCTCATCATGTAGGCGTATTGGTAGGCTTCGCTGCCGCCGAGGGTGTAGAGATAATAGTAGATGCCGTTGCGCTTGAAGATGGCCGGGCCTTCGGAGTAGCCGGAGCGCTTGGTTTTGATTTCGGTGACGGGGCTGGCGAGGCCGGAGAAGTCGGGTTTCAGCTTCGCGATGCGGCGGCGCGAGAGGAGCATGTAGGCCTGGCCGTCGTCGTCGCGGAAGATCTCGGCGTCGATGGGATGGCCGGTGCCGAGCGGGAAGGGTTTCCAGCCGGAGCTCTTGTTGATCTCTTTGCCGTCGAGCGTGAGGAAGGGGCCGTCGGGCGAGTCGCTCACGACGCCGGTGATGTGGTTGTCGAGGGTGGGGAAGAGGTAATAGCGGCCGTCCTGTTTAACCGGGATGCTCGGGGCCCAGTATTTCGCGTCGTAGCCGGGGGAGAAAATGGAGCCGCTGAAGCTCCAGTTGAGGAAGTCTTTCGATTTCCAGACGACGGGCAGGCCGGCGGTGGCGAGATGCTGGCCCATGCCGTCGGTGGTGGCGTAGCAGTAGAAGGTGCCGTCGATCTCGACGATGTTGGGATCGGCGAGCATGTCGGGGACGAGGGCGTGCGGGAAGTCGCGCTGGGCGTCTTTGTCGGAGGGGCGGGCGCCGGTCTGGATGAGCGCGCCATCGAGGTAGGTGCGGACGGTGTTGGCGCTCAGCTCAACCTTGATGTCATGCCAGCGGTTGATGGTGACATGGCCGTTTTTCCGCTCTTCGGGAACGCCGGGCGATTGGATGGCGTGGGCGCTGTTGCCCCAGCCGCCGATGTTCCAGAACGACTTGTCGGCATCGACGGCGGGGAGGCCGAAGAGGGCGAGGAAGCCCTCGGCGCCGGCGAGCTTGCGGGCCTTGAAGGTGAGCGTGTAGTCGCTCCAAGTCGCGTCGCCGACGACGGCGCGGGCGTCTTCTTCGAGGCTGGTCTGGCGGAGCACGCCATCGGCGACTTCCCAGCGGCCGCGCCAGGTTTTCCAGCCATCGAGGCCCTTGGAGAAGTCGCTCTCGAAGAGCGTCTGGCCGTTTTTGGTGATCTTGATGTCCTTGAACTCGGCGCGGGTGGCCCAGGTGCCGACGCCGGCGAGGCCGGAGATCGCGTCATCGGCGGCGCGGGCGGGTTGGGGCGAGGCGAGGAGGGTGACGCACAGGACGCCGACGGCGCCGAGCAGTTTTTCGAGGAGGCGATGGGGGCTCATAATCGAACAGGAGGGAGTGGGATAAATCAGGGGAGGTAAAGATCCGGGCTTCCGTGCTATGCGTGTCGGAACCGGAAGGCGCTCGATCACCAGGCGAAGGTCCGGTGCGCCAGTTTCGCGATATCCGTCTCACCGCCGGAAAGCGGGCGCAGGACGAACGAGTAGGCGTAGTCGCGGTCCGTCTTCAGCAGGAACTGCGCGTGCGGCATCGCGCCCCAGCTGTCGTCGCCGCCCAGGCCGCGCTGGGCGAGGTCGAGGTTGAGGATCGTGCCCTTGGCGCGGACGGCCGAATGCGGGGGATAGTTCACCTTCATGTCGCGCGGCGCGGTGAGCGCCTCCGACGTGTAGTTCGACGCGTTCGCGCTCAGCAGCGGGCGGCCGACCGCGAGCAGTCCGGCGCCCTTCGCGTCGGTCACCGCGATCCAGCGGGCGTCGGCCTTGTTGCCCGATTCGGTGAGCATGACGTAGGAGCCCGCCTGGTCCGCGACCGCGCCCGAGTAGAGGCCGATCCGTGCTTCCTTGCGGTCGGAGTAGGTGTCCCACGGGCCGGGGCCAAACCACGTCACGCGGTCGAACTCGGCCGGCAACTCGCCGGCCAGGCCGACGCGCGGGATGTCGGGCAAGCCCGCCTTCGGCGCGAGGTGAAAGCCGACCTCGACCCAGCCGTCGGGCCGCACCGTGTAGGCGACCTCGCAGGTCCCCGCTTCTCCCGGCAGCGCGCCGGCAAACACGATCTTCCGTCCGCCCTCGGGCGTCGCTTCGAATCCTGTCGTGGTCGCGCGCCAGCCCTCGCCGGCGCGGCGCCAGACGGCGTTTTTGCGGATCATGTTGTTTCCGCGGTCGTTCTCGTTGGGCGCGCGCCAGAAGTCGGGCCGGAAGCCCGCCAGCAGCAGTTTGCGGCCGCCGACTTTCCACGACTTCATCGCGCCGAGCGCTCGGTCGAAAACGATCTCGAAGTTAGCGCCTTTCACCGTGTCGCCCGTCACGGAGACGGCTGCGCCCTTGGCGGCCGCGAGCTTCGCGTCGGCGAGGGGCGCGTTCAGCGCCAGGTGTTCCCAACCGATTTCGAAACCCTTCTCCGCCCACGTCGTGGCGTGTTTCAAGCGGAAGGAGAGATCGAGGCGATACTCCACGCCCGGCTTGCGGGCGAAGGGCTTCACCTTCAGCGCGAACTCGCGCGTCTCGCCGCCCGGAGGAACGTCGAGCGCCGGCAACGAGCCGCGCTGGACAACGTCCGCGCCCGCGAGCAGGCGCCATTCGCCCACGAGCCAGTCGGCGGGCGAGCGGAAGGAGCTCCAGTTCGTCACCGCGATGCGGGTGGGATCGCCGGCGACGGGCAGGGCGACCGCAACGTCCTGGTAGATCTTCGACATCGTGAACGCGTCGGCGGTGAGGTTGCGGTCGGAGTCCACGATGCCGTCGGAGATGGTCGTGCCGTCGCTGGGCGTGTCCATGGGGCCGAAGTCGCCGCCGACGGCGAAGAACCAATCCACGTCCTTCTTTCCCTTCTTGAGCGCGGGGTCGGCCTTCAGCGAGGGCAGCATCGCGCGGCCGGGTTTTCCGATGCGATCCTTCGGCAGCGGGGCGCGCAGGCCGGCGTCCACGAAGTCCCAGATGAAGCCGCCCTGGGCGCGGCTGTCCTTCTTGTAGAACTGATCCCAATACGCGCGGACATCACCGTTGCTGTTGCCCTGCGCGTGGGCGTATTCGCAGAGGATGAAGGGACGCGGCGGGTTGGTCGCGAGGTAGTTCGGGATCTTGTCCGGCGGGGCATACATCGGGCAGACGATGTCGGTGTATTTCGCGGCGCGCTCCGGCCGGTATCCGATCTCGCCCTCGTATTGCACCGGACGGGACGGGTCGCGCCGCTTCGACCAATCGTAGCTGGCGTAAAAGTTTTTCCCGCCGCCCGACTCGTTGCCGAGGGACCAGATGATGACGCTCGGGTGGTTCTTGTCGCGCTCGAGCATGCGCACGAAGCGGTCCATGATCGCGTCGGCCCAGTCGGGATTGTTGGCGAGGTTGAGCTTGGCCTGCCACGCGCCGTGGCACTCGATGTTGGCCTCGTCGACGACGTATAGGCCGTATTCGTCGCAGAGGTCGTAGAAGCGAATTTCGTTCGGGTAGTGGGACAGGCGCACGGCGTTGATGTTGAGCCGCTTCATCAGCTCGACGTCGGCGCGCATGCGCTCCTCGGTCATCACGTGGCCGGTATCGGGATCGTGTTCGTGACGGTTCACGCCCTTGATGAGCACGCGCCTGCCGTTGACGAGGAGCATGCCGTCGCGGATCTCGACCTTGCGAAACCCGACGCGCTGCGGGATGACCTCGAGCACCTTGCCGGCCGCGTCGGCGAGCGTGAGCTGGAGCGAGTAGAGGTGGGGCGTCTCGGCGCTCCACTGGGCAGGCGCGGCCACGGTCGTGGCGAGTTTCGCCGGGACGGATTGTCCGGCGGGAACCTCGAGTTGCAGCGGGGCGAGTTGGGCGACCGTTTTGCCGGCCGCGTCGCGCAGCACGCCGGAGAGCGTGAGCGCGGCGGGCGTGGAGGCGGCGTTTTTCACCTCGGCCTCGACCACGAGGTTCGCGTCGCGGTAGTTCGCATCGAGTTCCGGTTTAACAAAAAAGTCGCGCACATGCTGCTGAGCCGGGCTCCAGAGATACACGTCGCGGTAAAGGCCGCTGAAGCGCCAGTAGTCCTGGTCTTCGAGCCAGGAGCCGTCGCTCCAGCGGAGCACTTGCGCGGCGAGCAGGTTCTCGCCCGGTTTCACGAAGTCGGTGATATCCCACTCGGCGGGCGTGCGGCTGTCTTTGCTGAAGCCGATTTCCCGCCCGTTCAGCCAGACGCGCAGGAACGAGTCCGCGCCGTCGAACACGAGATGCACGCGCCGGCCGTCCCAACCTTCAGGAACGGTGAACGCGCGGCGGTAGAGGCTCACGGGATTGCTGTCGGCGGGCACCTTGCCCGCCATCTCGGGGGTGGGCTTTTGGCCGACCTTGAGGAAGGGATAGTTGATGTTCTCGAGAATCGGAATGCCGTGGCCGTGGAGCTCGACGTTCGCGGGCACGGGAATCGTCGTCCAAGTGGCGGTGGAGAAATCCGGGTTCCAGAAACCTTCCGGCACGTCGGCCGGTTTCGGCAGCCAGAGATAGTCCCACTCGCCGTTGAGCGAGCGATGGAAGGGCGAGTCGTCGCGGCGCCGTGACGAGCCGGCCGCTCGCGAGTCGGGATAGACCGTCATCGTCGCGTGCGGTTTCTCCGTGCCGCGACCGAGCGCCTTCGGGTTTTCGTGGTCCGGAGGCGCGGCGGGGGCGGCGATGGTGGAAAGTGAACAAACCGCGAGCAGCGTGGCGCCGAGACGCAGACGGCACCGGCGAAGAAGGCCGGGGGAGGAGGCAAACGGTAGGAGAGCGGGAGGCGAGAGTCGCATGGGAGAAGGGCGATGGCGTTGGATCCGAGGCGGGTTCGCTGGAAAAATCAGGGGGCGATGAGCGCCTGCCGGTGGACGCCGTCGGGGACGGGGGAGCCGAAGTCGGGGGTGCCGTCGGGGCGCCAGCGGATGAACTGGGCGCGGGTGGCGCGGTCGTGGTTTCGGAGGGGATCCCCCTGGATTTTCTCGTAGTTACGAGCGTGATACACGAGGATGTCGGTCTTGCCGTCGGGCGTGGTGGTGAAGCTGTTGTGGCCGGGGCCGAATTGGCTGGCGGTGGCGTCGCTGCGGAAGACGGGCTCGGGCGACTTCGTCCATGATTCCGCGCGGAGGAGGTCGGCGTCCTCGGGGGCGGAGAGGAGGCCGAGGCAGTAGTTGGCGTCGGTGGCGCTGGCGGAGTAGCTCATCCAGACGCGTCCGTTTCGGATCAGGACGGCGGGGCCTTCGTTGACCCAGTGGCCGCGGCGTTCCCATTCGAACTCGGGCCGGGAGAGGAGGGTGATGGGGCCGGCGATGGAGAGCGGGGTGTCCATGCGGGAGATGTAGAGGTTGGTGCCCTTCACGCCTTGCTCGACCTGGGTCCAGACGAAGTAGCGGGCGCCGCGGTGGACGAAGGTGGTGCCGTCGAGGGAGAAGGATTCCCAGCCGAGCTTGAGCGGACCTTTCTCCGTCCATCGGGCCGCGAGGGGATTCGCGCCTTCGCCTTCGAGGACGTAGGGGCGGATGGAGGTCCAGTTTTTGCCCGCTTCGCCGGCGGAGAAGTAGACATACCACTTGCCGTCGATGGAGTGCAGCTCGGGAGCCCAGACGCTGGCACTCATGGGGCCGGAGGCGGGCTTGCGCCAGATGACCACGGGCTCGGCGGATGCGAGGCCGGCGAGGCTGCGGGCGCGGCGGAGTTCGAGGCGGTCGTATTCGGGCGCGGTGGCGGCGAGGTAGTAATAGCCGTCGGTGTGGAGCGTGACATGCGGATCGGCGCGCTGCGGGACGAGGGGGTTGGTCCAGCGCAGCGGATCGGCGGCGACGGCGGCGGAGGCGGCCGGGGTGGCGGCGGCGGGGGACCCGGCGACGATGGTGGGTGACGCGGCGGCGGGGCGGGCGGCGCGCGGTGCTTCGTAGGCGGCTTGCACGCGGGAGAATTCGTCGTCGGTGATCGCGAGCACGGAGCCGTGCGGGGTCTTGACGGAGAAGGTGATGTCCGGGGCGGGGGTGAACTTGCCGCCGGCGAGGTCACGGGTGACGAAGGCCGCGTAGCCGGTCCTTCTGGCGTAGTGGTCGAGGAGGAGGCACCAGGTGCCGGGGCGGCCGTCGGCGGAGGGCGCGAGCGCGAAGCACGCGGGGCCCTCGTAGCCCACGGCGTTCACGAGGGAGAAGCCGGGGATGTCGCTCCAGGGGCCGGCGAGTTTTTCGCTCGTTTCGAGGAAGATCGTGCGGTCGCGCTCGTGTTTGGTGAAGCGGTAGTAGCGGCCGTTTTCGCGAACGATGGTGGTGTCGATCACGGGGTGGTCGCGCTCGAGGTAGACGAAGGGCGCGCCGAAGGTGACGAAGTCGGAGGTGCGCGCGGCCCAGATGCGATGCTTGGAGAAGTTGTCGCCCGCGGTGGTGGAGGCCCAGTAGACGAGGTAGTCGCCGGTTTCCTCGTCGTAGGCGGCCTCGGGGGCCCAGGTGCAGCCGGCGTCGTCGGGCGCGACTTTGACGAGGCGGGGCGCGGACCAATTCGTGAGGTCGGTGGATTCCCAGACGACGATGGACCGGCTGCCGGCGGTGACGGCGCGACGCCAGCCCGGCTTCCGGTGGATGGCGAGGTCGGTGGCGAGGAGGTAGGTTTTTCGGCCGTCGGGCGAGCGGATGAGGAAGGGGTCGCGCACGCCCTTGTCGCCGAGCTGGCTGACAAGGGTGGGGCGGGCGGGGTTGAGGGTTTTCCAAGCGCGGCCGTCGCGGCTGAGGGCGAAGTAGATTTGCTCGGGGGGCGAGCCGTCGGCGCCGCCGAAGGTGGCCAGGAGGTAGCCGCCGGAGTCG
>CAMLQS010000255.1 GCA_946482165.1 uncultured Verrucomicrobiota bacterium | reverse complement strand
GAGCGCGCGTCGTCCGGCGATGTATTTATGAAATAAATACGCGAAGCTCGGCATGAAAAAGCCCCGTCCGCGTCCGCAGCCGGGGCTTTCCCGTTTTCCACGTCGGGCTCGGCGGAGCCCGGACGGAGACTAGAACTGCCAGTTCACGATCGGGAGGATGTGATACAGGTCGGAGTTGGCCGCGTAGTTCACCAGGCCGATCTGCAGGCCGCCGTCGAGGCGCTCCGCCCAGTTGACGAAGCCCAGTTGCAGGCCCTTCAAACTCTCGGCTTTGTTGAAAAGGCCGAGTTGCACGCCGGTGAAGTCGACTTCGTTGAGATTCACCCAGCCGCTCTGCAAGCCGCAGGAGCCCGGTCCGCCGATGCGGCTTACGAGGCCGCTTTGCCAGCCGGTGAACTCTCCGTCGGTGCGGGAGTAGATCCAGGACCACTGCACGCCCACGGCGTCGCCGTCGACGAGGTTGGCGCCGGGCGCCCAGCCGAAGCCCGCGAAGTCGCCGGTGGTGGAGTTGACGATGCCGAGGTCGGCGCCGCTCACGTTGCGATTTTCGCCGTAGACAAAGTCGATGCGAAGCCCGCGCACGTCCTCGCTCGCGTCGACGAGTTGCAGGTCGGGCGCGAAGAAGCCGAATTGAAACACGGCTTCCGCCTTGGCCGTGGCGGCGGCGGCGGCGAGGGCGAGGCTGCTGATCAGGGTGGGGAGGGTTTTGCTAAGTTTCATGGCAAGCGTGAGTGAGCGATTCACGAGCGAAACGTCAAAACGGCCACTCGTGAGTGGCTTGTGAATTTTCACTTGGGTCGGAGCCGGGATATTTATGGAAGGGGCGTTTCGTGGGTTCTGTCTGATCGCAGGCGAATGACGCGGGGCGCGCCCCGGAGCGGTCGCCGAGAGTTGTAGTTCTATATCGGATACGAATGGGCGTCCGTGGATTCGCGTCCTTCCGTGCGCGGGTCCCGCGGATGATGGGCGGGGGCCGCGCGAGCCGGGGGATGGGGCGCGGGCGGAAAGGGGAACGACTTGTCGGGCCGCCGTCTCGGTGCGACTTGCGTCCCGGCGGCGAGCTTCCGCATGCTGATGTTTTCTCCATGTCCGCCTCGCCTGCTTCCACCACTCTTGTCGCTTTGTTGCACGGCCCCGACCAACCGGGTTTGGTCGCGCGCGTGTCGGGTTGGATCTTCGAACGCGGAGGCAACATCCTGCATGCGGACCAACATCGCGACATGGAGGCGGGCGTGTTCTTTCAGCGTGTGGAGTGGGTGCCCCCGGCTGGCGCCGATGCGGGAGCGGTGGTTTCCGAATTCGAGCAATTCGCGCGGGGCCTCGGCATGAATCCGCAAGTTTCGCGCAGCGATCGGCGGCCGCGCGTGGTGTTGTTTGTATCGAAGTTCGACCACTGCTTTCACGACTTGATCCTGCGTTGGAAAAGCGGCGACTACGCGGCGGACTTTGTGGCGGTGGTCTCGAATCATCCGGATCTCGCCGAGGTGAGCGGCGGCTACGGTTTGCCTTATTATCACATCCCGGTGGGCGCGGCGACCAAAGCGGAGTCCGAGGCGAAGCAACTGGCGCTTTTGGCGGAGCTGAAGACCGACCTCGTCGTGATGGCGCGCTACATGCAGGTGCTGTCTGCGGAGTTTTTGGACCGCGGCCCGCCGGTCATCAATATCCACCACTCGTTCCTCCCCGCCTTCGCGGGAGGCCGTCCTTACCATCAGGCGTATGAGCGCGGCGTAAAACTGATCGGGGCCACCGCGCACTACGCCACCGCTGTTTTGGATGACGGCCCGATCATTCAGCAGGACGTCGCGCGCGTGACGCATCGTCAGGATGTCGCGGATTTGATCCGTCTTGGTCGTGATCTGGAGCGGCTCGTTCTTGCCCAGGCGGTGCGCGCTCATTTGGAGCGCCGCGTTCTGGTCTACGGGAAGCGCACGGTCGTCTTTGACTGAGTTTGGCGTGGGGGAATGCCCTTCGCATGCGCTAGTTGTTGTTTGGCTGTTGTTTAATATTAAATAAATCGCGGCTTTACGGCCGTGGCGGCGGCTGTTTTGTTCTCGGCCCCTACCCTATTTCGCATGGCCGCCTCCGCTGACCAGAAGTCTTCCTCCACCTCCGGCGATGATCGTAACTTGGTGACGATCGACGAGAACTATCTCGCGCCTACCTTCGAGGACAAGTTGCTGATGTTCTGGGAGAAGAACGGACGCGCGGTTATCACGGTCGTCGTGGTTGCCGCCCTCGCCATCGTCGCTCGTTGGGCGTTTGGGGCGTATGCCGAGAGCCGCGAACGTGCCATCGCCGCCGAATACGCCGCCGCGAAGGATTCAGCTGGGCTTAAGGCTTTTGCCCAAGCTCATCCCGAGGCGGAGTTGGCGGGCGTGGCTCAGCTTCGCATCGCCGACGAGGCTTATGCCGCTGGTAACTTCGCGGCCGCTCAGGCCGATTATGATGCCGCTGCGAAAGCCCTTTCCGGCCAAGTGCTTGGGGATCGTGCACGCCTCGGCGCCGCCATCAGCAAACTCCAGGCGGGTGACGCCGCCGGCGGCAAGGCCGCCTTGGAGGCCTTGGCCAAAGATGTGGTTTTCACCCGCACCCTTCGCGCAGAGGCCGCGTTTCATCTCGCCCTTCAGGCTCGTGACGCCGGTCAGCCCGCGGAAGCGAAGAAGATGATCGAGCTTGTTCTGACTGCCGACGCCACTGGCCTCTGGGCGCAGCGTGCGATGCAGCTTCAGTCGAGTCTGCCCGCCGAGCCTGCGCCTGCCGCGACGCCTGCGGTCGGCCCGGCCGCCTCGGCACCGGTCTCCGGCGAGGCCGCTCCCTCCGTATCGTTTCCTGGCACGAAGTAACGTCGCGCATTTCCCTTTCTCCCACTGGTTCTGGGGGACACCCGACGAGCCCGCCGCGGCCCCAAACGGCGGGCTTCGTTTTGGACAAAGGAAACCGGACGGATGCGATTTAGGCGGGTGGGAAGCGGAACAGACGTTGACTCGCCTCAGACTCGCCGCCTCTGTGCTCCGCTCGCACGAGTGTTTCGGGGTGTAGCTTAGCCTGGTAGAGCGCCTGGTTTGGGACCAGGAGGTCGTAGGTTCGAATCCTATCGCCCCGACCATTCGCCGTGTGAGCCCTGCGGAGTTTCATTCGCTATTCGCGAGATGAGGGTAATCTCTGCTTGAATCGCCACAGGTGACCCCGTAGCCACGAAAGCGAAACTTTACAAAAATGGATCCGATTTCGCGTGAGTCTTCCCCCAGCTACCTGCCTATCGCGGGTCTTATCGCCGGCCTTGTAGGTCTGCTCCTCGGGGGCATCGCCCTGGCCAACGCTTCCAAGGCGAACAAGGCGGCCGCTGCGGCTGAAGCAAAGTTGACCGAGCAAATCGCGCGGATCGACGCCGCGGATGCCGCCGCGAATTCCGCGAATTCCGCCGCCCAGCAGGTGGGCAGCTCCTTTGAAACCCTCCGGCGCTCCACCCAAGATGCCTTCACCGCCGTCGCCGGCGAGATGGGCAAGATCAACGGGGAAATCGCCAAGCTTCAGGAGGCCGCCAAGGCCGCCCCCGTGAAGACCGGTTCCACCAAGGCCCCGGCCGGTCCGGTCACCGCCGGCCCTGACGAATACGTCGTGAAGAGCGGCGACACCGGTATGAAGATCGCGGCCGCCAACGGCGTCTCCATCGGAGACCTCCAGGCCGTCAACCCGAGCGTCAACTGGAAGGCCCTCAAGGTCGGTCAGAAGATCAAGCTCCCCGCCAAGAAGTAAGCCGAGCGAATCGTCTCGCGTGATTTGATCCATTTCGCCTCCCGCCTTTGCCGGCGGGGGGCTTTTTTTCGCCTATGTCCGCCGATCCGTCCCCTTCTTCCGCGTCGAATCCACCTCCCGGTTCGCCGGCCGCTCCTGCTCCCGCCCGCTGGCGCCGCGGCGAGCCGAGGCTCCTTCAGCGCACGCGAATCCTCGATTTGAACAGCGTGCCTTTTCATCACCCTCGGCGCGAGGTGCGACGCGACTTTGTGGTCGTTGATGCGCCCGACTGGGTGAACGTCGTGGCGCATACGACCGATGATCGGCTCGTGCTTGTGAACCAATTCCGTTACGGCATCGACGCTTTCTCCTGGGAGATTCCCGGCGGAGTGATCGAGCGCGGAGAAGATCCGGTCGTCGCGGGCGTCCGCGAGTTGCTCGAGGAGACGGGATACGAAGGAAAGCGCGCGCGCCTGCTCGCGAGCGTGCATCCGAATCCGGCCTTCATGGGCAATCGCTGCCACCTCGTGCTCGTGGAGGATTGCCGGCTCGTCTCCGCGCCGGCTTGGGACTCCGACGAGGAGATGGAAATCGCCGCAGTGCCCGTCGAGGAAGTGTATGCCCGAGCCCGTTCCGGCGGTATCACGCACAGCCTGGTGCTCGATGCGCTCCTGTTTTTCGAGCCGCTTTGGCGGGCAAGCCGAGAGCGGCGGACTTGACCGGGGATTTCCTCAGATCGCGGCGAATCGTTCCCTCGGTTTGACTTGGCGGGGCGGGCATCGTTTTTTGCGCATTGACCTCGATGTCCGCCGCGCCCGCTTTCGCCAATTCCCCCGACCTGCTCGCCAGCGAAGCGCCGACGCGTGTTCCTGCGCCGCTGGAAGCCGAGATCCGCCGCATCTATGGGCGCAGTCCTTTCTACGCGAAGCGATTCCCCCTTCATCACGAGCCGCTGCACTGGGCCTGTTACCGGGAGATCCCGGCGCTTTCCAAAAAGGAAATCGTGAGCGCCGGTCATGAGGCGTTTTTCGACGATTACCGCGTCATCCAAAAGGGCCTCGACGAAAAGCGTTACGAATACGAGTCCACCTCCGGCACGACGCAGGGGCCCATGACCGTCATCATGGAGGACGGCTGGTGGAACGCCCAGCTGGCGCGCGCGTATCATGCGCATCCCGTTCTCGCCCCTTACGCCGACCGGCCCTACCGCAAGTGCATTCTCGCGCCGGTCGGCTGCTCCTCGAATCTCTGCCCCTACGAGGATCATCCGTTTCCGCACCGCTACTTCGACGGCACGGTCTACCTCAACCTGACGAGCGATCCCTTCGTGTTTCCCGAGACGGAGTGGGACCGCATCGTCACCGAGCTCCAGGCCGTGCGGCCCGAGGTGCTCGAGGGAGAGCCCATCTACCTCTCGCTGCTCGCCCGGGCGGCGCAGCGTCGCAAGGTATCGGTTCCGTCGATACGCGCGGTCATCCTCACCTACGGCAAGGCCAGCCTCGTCCACTCGAGGCGCATCGCCGAGGTGTTTCCGGCGCCGCAGGTCGATCTCTATGGCTCGACCGAGGCCGGCTACATTTTCGTCGGCGAGGCGTTCAAGGACGATTCCCGAGTCATCGACGGCAACGCGTTCGTCGAACTCGCGCCCTACCGCGGGCTGGCCGATGTTTTCCAGCTCTACGTGACCACGCGCGACCGCGAGGCGATGCCGTTGCTGCGCTATCACACCGGCGATGTCGTGCGCCGCCTGCCGACCGGCTATCGGGTGCTTGGGCGCGAAGGCGGGCTCCATTTCCGCGGCGACGGCTCCATCGTCTCGCCCACCGAGATCGACGCCGCAATCCCGGCCGATTTCCACTGCTGGCACTACAGCCTTTCGCAGGCCGGAGACACGCGCTGGAATTTCGACTACGTCGCGGAGGAATCCGCCCCGGCCGGCCTCGAGGGTGCCATCGCCGCAGTGCTTGGCGACGGAGCCCGGGTTTCCGCTTTCCGGAAAAGACTCATCGCCCCGGCGGCTTCGGGGAAATTCGCCCTCTTGAAGCCTCAGGCGAAGCCTTAGGCGCTGAGGTTGGACCATCTTTGCTCCGGTCCCGCGCAGGTTCCCTGTGCGTCCGGCTAACCGTTTGTTGGCTTTGCCCGCTCGCGCGGGAGGTCATTTGCCCCGCTGCGGACCTCGCGCAGGACGCCTAATAAGCGCTGTAAGGCGTGCGCATGGCCAAGGCCCGCCCTTTACAAGGTCTGGGTTGGCGCGTTACGACTCAGCCCCGACCACGCGTATTTTGCGCGTAATCCCTGACTTCGACACCTGTTCCCTGACCACCGCGATGAGCCTCCTCGCCAACCTGTTCCGTTCCTCCATCGGACGAAAATTCCTGATGGCCGTTACCGGCCTCATTTTGACCGGATTCGCCTTCGGTCACCTGCTCGGCAATCTCCAGATCTTCGGGCATCCCGATCAGATCAACGGTTACGCGCACTTCCTCCAAGGTCTCGGCCCGGCCCTCTGGCTCGTCCGCCTCGTCCTCCTCGCCGCCGCCGGCATCCACGTCTGGGCCGCCATCGCTCTCACCCTTGAGAGCAAGGCCGCCCGCGGCCCGCAGGACTACGGCGTCCACAAGTGGCTCGAGGCCACGATCGCCTCCCGCACGATGCGTATCACCGGCCTCGTTGTTCTGGCGTTCATCGTCTACCACATCTTGCACTTCACCGTCGGCCTCGCCGGCACCGAATACTACAAGGGCACGATCGACGGCGTCACCCTGAGCCACGACGTCCGCGAGTTCGGCGTCCCCCTCGCCTCGAAGGGGGCGTCGGTCCATGACGTGTATTCGATGATCTTCATCGGCTTCTCCAAGCCCGTCGTCTCCCTCTTCTACATCCTCGCGACCGGTCTGCTCGCGGTGCATCTCTGGCACGGCGCCGACTCCCTCTTCCAGACCCTCGGCCTCCGCAGCAACAAGTGGTCCTGCTGCCTCCGCAAGGCGGTCGGCCTCCTCGCGCTGGCCTACTTCCTCGGCAACCTCGCCATCCCCGGAGCCATCCTCGCCAAGATCGCCAAGCCCGCCGCCGGCACCTACGCCGCCCAGCATCTCGGTTACTCCGCCGCTCCCGCCGCCCCCGCCACGCACTGATTTGGCCACCCCTTCAACTTAAACTTCCGACTTAAACTTTAAAGTCATGGCCACCCTCGATTCCAAGATTCCTTCCGGCCCGCTCGCCGACAAGTGGCGCAAGCACAAGACCGAGATCAAACTCGTCAACCCCGCCAACAAGCGCAAATACCACGTCGTCGTGGTCGGCGCGGGCCTCGCCGGCGCCTCCGCCGCCGCCTCGCTCGCCGACCTCGGCTACCAAGTCACCTGCATCGTCTTTCACGACTCGCCCCGCCGCGCCCACTCCATCGCCGCGCAGGGCGGCATCAACGCCGCCAAGAACTACCAGAACGACGGCGACAGCATCTACCGGCTCTTCTACGACACCGTGAAGGGCGGCGACTTCCGCGCGCGCGAGTCGAACGTGCACCGCCTCGCCGAGCTCTCGGTGAACATCATCGACCAGGCCGTGGCGCAGGGCGTGCCCTTCGCGCGTGAGTACGGCGGCATGCTCGCGAACCGCTCGTTCGGCGGAGTCCAAGTCTCGCGCACCTTCTACTGCCG
>CAMLQS010000254.1 GCA_946482165.1 uncultured Verrucomicrobiota bacterium | reverse complement strand
GCGATAGGCTTCGTAAGCGATGATGTATTGAGTCTCGGGAAAAGACTCGAGCACGACGAAAAATGAGCCGAACCGATGCGATGGAACGAAGTCGATTGCCTGTCGCGACCTCTTCTATTTTCGCGCTGCTCGAGGGCACTGATCTCGCCAAGTAACCGGATCGCTCAGTTTGAGCGGAAGCAAAAACAAGTCGCCGCGCGTGATCGCATTTATCCGAACGATATTGTGTGTGACTGGATGCATCATTGCATCCATCGGATTCTGGGAGCCGAAGGCACCGGCATTGATATGCTTGATCGCTGGATCTATCATAATCGCGACTGGAATTTTCGCGAAGATTCATTCTCGCGCCAAGGCCCCGGACGCCAAGTAAAGGGAGGTCGTGGATCACTCATTGTCGGCGGGGCGCCGGGCGCTTTGGCGGCCGGCTTTGCACGCTAGCTCTGTTTTGGCGGGGCCTCTTGGGGACATGAAGGCGGCGATCTCCGCGAAGTTGGTTTTGATCGGCGCAAACCGGATCTTGCCCGCGCGCGTGAAGCGCGCGTAGTAGCGGGCTGTTCGTCGCCTCAAAGCCCGGGCTTTTGGGTTCTTTCCCACGTCTTCGATTCGTTGGCGGTTTTCCTGTTCGGCATGCGAATATCTTGAAATCCCTTGCGAAGTCGCAGACATGGCCTGGACTTTTAAGCCGTTGTTTTGGTTGTAGTTGTGCCCGTAGCTCAGTTGGATAGAGCAGCCGCCTTCTAAGCGGCTGGTCGTGGGTTCGAATCCCGCCGGGCACACCACGAGGCGAACTTGCCTGCGCGGGGAGTTCCGTCGATTCTCCGGAGCATGAGGCTTTTACCCCGAGGACGGTGGGCTTGGGTCCGGTTTGGCACGCTGATGGCGTTGCTGCTGGGCGCCTTCTTCTGGTTTCGAGTCTATGGCTTGGCGCATCTCCTGCGTTACGAACCGCGCGAGGGCGACGTGGTCTTCCAATCCCTGCCGCGCGGCGATCTTGTCGACGCCATTGAAGGCATCACGAACTCGCCCTTCTCCCATTGCGGCGTGGTGATGAAAAACGCCGATGGGCGCTGGGTGGTCCACGAGGCGATCGGCGTGGTGCGCGAGACCCCGCTCTATCTGTGGATCGTGCGCGGGCGGGGCGGCCGAATCGACGCCTGGCGCTGGCGGGAATTCGAGGGAAAGGACCCCGCGGCGCTGCGAAGCGCGCTGGGGAAGTATTCGGGCCGTCACTACGATTACCGTTATGCGCCGGGCGACGACGAGATCTATTGCTCGGAACTGGTCCACAAGGCCTACCGCGACGCCTACGGCGTGGAGCTCGGCGTGTGGCAAAATCTCGGCGACCTGAACTGGAAGCCGTTCGAGAAGTTTGTCCGCGAGATGGAGAATGGCGCGCTGCCGCTGGGCCGGCCGATGATCACGCCCGTCGGCGTGACGCGCAGCCCGGCGTTGGTGAAGGTTTACTGACCGCGCGGGGCGGGCGGGGCGGCGGCGGGGAACGTGTATTCGGATTTCAACGACGGATATCGGGGATTGTCCCGAATCCCGCAGTTCGACGAACAAAGACGGAAAAGTTGGAACCGCTAAATTTCGCTGACTGCCGCTAAATCGATCCTCTGTTCGGCCAGCTGACGCCAGAGTTCTGTAGCATTCGTGGTCAACATCGGCGAGCTCGGGCGGCGGTGAGCGCCTTGGCTGGGCCTGGCGCGGCGTTTTGGGGCGACGAGCCGAGGCTCGTCGTCGAAGGCGGCGTCGTGCCGCCGCAGTCCAAAAAGGGAGCGGGCGGCGGGCCTACTTGCTCCAGTCGAGCATGCGCTGGATCGGGGCGAGGGCTTTTACGCGGATGTCCTCGGGGACCTGGATCTCGGGCTTCATGAACTTCAGGGCGTCGCGCACCTTCTCGATGGTGTTCATTTTCATGAAGCGGCAGTCGTTGCAGGCGCAGGTGTCGGTGGGGCCGGCGATGAAGGTCTTGTGCGGCACCTCGCGGCGGAGGCGGTGGAGCATGCCGCTCTCGGTGACGACGATGATGCGGTCGGCGGGGGAGCTTTTGGCGAACTTCACCATGAGCTCGGTCGAGCAGACCTCGTCGGCGAGGTCGCGCACGGCCTCGACGCACTCGGGGTGGGCGACGACGGGCGCATCCGGAAACTGGATACGGACCTTCTCGATGGCCTGCACGGTGAACATGACGTGGGCGTAACAGCTGCCCGGCCAGAGTTGCATCGCGCGGCCGGTTTTCCGGGAGACCCACTGGCCGAGGTTCTGGTCGGGGACGAAGAGGATTTCGCGGTCGGCGGGGACGCGCTGGACGATTTTTTGGGCGTTGCCGCTGGTGACGATGACGTCGCTGAGCGCCTTCACGGCGGCGGAGCAGTTGATGTAGGCGACGACGTAGACGTTGGGATGGGCGGCCTTGTAGGCGGCGAGGCGCTCGGCGGGGCAGGAGTCGGCGAGGGAGCAGCCGGCTTCCAAGTCGGGCAGGAGGACGGTGCGCGCCGGGTTAACGATCTTGGCCGTTTCGGCCATGAAGTGGACGCCGCAGAAGAGAATGACGTCGGCCTGCGCGGCCTGGGCCTGGTAGCTGAGCCCGAGGGAGTCGCCCACGAAATCGGCCACGCGCTGGATGTCCTCGGTCTGGTAGTTGTGCGCGAGGATGACGGCGTTGCGCTGCTTTTTGAGCGCGAGGATCTCCTCCTGGATCGCGGTGAGCGGCGGGGGAGCGGAGCGCGGCGGGAGGACGAGGGGCTCGTAATTGATCATGAAGGCGGAGTGCTGAGTCCTGAAACCTGAGGAAAAAATTAGGAATCCGTGATTTGAAACTGGCGAGAGGCGGCGATTTGAACCGAAGACTTGAATCGAAAAGGAGTCTGAACATTTCAGGTTTTCAGGTCCCAAGTTTCATCCTTTCAGAGTCAGTTTTTCGGGTTCGCGGCCTGGCGGATCAGTTCAAGGAGAGTCTGAAACTCGGGGCGTTTTTGCAGTGCGGCGAGGTCGGGATCGCCAGCCATCCATTCGGCGTCGTCGTAGCCCAGCGCGATCGCCTGGGCGAGTGTGGTCAGGGCTTCCCCGGGCCGTTTGGAGAGGGCGAGGCTGCACGCGAGGTTGTAGCGCGCGGTGGCGTTGTCGGGCTGCAGGCGCACGAGCTTGCGGTCCATCTTGAGGCCGTCGGCGACGCGTCCGGCTTTCGTGTAGAGCCCGCCGAGGATCTCCACGACTTCGGCATAGGTCGGGTCGCGACGGAGGATGCTCTCGTAGAAAGAAATGTCGAAGGAGGTGTCTTCTTTGCGGGCCATGAGGAAGGATAGTTGACGCGGGACGAACGGCAACGCGAGGTGGTGGCCGACGTAAGCGAGACGCGCCGAGGGAGGCGACTCAGGTCGCGGCAGGGGAGACCGCCGCGGCGCGGTGTTTGCACACGCCGACGGACTTCAACGAGTCGCAGTGGGCGTTTACCTGGAGCCGTTGCGAAACGGGAGTCAGACCAAGCTTCGAGGACACGGTGCTGCCATACCAAGTCATGAACGGGGCGCTGATCTCGAAGATTTTGTCGCAGTCGACGCAGATGACTTGGGCGACCTGCGCGGAGTTGTCGGTGTTGGGCAGGTAGTATTTGAGATTCTTGCCGATATCGACCTCGCGGAGGACGCCGCTCCCGATGAGGTGGGGAAGGGTGCGATAGACGGTGGCGCGGGAGACGGAGTCGTCGATGGCGCGGGAGTGGGTGAGCAGTTCCTCGGCGGTAAAGTGTTCTTTGCGACCGAAGGCCGCGTCGAAGATGGCCAGGCGCTGGTTGGTGATGCGGAGGCCGTGGGCGGCAAGGTGGGTGCGGAATTTGGCGCGGGAATCTTCGGTGCTCACGAGGGGAGTCTCAGTTGAGTCTCAGGTGTGTCAATGTCGCGGGGCAAAGCGGGGAGTTTTGCGCAAGAACACGGCAAAGGTCAGGCGGTCGGCTTTGGGGGCGGGGTCGTTTTGGCCGCGGCCGGCTTGTCGGAGGATTTTTTGAAGTTGGGGTGCGGGTTCTGCTTTTTTTGGAAGCGAACCGCAGCCTTTTGGTCCCGGACGGTCGGGATATATTTCATGGCCATGGGGAGCAGGGCGGAACAATCCGGCGGGTCGGGCAACCTCAAACGCGGGCGCTCGGGCGGCCGCGGCGGGGAGGCGGCATCGTAAGCAGCTGGTTATGAGCTGAAAGGTGAGTATCCCGGCATGAAGCTACCAAGCCGCGACCTCTCGCACAAAGGCGGCGCGGTCGGGGGCCTTGAAGAAGGCGGTGCCGGCCACGAGGGTGTCGGCGCCGGCGGCGCGGCATTCGGGGCCGGTCTTGGCGTCGACTCCGCCGTCGACTTCGAGGCGGAACTGGAGGCCGGTCTCGCGGCGCCAGGCGTCGAGCTGGGCGATCTTGGGCAGCATGTCGCGGCGGAAGGATTGTCCGCCGAAGCCGGGCTGCACGGTCATGACGAGAAGGAGATCGATCTCGGCGAGGAAGGGCTTGGCGAGTTCGGCAGGCGAGCCGGGGTTGAGCACGAGGCCGGTTTGGCAACCGAGCTGGCGGATGCGGGCGAGCAATGCGCGGTGATCGATGGCGGGCTCGAGGTGGAAGCTGATGAGGTTGGCGCCGGCTTTGGCGAAGGGCTCCACGAAGTCCTGGGGGTTGTCCAACATGAGGTGGACGTCGAAAAAGAGGCCGGGCACCTCGCGGCGGAGCTCGGCGACCATTTGCGGGCCGAAGGTGAGGTTGGGCACGAAGTGGCCGTCCATGATGTCCAGGTGCAGCCAAGGCGCGCCGGAGGCCGCGACCTGCGCGGCGCTCTCGGCCAGGCGGGTGTGCTGGCCGGCGAGAATGGAGGGGGCGAGAAGGGTGGAATGGACGGGAGCGGACACGGCCAAAGACCGTGGAGAAACGGGGCGGGAGAGGGCAAGGGCGCGAATCGCGAATCGGTTCCCGCGCCGGAATGAGGGCTGGCGGGCGGGGCGCGGATGGGTATGGGTGTCGGGTTTCACCTTTTCGATGAGCCTGCCCGAGAAACGCCAAGCCCTGATCGACGACCTGACGACGCTGCCCGACGCGGAGGAGCGGTTCATGTATCTGATCGACAAGGCCAAGAAGTGGACGCCGCTGGAGGCGGCGTTCAAGACCGACGCGCGCCTGCTGCCGGGCTGCGTGTCCCGGCTTTGGCTGTATCCCGAGTTTCGCGACGGGCGCTGCTGGTTCCGCATGGACGCGGACGCGATGATCTCGAAGGGCATCGCGGCGGTGCTGTGCGGATTCTATTCGGGCGAGACGCCGGCGGACATTATCGCGACGGAGCCGGACTTTCTCGCCGAGGCGGGGCTCACGCAGGTGCTCTCCGCCAACCGCAGCAACGCGCTGGCGAACCTGCGCCGGCGGATCAAGGCCTACGCCGAGGCGTGCCTCGCGGGCGAAGTGACGGCGGCGGGTTGAGGCGGGAGCCACGGACGCCGGCGGCCGTTTTGGAGTGCGGCGGCATGACGCCGCTTTTGACGGCGAGACATGGCTCGTCGCGTAGGTTCTCCGGCGTGCGAGGGCAGGGGTGGATGGCGGGGCGAGCCGTCGTGCCGGCTTGTCGAAGGCGGCGACACGTCGCCGCAGTCCATAAGGGGACGCGCGGCTCTGCTAGATGAGCTCAAGGCGAAGAACGGGTTGGCCAAGCGCGGACGGGCGTGGCTCAAGCGTTCCCATGCGCATCGTGAGGTTTCTTGGCTTGTGGCGGAATTGGCTGGCGGGAGCGCTTTTGCTCGCGGCGGCCGGGGCGGGCGGCGAGGCGCGCGGCGACGGCAAGGTGTTGCCGCCGGTCCTGCTCGCGCAGGAGGTGGCGATGCCGGACCAGCGGGCGTTGCTGGCCTGGAAGGACGGCGTGGAGACGCTGGTGATCGAGTCGAGCTTCGTGGGCGAAGGGACGGACTTCGCGTGGGTGGTGCCGCTGCCGGCCAAGCCCGAGGTCGAGGCGGCGACGCGTGGCACGCTGCCTTCGGTCGCGGCCTTGATGCTGCCGGTGGTGCGGCCGGCGGTGGAGGAGCTGTGGTTGGTGATTTTGTTCTTTGGGCTGGTAGTCGTGGCGGCGGCGTTAGCCGGGTGGCGGACCATCGGATATGGTTTGCGGGTCGTAGTGGTGGCCGGCGCCGGGTGCGCGGTTGGCTCGGTCTTGGAGGCGATGTTCGGCCTGGGGCCGCTTTTCCCGACGGTGGGGATGGCGTTGGCCTGCGCGTTGGGGTGGGGTGCCATCAAGCGAGGGGCCTCGCTGTTCGTTCATCTGATTGCTGTCATCGTGGGCGTATTGTGTTTCGGGATACTGCTTCCGACCATGGGCAAGGTAAGAGGCACGATGGGCGACGGGCCGCCGGAGGCGGGGGGGCTCATCACGGAGCGTCGCGTGGTCGGCGATTTCGACGTGACGCTGCTTTCGGGACGCGAGGGCGCGAGCGTGGCGCGCTGGCTGGCGGACAACGGCTTTGCGTTGCCGGATGCGGCGCGGGCGGAGGCGGAGCGCCATGCGGCGGCGGGGGGCTGGTTCGTGGCGAGCCGGGTGAGACGCGACTTTGCGGAGCGGGGGAAGAGCGTGCCCGCGCCCTTGGTGTTTCGTTTTCCGAGCGAAAGGCCGGTCTACCCGATGCGCTTCACGGGTGCGGGCGCGACGGAGCCGCTGGAGGTCGAGTTGTTTGTTTTCGGCCCGGAGCGCGCGGTAACGGACGGATTGGAGCCGCGGGCGTGGGCTCCGGTGGAGTTTGGCGAGCCCGATGCGAACGCACGGTATCGTCGTGGAACGGGACAACCGCACGATGCGCGGGTCGTGACGCATCCGCAGCTGCGTCGGCTGGCGGAGGGCGCGGCGGTGGTGACACATCTGCGGGGCAAGCTTTCACCCTCGGAGATGCAGGCGGATCTCGTCCTGCGTTGGGACGCGGACGCGGAAACGGCGAAAGGCTTGGTCGCTTACGCGAGGGAGGCTGCCTGGCAATCGGGCGCCGCGGCGGGCGTCGGCTTCTCGCTGATCTCGGTGATCGTGCTCGGCTTCATGCACGATGGTCGTCGTCCGCCCCTGCGTCGGAGCTTGCCGTGGTTGGCGGGCGGGGTGGCGACGGCGTGCGCCGTGGCCTGGGCCTTGCCAAGCGTGGCTGTTCGCGAGATCGAGGGCGGGATGCCCTACTTTGAGCTGCGTCAAGCCGGACAGGTTGGCTTGATGGTCCTATGGGATATGAACCCTGTGGACGCGGACGAGACGCGGGTCAACGCGAGGCTCGCGGCGGAGCTGGAGCGTTTTCTGAAACCGCAGGGCTGGACGATGCGTGTCGGCGACGGGCCGGGGCAGATCGAGGTGGCCAAGCAGCCGAGCGGCAAGTGGCGCGTCATTCTCTACGACGCGGCCGGGCAGGCGCGATATAGCGAAAGCGAAGACGTCGAACTCGGGGCGGGTTATCCGCCGCCCGAGTCCAAGGGC
>CAMLQS010000253.1 GCA_946482165.1 uncultured Verrucomicrobiota bacterium | reverse complement strand
CCTGGCGATGGACATCCGGCGCCATCTCAACAACGAGCCCGTGGGCGCCCGGCCGCCCAGCCGACTTTACCGGCTCCAAAAGCTCGTCCGCCGCAACCAGGCCGTCTTCGTCGCCAGCTTTCTCGTTCTCCTCACCCTTCTCGCCGGCCTCGGCGTCTCGACCTTGCTTTTCTTTCGCGAGCGCGAGGCGCGTCGCGAACAGATGCGCCTGCGCGTCGAGGCGGAGCGGGCCCGCGCCGACGAGGCCCGCCTGCGACGCCTGGCCGAAACGCGCGAACTGATCTCCCGGGCCGCGGTGCATCTGCGCCGCGGCGAATTTTCCGCGGCCGAAGCCCTGCTCGCCGTGGCGCCTCCCGAGCTCATTCCTCCCTCGTTGGAGAGCGCGGACTTGCTCCGCGGCCTGGGCGAGTGGCACGCCTTGGAGGAACGCTGGCATGAGTCCGCGCTCCGTCATCTCAGCCTCGCGCGAGCCATCCTCGAGGCGGACGATTCCGACAGCGACGACGTCTCGCGCAACCTCCTCCCCGCCGCCTCCGCGATCCGCGAGCACGGTTCGCCCGAGCAATACGAAAACTTTCGCCAGACCGCCGCGCGACGCTTCTCCGACACCCTCAACCCGACCGTCGCGGAGCAGGTGCTGAAAGCCTCCCTCCTCTCTCCCGCCGACGCTTTCACGATTCGGGCGCTCCAACCGCTCGCCGACGCCGTCGCCGCCACTCTCGAAGGGAAAGACCCGGGGCAGAGCGCGGACCCCTACATGGACGCGTGGCGATCCTTCGCCCTCGCGCTCTTCGCCCACCGCAAGGAACACGCCGACGAAACCCTGTTTTGGACGGAACGCTGTCTCCGCTATCCCAATACCGTCGAACCCCGCGCCATCGCCGCGAACCTCCTGCGCGCCATGGCGCTGCGGCGACTGCAACGTCGCGAGGAAGCGGCGAGCCTGGTCGCCGACGCGCGCGCGCGCATCGAGCAGCGCTTCCTCGTCCCGCTCACGGCCGGCGGCTCCACGAACGGCTTCTGGTTCGACTGGATCAACGCCCGAATCCTTTGGCGCGAAGCCGAAGCCGCGCTCGCCGACTAGCACCGCGGCCCGCGCGTCTCGCGCCTCGTTTCCCCCGGCCGCGTGCGGCCCAACCCGCCGGCTCCGGCCTCGCCTGCCCGGATCGAACACATCCGCAGGCATCCGGCGCCTAAAGGCTTGTCCACTTGGCGCCCCCAGAAGATCGGGCCGGCGAAAACCATGGAAACCGCGGGTGGCGGGTTTTTTTGCCCGAATCCGTTAGAGGGTCGGGGGGAAGTCCCCAGGACCCCGCCTCCCCACTCCAACCAACACAGATCCACCCCCATGCTTAAAATCAGCCACATCACGCTCGCGGCCCTCTTGGCCACCGCGGCGACCTCCGCTTCCGCGGCACTTAGCGTCAGCAACGGCGACTTCGAAACCGGCGGCGGCAACAACATCAACAACGTCACCGGTTGGTTCGAAAAGACCACCGGCGGCTTCTGGGAAGGGGCCTGGCAAACCAACAACGGCGCCGTCACGCCCAACACCAGCAACGTCGTCGTCTTCTCCTCCTTCCAGGCCGACGACTTCGGCATGCCGACCGCCAACGCCAACGACGGCTCCTATCTCTATCAGTCCATCGGCACCGCCGACGGCGCCACCTCCCTCCAGGTCAACTTCGACTTCGGCGCGCCCAATGATGACACGGGCGGCCGCCAGCTCGGCGTGACCGTAGGCATCTACGCCTGGGACGGCGTCGGCGCCTTCACCGCTGCCGACGACGTCGACGTGCGCGGCGGCGCCGGCATCACCCTGCTCGGCTCCGAAAGCTTCACGCTGCTCTCCACCGGCGTGGACGGCCAGATCTCCAGCGTCTCGAGCACCTTGACCCTTTCGGGCGCCGGCTCGCAGGTGCTTTTCCTCCGTTTCAACGGCTACACCGCCGGCGGCACGGAATCCTGGCCGGTCATCGACAACGTCGCGATCACCGCCGTGCCCGAGCCCGGCTCCTTCGCCGCGCTCGCCGGCGGCATCGCCGTCGCCGCGGTCGCCCTGCGCCGCCGTCGCTCGGCCTGATAAGCCCTGAGTCGACCCGACTCCGATACGAGCCCCGCCCGCGCTCCGGGCGGGGCTTTTCCGGCTGATAACCCGTATCCGCGCCTTCCCCCCCCCCGCGCCATGCTCCGCCCATCCCTTTTGGCGTTCATCGCCCCGCTCCTGCTAGCGGCGAGCCTGCTGGACGGCGCGCAACTTTCCTACCACACGACCGCCCCTTCCCCCGGGGCCGACGACATCTTCAACCTCGTCGGCGCCACCCGCGACCGCGACAACGTCGGCGGCGACGGCCTCGCCGACGGTGGAGCCAACGACGCCTCGACCTACCTCTCCGGCTCCGACCGTCCCCATCAGGGCCAGACCTTCCGAACCGGCGCCCACCCCGCCGGCTACCGCGCCGCCGCCGTCTGGCTGCGCCACCCCGGCTACACCGCCAACACCTCCTCCACCTGGTGGCGCACGCCCGTCGGCGGCTCGCTCGGCGTCCGCATCACCGACCCCGCCGCGGCCGGCGCCCCGTCCTTCGCCCTTCGCTCCGAGAGCCTCGTCACCACCGGCGTCGAGACCGGCGCGCCCAACGCCCTCGCCCCCGTCGCCTCGGCCACCAACACCGCCACCGGCACCGGCGTCTGGCTCCGCTTCGCCTTCGACACCCCCGTCACCCTCGCGCCCGACACCCTTTACGGCTTCGACGTCACCGCGACCTCCGCCAATTTCTTCCTCGAAACCCTCGGCGTGCGCGACGCCGCCGCGCCCGGAGGCGACGCCTACCCCGCCGGCTCCGCCTACCGCGGCTCCACCAACGGCGCCCCCGACGATTCGCTCCAAGCCCTCGCCGGCGATCGTGTTTTCCTCGTCGAATTGATCCAGGCCGACGCCGCGCCCCCCGACGATCCCGACGCGCCGCTTCCCGCGCCCCTCCACGCCGCGTCCCCCTTCCCGCTCGAACGCGTGCGTCTGCTCGAAAGCCGCTTCAAGACCAACCAGGACCTCCACCGCACCGGCTACCTCGCGTGGATCTCGCCCGACCGCCTGCTCCATCCCTTCCGCGCCAACGCCGGCCTCCCCCAGCCCGCCGGAGCCACCCACCTCGGCGGTTGGGAGGGCGACAGCGGTTTCACCGCAGTTCGCGGCCACATGGCCGGACACTACCTCACCGCCGCGGCCAAGATGTATGCCGCCACCGGCGACGCGTCCTTCCTCCCCAAGATCGACTACCTCGTGGCGGAATTGAAGAAATGCCAGGACGCCCTCGGCGCGCAGGAAGTCGCCGCCGGCCGCGTCGCCGGCTACCTCTCGGCCTTCCCCGTCTCCTACTTCGACACCCTCGAAACCAACCCCGGCTCCGCGCAGGTCCCCTTCTACACCATCCACAAAATCCTCGCCGGCCTCGTCGACGCGCACCGCCACACCGGCAACGCCCAGGCCCTCGATGTCGCCATCGCGATGGCCGACTACCACCGCTGGCGCGTCGACCGCCTCACCGCCTCCCAGATCGAGGCCATGTTCCGCACCGACAACGGAAACTCCGAAGAATGGGGCGGCATGAACGAGGCCCTCGCCGATCTCTACCAACTCTCCCGCGCCCGCGGCGACGCCGCCCCCGATCGCCACCTCGCCTTCGCGCGACTCTTCCACCGCGACTGGTTCATCGCCCCCCTCCTCGCCGATCAGGACCAGCTCGCCGGACTTCACGCCAACACCCACGTCCCCGGCGTCACCGGCTTCGCCCGCGTCGCGTCCTTCCTGCCCGAGACCGACACCGAGCGCGCGCGACTCTACTCCGCCGCCGACGGCTTCCGGCGCCTCGTCCTCGAACGCCACTGGCTCGTCCTCGGCGGCAACAGCTACCACGAGCACTTCGCGGCCGGCGGCGTCGAGACCGGCCCCGGCGGCTCCGCGCTCAACGTCGCCACCGCCGAAACCTGCAACACCCACAACATGCTCCGGCTCGTCGCCGAGCTCTTCCAACACGAGCCCTCCGCCCCCCTCGCCGACTACTTCGAGCACGCCCTCTACAACCACATCCTCGCCTCCCTCGCCCCCGACACCGGCATGCCGACCTACTTCGTGCCGATGGTCTCCGGGCATTTCAAAACCTACAGCCGCCCCGAAGGCTCCTGCTGGTGCTGCACCGGCACCGGCATCGAAAACACCGCCCGCTACAACGCCGGCATCTACTTCCACCACGACGACACCCTCTGGGTTAACCTCTTCATCCCTTCGACCCTCGACTGGAGCGAACGCGGCCTCGGCGTGCGCCTCGAGTCCGCCTTCCCCGAGTCCGACACCATCCGCCTCACCCTCTCCGCCGCCGCCCCCGCCTCCGCCAAGCTCCGCCTGCGCATCCCCGCCTGGATCGCCGGCCCGCCGACCCTCTCCGTAAACGGCGTCGTGCAAAGCGTGCCCGCCGCCGCCGGCTCCTACGCCGAGCTTGATCGCGTTTGGCAAGACGGCGACGTCGTCACCCTCGTCCTCCCCATGGGCCTGCGCCTCGACCGCTCGATGGACGACCCCGACCAGGTCTCGCTCTTCCACGGCCCCGTCCTCCTCGCCGGCGACCTCGGCTCCGCGGGCATGCCCGCCAGCGACCAAGCCGCCGGCCAGCTCGATTATCAAAACTATCCGCGCGTCTCCGCCCCCGTGCTCATGGCGCCCTCCGCCGAAGACCTCGACCTCTGGGTGCGGCCCTCCGGCGCGCCGCTCCACTACCTCGCCGACACCGCCAAGCCCGGCCTCGCCACCCGCGGGCAGACCCTCCTGCGCCCCTTCTACGACACCCACCACACCCGCTACGCCGTCTATTGGAATCTCGCCGCCCCCCTCGCCGTCTCCACCTGGACCGGCGCCGCCGCCACCGACGCGTGGAGCGAGGCGGCCAACTGGGACGCCCCCCCCGCCGCTTCCTCCGCGCTCTCCTTCGACTCCGCCGCGGGAGGCGCCGCCCTCAACGACTTCACGACCGGCGCCCCGGCGCGCGGCCTCGAGATCGCGCCCTCCGCCGGCTCCTTCGCGATCTCCGGCGGCGCGCTTCCCCTTCGCGGAGACATCCTCGATTTCTCCCCCCACCGCCAGCGCCTCGACCTTTCCCTCTCCCTCCTCGACTCCCTCCCCTGGCGCTTCCTCGTCTCGACCGGCGAGCTCGTCATCGGCGGCGGCGTCGGCGGCTCGGGCGTGCTCGAAAAAACCGGCGCCGGCACGCTCACCCTCGAATCCACCGCCGACTTCTCCGGCTCCATCCGTGTATCCGCCGGCTCCCTACGTCTCGGCGCCGGCGCCGGGCTCGGCCCTCTGCCGGTCGAGCTGGCCGCCGGCGCCGCCCTCCTCGTCGACCGCGCCGAGCCGCTCGACCTCGCCGCGCCACTCTCCGGCGCGGGCGACCTCGTCAAACGCGGCCAGGGCGAACTCCGGCTTCTCGCCCCCGCCGCCCACTCCGGCGCCACCCGCGTCGAGGCCGGCTCGCTCCGCGTCGCCACCCGCGCGCGCCAGGTGCTGGCCCACCGCTGGAGCTTCGACGGCGACCTCTCCGACTCCGTCGGCGGCGCCCACGCCGTCCTCGTCGACCTCGGCGCCAACGACGCCACCCTCTCCTCGGGCGCGCTCACCCTCGCCGGCGGCGCCAAGGATTCCTCCGACTACGTCTCGCTCGGCTCCGGCCTCCTGCCCAAAGACGGCCGCCCCCTCACCCTAGAGTTCTGGGCCACCCAGCAGACCCTCCGCGCCTGGAGCCGCGTCTTCGACGTCGGCCGATCCACCGCGGAGAACCTCTTCATGTCCTGGAGCCGGCAAAGCCTCGGCACCGACCGCGTCGAGTGGAAAGACGGCGCCACCGCCACCGCCGACGACACCTCCGCCCCCTTCGCGCTCGGCGTGGAGCACCACATCGTCCTCGTCGTCGAGCCCGGCGCCGGTTCCGAAAGCCGCACCCGCCTCACCTGGTATGCCGCGCCCTCCGACTCCCCCACGCTCGGCGCCGCCCTGGGCGCCCTCGAGACCACCGACACCCTCGCCGCCCTCGACGACACGAACTTCTGGCTCGGCCGATCACACTACGCCGACCCCACCGCCAGCGCCGCCTACAACGAGGTGCGCCTCTGGACCCGCGCCTTCTCCGCCGCCGAGCTCCAGTCGCTCCACCTCCTCGGCCCCGGCTCCGTCGGCGATTTCGCCCAGGTCTTCGAACAAGGCGCGCTCTCTCCCACCGGCGCCCTCGCCCTGCTCGCCGCGGCCGAACTCGACCTCGGAGGCACCGCCCAGACCGTCGCCTCGCTCGCCGCCGCGCCCGGATCCGTCCTCCGCCTCGGCTCCGGCGGCCGCGCGACCGTGGGCGGAGGCGCCGGCGCCGACCCCGACGCCACCTTCGCCGGCTCCCTTCTCGGTTCCGGCGAACTCCGCAACGACGGCGTCCTCCGCCTCGTCGGCGATGCCACCCTTTCCCCGGACGTGACGCTGCGCAACCGCGGCACTCTCGACATCATGAGCTGGCGCGGCTCGCTCCCCGCCGGCTTTGTGAACGAGGGCGTGCTGCTCGACCGCGGCGCCGTCCGGATCGATTCCACCGCCCTCCGCTCCGCCGCCTTCGAGCTTACCCTGCACGGCTACCGCGGCCACCGCTACCAGCTCCAGCACCGCGCCGACCTCGCCGCCGGCGAGTGGCTCGCCATCGGCCCGCCGCGCGCCGGCGAGGACGCCGCGATCACCTTCGCCCACGAACCGCCCGAAGGCGCGAGCGCGCCGCGCCGTTTCTACCGCGTCGTCGTCGATCCCTGAGCGCGCCGTCCCCTTTTCCCATTTCCCTCGCACCCCCATGAACACACGCACGCCCCCTCGTTTACGAGCCCTGGCCGCCCTCGCCGTCGCGACCCTGCTTCGGCTCGGCGCCCCGGACGCCGCCGCCGCCACGCTGACCTTCAGCACCACGGCGCCCACGCCAGACGCTGACGACATCCACAACCTCGTCGGCTCCGCCACCGACAGCGCCAACGTCCGCGACGCCGGAACCTACGCCAGCGGAGGAGCCAACGACGCCTTTACCTACGTCGCGCCCGATCGCGCCAACCAGGGGCAGACCTTCACCACCGGCACCAACACCTCCGGCTACCTCGTCACCGCCGTCTGGGTGCAACACGCCGGTTACACCAGCAACACCGACCTCACCTGGTATCGCCAGCCCACCGGCGCCGTTATCCGCACCCGCCTCACGCGACCCGCCCAGGTCGGAACCGCCGGCTTCGTCGTCGACGACGAAACCTACACCCTCACGGGCTCCGAGCCCAACAAGCTCCCCGCCGCGACCACGAACAGCGCCAACGGCACCGGCACCTGGATAAAGATCGCCTTCGACTCGCCGGTTGTCCTCGCCGCCAGCACCGCCTACGGCTTCGACCTCACCACCGCCTCGGCCAATCACTTTTTCGAGCTGGCCGGCTCCGA
>CAMLQS010000252.1 GCA_946482165.1 uncultured Verrucomicrobiota bacterium | reverse complement strand
CGAGGCGGCGAGAGTGACCAATGACCAATGACCAAGGTCCAATGAAACGCCCCGCCTTGTTCATCCGCCCCGCCTCCCCCGCTCTCCGGCCATTGGTCATTGGACATTGGTCATTGGACATTTAGCAGCCGCACCCGGCGACGCTCATGGCCACGCAAACCCTTCACTTCCCCTCCGCCCGTCACCTGAGCCAGCTCTACGCCGGTCAGCCGGAGAACCTCGCCCATGCCGAGCGTCTCCTGAACCTCGTCATCGTCTCGCGCGAAGATTGGATCCGCTTCGACGGCGAAGCCGACGCCGTTGCCGCCGGCGAGGCGCTTTTCGGTCTGCTCAACGAGGCCCGCACGCTCGGCCTCGCCATCCGCACGACGGATTTTCATCGCTTCACCGAGGGCGTCGCCCGCGGCGAGACCGCCCAGCTCCGCGCCTTGTTTACCCAGCCGGTCGTCGTGCAGACCCAGCGCAAGACCATCGTTCCCAAGACGCTCGGCCAAAAACTCTACCTTCAGGCCATTCTCAAACACGCGCTCGTCTTTGGCATCGGTCCCGCCGGCACCGGCAAGACCTACCTCGCGATGGCGGCCGCCGTGCATGCGCTCCTGAAAAACCAAGTGGAGCGCATCATCCTCACCCGGCCTGCGGTCGAGGCCGGCGAAGCGCTCGGTTTCCTCCCCGGCGATCTCAACGAGAAAATCCTGCCCTATCTGCGCCCGCTCTACGACGCCATGGGCGACATGCTCGACGCCGGAGACGTGGCCAAGCTCACCGAGAAAGGCATCATCGAGGTCGCCCCCCTCGCCTACATGCGCGGACGCACCCTGAGTCGCAGCTTTATCATCCTCGACGAGGCGCAAAACACCACGCCCGAGCAAATGATGATGTTCCTCACCCGCCTCGGCGAAGATTCCCGCATGGTTGTCACCGGCGACATCACCCAGATCGACCTCCCGCGCGCCAAGCAGTCGGGCCTGCTGGAGGTGCAGCGCATCCTGCGCGACATCCCCGGCATCGAGTTTCACCAGTTCAGCGGCGCCGACGTGGTCCGCCACCCGCTCGTCCTCAAGATCATCGAGGCCTACGAACGTTACCAAAACCCCATCGGTCCCGACGCCTCCTAAGCTCGTCCCCCGCCTCTCGCGCCTTCGGATTGTCCTTCGCGTCTTCCCGCTAAAAACTTCGTTCCCTTGGCTTCTCTCGCCCAGTTCATCGCCCGCCTCCGCGCCGCCTACGCCGCGAGTTCCCCGCAAGCCGCGCCCACCCGCCGCCGGAAATCGGCCGCCGCGCCCGGCCGGGGTTTCACCGCCGCCTTGGACAGTTCACGCCTGGCGGCGGTCGCGCTCTTCGTCGTCACGGTCGCGGCGATCGTCCTCATCTCCTTTGTCGGCGTTACCAACCGCACCCTTCCGGTCCTCCCCAACCAAGTCGCTTCCGTCCGCATCGTCGCGGCGGTGCCGTTCGAATACGAGAGCAAGACCAAGACCGAGGAGGCGCGCGCCCGCCTCGCCGCGCGCGTCCCCCCCGTTTTCCGAATCGAGGCCGAACCGTTGCGCCGCTTTGAGCTGCATCTCAACGAACTGCTCGCCTCCCTCCTTCCCTACCCTGCGGTTCCGACCCCGCAGCGAGCCGGCTTCCTCGCCGAATGCACCGCGGCCTACAACGCCCACGGCCCCTACCGGGCCCTGCCCGAGGATGTCGCCCTGCTCGCCGCCGCCGACGTCCATGCCGCCCGCCTGGTCGACACCGGACTCGGAATTCTTCGCGCCATTCACGCCCAGGGCATAGCCAAACCCGACGATCTCGGCGGCGGCCGCGGCGGCGATCGGCTCAACCTTTTTCAAGTCCTTCGCCCGGACGGTTCCATCGCCACCCGTCCGGTCGAAAGCCCCGAGGACGCGCTCACCTATCTGCGCATCAACCTCGCCGCCGAAGAGCCCGACCGCGTCCGCGCCGCCGCGCTCTACCGCATCTTCCGCGAAGGCGTCGTGCCCAATCTCAACTTTGACCAGGAAGCCACCGCCGCGCGCCGCAGCGAGGCCGTCGACGGCCTGCCGTCCGTCCGCGTATCCGTTGAACGAGGCCAGTCCATCATCGAGCCCGACACCCGCGTCACCCAGGAGCAGTTCGAGATGCTTGAGGCCCATCGCCGCGCCCTCGCCGAGAACAGCTCGCCCCTGGAGGAGGCCACCCGCCTCTCCGGCCGCATCCTCCTCGTCCTCGCGATGCTCGCCGCCTCGCTCATCTACATACGCCTCGAGGACACCGAAACGCTGCAGTCCAACTCGCGCCTCGCCCTCCTCGCTCTCGTCGTCCTGGCCAACCTCGCCCTCGTGCGCGGCACCTATTCGCTCGGTTCGCTCGACTACTTCCTCGAGAACTCGTCCGCCGCATCCCTCCTTCCCTACATCGCGCCCATCCTCATCGCTCCGCTCATCGTCGCCCTCCTTATCGACGCCGGCTCCGCGATCTTCATGGCGCTCTTTCTCTCCATTTTCACCTCCGTGATCTGGGGCGGGCGACTCGACCTCCTCGTCCTCGAGTTTCTCGCCACGCTCGTCGCCATCCAAGGCGTCATCCAAACCCGCCGCCGCAATCGCATCCTCCGCGCCTCCCTCCACGCCGGCGTCACCCTCGCGGCCGGCGTGGTCCTGCTCGGTTTCGCCGAACGCCTCCCTCCGCTTGCCGTGCTCAAACAGATGTTCGCCGGCCTGCTCGCCGCCCTCCTCTGCGGGGTCCTCGTCGTCGGGCTGCTTCCCTTCCTCGAAAACCTCTTCAAGCGCACCACCGACATCACGCTGCTCGAGCTCACCGACTACAACCACCCCCTGCTTCGCCTCATGCAAATGGAGGCGCCCGGCACGTATCACCACTCGCTCGTGGTCGCCCAGCTTTCCGAAAACGCCGCCGCCGCCATTGGCGCGAACCCGCTCCTCGCCCGCGTCTGCGCCCTTTTCCACGACATCGGCAAGACCACCAAGCCGCACTACTTCACCGAAAACCAGATGAGCGGCGACAATCCGCACGACGACGCCAACCCGTCGCTCTCCGCCCTCATCATCAAAGCCCACGTCAAAGACGGCGTCGACCTCGCGCTTCGCCACAAACTCCCGCGCCCGGTGATCGACGTTATCCAGCAACATCACGGCACCACGCTCATCCGCTATTTCTACCAGCGCGCGCTTCAAGCGCTGCGCCGCAAACCCGATTCCAGCTCCCCGCTCCCGCCTCTGCTCGGCGTGTCTTCGGATCCAGCGGATCACAACCGAAGCCCGCTGCCGATCGTGCCCGAGCAAACCTACCGCTACGACGGCCCCCGCCCGCGTTTCAAGGAAAGCGCCATCATCCATCTCGCCGATGGCATCGAGGCCGCCGCGCGTTGCCTTCCCAAAGTCACCCCGCAGCACCTTGATGAGATCATCGACCAGATCGTCCGCGAGCGACTCAACGACGGACAGCTCGACGAAAGCCCGCTCACCTTCGCCGAACTCACGAAGATCAAGGACAGCTTTCAGCACACCCTCGTGAGCATGTTGCACGGCCGCGTCGCCTACCCCGCCCCCGCGAAGTAGGGGGCGCCTCCAGCTCCCCATTCCGAATCCCTAGCTCCCCAAGAAAACCGTGTGGGAATACTTCAATCCCGTGACCGAAATCGAAATCCGCGTCCACGTCTTGGTGAAGCCCTTGGCGAGCCATCGGCTGGTCGACATTTTGCATTCGTGGAAGTCATTTACGGCAAACCTGCTCAACCGGCGACTAGGCCGCACAGGGCGGCTATGGCAGCACGAGTCGTATGACCACATCGTGAGAAACGAGGCGGCGAAGCAGACGATCCGCCGCTACATCCGCGAGAACCCCAAAGGAGCAACCGTAACCAACGTAGCGGGAGCTTCCAGCTCCCGTCCGCGGACTTCGGACCTGGAGCAAGATGCTCCCGCCACATGACCCCATGCGCGAACTCGCCATCACCAACCGCCATCCGCGCCTGCGCCTCGACCGCCGCGCCATCGCCCGCGCCATCGCCCATCTCGACGAGCACTTTCGCTTCACCCCCGCCGACCTGCCCACCCTGAGCCCCGCGGCTCGCCGCCGTGCTCGATCTCAAATCTCAAATCTCAAATCTCAAATCGGCGACGGATGCGCCTGCGCCGCGCCCGCCGGCGAACTTTCGGTCAGTTTCCTCACCGATCCCGCCCTCGCGAAGCTTCACGCCGACTACCTCGACGATCCCACGACCACCGACGTGATCACCTTCGAGGGCGACGAGTCCATGGGCCATGCCGGCGATGTCTGCGTCTCTGTCGACACCGCCCTTTCGTATTCGGAAAAGCACGACATTCCCTTCGCCGACGAACTCCTCCGCTACGTGATCCATGGCTGGCTTCACCTCGCCGGCTACGACGACTTGCAGCCAAAAAAGAAACGCCGCATGCGTGCCGCCGAGGAGCGGGCCCTGAAACTGCTGCGCGCCGCCGATCTCCTCCCCGCCATCTCGCTTCGTCCATCGCGCGCCCGCCCCGGCGGGCAAGCCTCGCGCTCTTCGCGTTAGGGGAAATCCGGATGTCGTCGCCGCTTCACCAGGTCGAAGCCCACCTCCTCTCCCTCGCGCCGCACACGGGCGACCACCTCGTTCTCACCTGCTTTTCCCGGGAGGACGGCCTTCTCACCGCCCTTCTCCGCCCCGCTCGCGCCGCCAAGTCCGGCCCCCCGCCGGCTCCCGATCTCTTTGATCGCCTCGCCCTCGAACTCAACCATGCCCGCGGCGGCTCAAGCGCGGGCCCTTGGTTTGTCCGCGAACACCGCATCATCACCCGGCATTCCGCCATCGGACGCGACTACCCGACGCTCGCCGCCGCTTCGCGCCTCGCTCGTCTCGTCGTCAAAAATCCGGTTCCCGAAGACAGCCGCGGCGCCATCGACGCGCTTCTCACGCAGGCCTTCGCCGCGTTCGCCCGCCCCGGCGCGCGCGCCGACCTCGTGTTCTTCAAGAGCCTTTACTGCCTCGCCCGCGACGAGGGCCTGCCCCTCAAGCAGCATTGGCTGCCCGCGCTTCCGCCCGGTGATCGCGCGCTTGTCGCCTCCGCGCTTTCGCTGCCCGCCGACGCCCCCGCCGCCCCAACGCCGCAAGACCTTGCGCGCCTGACAAAACGACTCGAAGCTTACCTCACCACCGAAGCCGATCTTGAGATCGGTTAACCTTTATGAACCACGGAGAACACGGAGGCCCACGGAGAACCCATCACTCCCGTCTCTTGTTTTTCCTCTTCCGTGGCTCTCCGTGATCTCCGTGGTTAAAACAAAAATCCACCCATGAACTTCCGCGCGCAACTCCTCGAAATCCTCGGCGCTCCCAATTACCGCCCGGTCAACGACGCCGCTCTGTTCCGCGCGCTCAAGCTCCCGAAAAATCTTCGCGCCCGTTTCCTTCACGAGCTCCGCCTCCTCGCCTCGCGGGGCGAGATCAAGATCGTCCAAGGCGACCGCTACGCCCCCGCCGCGCCCCCCCGGGAACGCCGTGCGCCCGCCCGGCCTGCAAGCAGCCCCGCGGCCAACGACACCCGCCCCACCTTCAAGCCCCTCCCCAAAAAAGCCTTTCTCGCCCGCGCCAAGTCAGACACCCCCGACGCCCCTCCCTCCCCGCCTTCAGTTCTCAAGTCTCAAGCTTCATCCTTTCCGTCATCCTCCCTTCCGTCCGACGCCATCACCGGCCGCATCCAGTTCCGCGCCGGCGGCTCCGCATTCGTCGTTCCGGCGCTCGATGAAGACGCCGATCCCGATGCACCTCGCCCCGACGCCATACAAGTCGGCCCCGGCGACACGCTAAACGCCCTCCCTGGCGACACCGTCGCCGTCGTCATCGACGAAGGCCTCGCGCCCCGCTTTCGCCAGGGCGACGCCCGCCGTGACGAGCCACGCGGCCGCGTCGTCCGCATCCTCACCCGCGCCCGCGAGGAAATCGTCGGCCGCCTCTCCCGCGTCCGCTCCCAATACGTCGTCCTCGCCGACGACCCGCGTTTCCCGCTCGAAGTCTTCGTCTCCGACCCGGGCCTTTCCCGCGTCCGTCCCACCCCGAAACTGGACGACAAAGTCGTCGCCACGCTCGAACCCTGGGAAGACCCGCGCAAACCGCTCCGCGGCGTCATTACCGAAGTCCTCGGCAAAACCTTCGAGCCCCGCGCCGAACTCCTGGGCGTTTATCGCAAATACAAGCTCGACCCCGTCTTTCCGGCCGAGGTCGAACGCGAGGTCGCCTCGCTCCCCGACACCGTTCCCCCGGAGCAGGCAAAGGGGCGCCTTGATTACCGGCAGGCCGCCGTCTTCACCATCGACCCCGACGATGCCAAGGATTTCGACGACGCCCTCTCGCTCGAACCTCTTCCGGACGGCGGCGCGCGCATCGGCGTGCACATCGCCGACGTCTCCGCCTATGTGAAGATCGGCACCGCCCTCGACAAAGAAGCGCTCAAGCGCGGCAACTCCACCTACCTCGTCGGCACGGTCGTGCCGATGTTGCCGGAAAAGCTTTCCAACGGCCTCTGCTCCCTCGTCGAAGCCCAGGACCGCCTCTGCAAAGCCGTCTTCCTCGACTTCGACGCCAAGGGCCGCCTCCAGGAAAAAGCCACGCGCTACGCCAACACGATCATCCGCAGCCGTAAGCGCCTCACCTACAAGCAGGCCTACGCGCTCCTGTTCAAAGACTCGCTCGACGAAATCCGAGCCATGCCGCTGCCGCCGAAGCACCAGACCGGCTCCACGGGTCGCGCGCTTTCCTCGCTCACCGACGCCGAGCTGACCGACCTGCAGAAATGGGTGCGGCAACTGTGGGAACTCGCGTCCCGCCTCCGCCGCGAACGCATGGCCCACGGCTCGCTCGACCTCGACATGCCGGAGACCAAGATCTTCGTCGACCCCGAGGGTTACGCCGAACGGCTCGAACGCATCGAGCACGATGAGAGCCACCAGCTCATCGAGGAGTTCATGCTCGCCGCCAACGAAGCGCTCGCCCGCCTCACGCGTCGCGAAAAGCTCCCGTCACTTTACCGCGTCCACGACGACCCGGACGGTGAAAAACTCGACGAGCTCCGCCAGCAACTCGTCACCTACAACGTCCGCGTAGGCGACCTCTCCGACCGCAAGGAACTCATTCGCCTGCTCAAGATCCTCGAGGACCACCCGCAAGGCTACACCCTGCGCACGCAGCTCCTCCGCAGCCTGCGCAAGGCCGCCTACCGCAGCAGCCCCGACGGCCACTTCGGCCTGAACAAAAACGACTACACCCACTTCACGTCGCCAATCCGCCGATACAGCGACCTCGTCGTCCACCGTGTCCTGGATGCCTACTTTGCGCGCGCAAACCACGGAGGGACGCCGTCCCCGGCGTCCGCATCCGATTCCGATTCCAGCGCCAAGCCGTCCACCGCTCGCGCCAAGCTCAAGCTCCCCTACTCCGCCGCGAAGGCCGAGGAAATGGGCGAGCACCTCAGCCTCACCGAGATCAACTCCGCCGAGGCCGAGCGCGAGAGCGTGAAGATCAAGCTCCTCGA
>CAMLQS010000251.1 GCA_946482165.1 uncultured Verrucomicrobiota bacterium | reverse complement strand
GCGAGGTGCCGTCACCGAGCTTACCCTTGTAGCTCAGTTTGCCCGTGGGAGTCACGGACAGCGACGCGTAACCCGCGCCAGCCGGCACATCATCGCCAGCGGACTCGGGAGCGAGAAGCGCAAGCGTGTAGGTGCCCTTCCAAGTCGGCTGCGAGTTGGCCTGACCGGTGAACTTGATGAACTTGTAGGAACGGGAGACGAAGAAGTCACCGTTGGCGTCGCCCACCTTCGCGTTCGTGCCGTTGATCACCACCGTGCCATCGGCGTTGATGGTGAGGGAAAAATTGATGGTGAAGACGCCGCTGACCTTCGCCAACGCGACGTTGTTCACCTGCTGAGCATTGAAGACCACGGCCGTGCTGCCCGATTCCTTGAGCTTGGCCTTAAACGGATAGCTTTTGCCCGCGCGAGTCTGCAGGTTGCCTGTGACCCCGCCCGCGGGGGCCGCCGTGAATTCGACGCGGCCATAGAAGACATCGACCGCTTCGCCACCGCCTGGCGGAACCTCGGAGGAGGCCAAATTTGCGGCGTAAGATGCGGCGTAATCGGCAAGCGCCGCTTGTGCGGTGCCTCCTGTTAGCGACAAGCCCACGACCGCGAGGGCCCAGGCGAAGAGAGATCGAGTGAAGCGTTTCATAAGGACGCGTGATGAATTGCAGCTTTCGAGGCAGCGTCAATGGCAGTGCCATTTGTTTGCGCGGATGATCTTGAGTTTGGGGCGCAAAAAAACCGGCTTTGGAAAAAAGCCGGTTTTGCGAAAATTACTGTTCAGTCGCTTACGAGCTCACGCCGGTGTCGGCATTCGGCGACGAGGCGCTCGGGTCTTGGGCGGTGAACTCCAAGATCTCGCCCTTGCGAACAACCTTGAGGTGCTGGCCGTCCAAGATCTCGCCCTTGAGCAAGGATTCCGCGAAGGGATCCTCGAGGTAGTGCTCGACGGCGCGGCGCAGCGGACGCGCACCCATCTTTTCGTCGTAGCCTTTCTCGATCAGCAGCTCCTTCGCCTCGGCGGAGAAGGTGAGCTCGATCTTACGATCATGCAGGCGCTTGGTGAACTTCTCCAGCTCGATATCGACGATGCGGAAGAGATCCGTCTTGGCCAGCGGGCGGAAGAACACGATGTCGCTGATGCGGTTCAGGAACTCGGGCTTGAAGACCTTCTTTGCCTCCTCGAGCACCTTCTCGCGCATCTTCTCATGATCGCCGAAGGCGCCGCCGGCGGCCGCGCCGAAGCCCATCGAGGTCTGGCGCATCAAGAGCTGCGCGCCGACGTTCGAGGTCATGATGATGATCGTGTTGCGGAAATCGATCTGCCGGCCGAGCGAGTCCGTCAGGCGTCCGTCTTCCAATATCTGAAGAAGGAGCTGCAGCACGTCGGGATGCGCCTTCTCGATTTCGTCGAAAAGGACGACCGAGTAAGGCTTGCGACGAACGGCCTCGGTGAGCTGGCCGCCTTCCTCGTAACCGACATAGCCCGGAGGCGAGCCGATCAGACGCGAGACGGCGAACTTCTCCATGTATTCGGACATGTCGATTTGGATCAACGCGTCCTGTTTGCCGAACATCTGCGCGGCGACCTGCTTGGCGGTCTCGGTCTTGCCGACGCCGGTGGGGCCGACGAAGAGGAAGCTGCCGATCGGGCGGCGCGGATCCTTCAAGTCTGCGCGGGAGCGGCGAAGAGCGCGCGCGATCGCGGTCGAGGCGGCGTCCTGGCCGATGACGACTTTCTGGATCTCCTTTTCGAGGCCGAGAAGTTTCTCCGACTCCTTCTTCTCCATGCGGGAGAGCGGAATGCCGGTCCAGTCGGCGACGACCTTCATCATCAATTCGTCGTCGATGGTGATGCGCTTCTCTTCCCGGCTCTTCTTCCACTCGTCGGTGGTCTGGTCGAGCTTGGCGCGGAGCTGCTTCTCGTGGTCGCGGTGCTTGGCCGCCTCTTCAAAGTGCTGGGCGGCGATGGCCTGTTCCTTGAGTGCGCAGACGCTCTCGATTTCCTTGGCGAGATCCTCGAGCACCGGCGGGCGGCTGAGCGAGCTGATGCGCGCGCGCGAACCGGCTTCGTCCATCACGTCGATGGCCTTGTCGGGCAGGAAACGCGCGGTGATGTAGCGGTCGGAGAGCTTGGCCGCGGCCTCGAGGGCGGCGTCGGTGAAGATCGCCTTGTGGTGATCCTCATATTTGCCGCGGATGCCCTTGAGGATGATGATGGTGTCCTCGATGGAGGGCGGCTCGACCTTCACGCTCTGGAAGCGGCGATCCAGGGCGGAGTCCTTTTCGATATACTTGCGGTATTCGTTGAGGGTGGTCGCGCCGATGCACTGCAACTCGCCGCGTGAGAGCGCGGGCTTGAAGATGTTGGAGGCGTCCATCGCGCCCTCGGCGGCGCCGGCGCCGACGATGGTGTGGAGCTCGTCGATGAAGAGGATGATGTTCTTGGCGCGCTTGATCTCGTCCATCACGGCCTTGATACGCTCCTCGAACTGACCGCGGTATTTGGTGCCGGCCACCATGAGGGCGAGGTCGAGGGTGATGACCTTCTTGTCCATGAGGATCTCGGGCACGATGCCGTTGACGATCTCCTGCGCGAGGCCCTCGACGATGGCGGTCTTGCCGACACCGGCTTCGCCGATGAGCACGGGATTGTTCTTCGTGCGGCGGCAGAGGATCTGAATCACGCGCATGATCTCGTTCTTGCGGCCGACCACGGGGTCGAGTTCGCCCTTGCGCGCGAGTTCGGTGAGGTCGCGGCCAAACGCCTTCAGCGCGGGGGTCTTGACCTCCTTCTTGCCGTCTTCGGACCGCGCGGCGGAACCGCCGGCGGAGGCTTCTTCGCCGCCGCCACCCTTGCCGGGAACGTCGCCGGAGGCGCCCGACTCGCCCGGGCCTTCTTCGCCGCCGGAGAACTGGGGATCCAGTTCGCGGAGGATTTCGTTTCGAGTGCGTTCGATGTCGATGTCGAGCGACTTGAGCACGCGGGCGGCCACGCCCTCGCCCTCGCGAAGCAGGCCGAGAAGAATGTGCTCGGTGCCGACGTAGGAATGGTTGAGCGCCTTGGCCTCTTTCCCGGCGAGGGCCAAGACCTTCTTCACGCGAGGAGTATAGGGAATGGAGCCTTGGTTTTTGGTCTCCTGCCCGGTGCCCACCTGCTTCTCGACCGCGGCGCGCACGGTCTCGAGATCGAGGCCCATCTTTTGAAGGACCGAGACGGCGACACCCTGCCCCAGCTTGATCAAGCCAAGGAGCAGATGCTCGGTGCCGACGTAGTTGTGGTGAAAGCGATCGGCTTCCTTGCGAGCGAGCGCCAACACCTGCTGGGCGCGCGGGGTGAAATTGTTCATCGGTTCCATAAAAAGGGCGGGTTGGGGGCGGTGAGACTTATCGGCGCAGGGAAAGACTAGGGCTTCCGGTGTAAGCTAAAATCAGGCCGATTGATATTCGCAAACTCCTGACGAATCCTTTCGGCGCGTAGGGAATCGCGGTGGGCCGGGTCGAGGTCATGACGAGCCGTGGCAAGAATGTGCCCGGGCTGCGCCTCGATGAAAAGACGATCGGTGACGGCGCGAGTCACTTCCGGGAAGAGCCCCAGATCGATACCAAGGCGAAGAAGCGAAAGGAGGTTCATCGCTTCGCTGGAGCTGAGCTGATGGCAGTTTTGAAGGATGCCATAGGCTCGGCCGATCTTGTCGAAAAGCTTGGAGGCATCCGCATCCAAGAGCTTTTCGCGGGCGTTGAGCTCATGCTCGACGATCGACTGGAGCACGCTGCCAAGACGCTTGAGAATCGCCTCTTCCGATTCGCCAAGGGTCGTCTGGTTGGAGATCTGGAAGATGCTGCCGGAAGCGTCGGAACCTTCGCCGAAGAGACCGCGCACCACCATGCCGAGCTGGTTCACGGCGCGCACGACCTTCTCCATCTGGCTGGAGATAACAAGCGCCGGCAGATGCATCATGGCGGACGCGCGCATGCCGGTGCCCAGGTTGGTCGGGCAGGCGGTAAGGTAGCCGAGCGCCGGGTCGAAGGCGTAGTCGAGGCGCTCCTCGAGTTCCGTGTCCAAGCCGTCGATTTGGGTCCAGGCTTTCTTGAGCTGGAAGCCGGCGCGAAGGACCTGGATGCGCAGGTGATCCTCCTCGTTGACCATCACGGACACGGTCTGATCGCGGTTGATGACGAGGCCCGCGGCGTGTTTGGAGCCGGCGAGCTCGCGGGAGATGAGATGGCGCTCGACAAGGATCTGGCGCTCAAGGTCGGTGAGTTCGGAAACCGAGGCGTTGACCGACCGCTTCATCGGCGCGGTCGCGGCCAGCGCCTCGCGGCAGCGGGCGAGGACCTCCTCGCGCTGCGGCTCGCGGCACCAGCCGGGGAAGGGCTTGCCGGCGAGATTGCGCGCCAGGCGTATCCGAGTCATCAATACAACGGCGCACTTGGAGCTCGCCGTGTCGGTGAGCTCGGAGGGAGTGGCGAGAAGGGCGGAGACTTTCATGGCGGTCAGCGGCGCGGCGCGGCGGGCGAAGAGGAAGGCGCGGATTCCGCGGCCGGCGCGGAGGCCTCGCGGCGCACCTGGGCCAGTTCGTCCCGGAGGCGCGCGGCGTCTTCGTAGCGTTCGGTCTTGATGGCCTCGGCGAGGCCGGTTTCGAGCTCGGTGATGCGCTCGACGAGGCTGCGGCGACGGAGCGCTTTTTCGGGCACCTTTCCGGCGTGGCGGACGCCCTTGTGCATGTTTTCCAGCATGGGAGTCACCATGCCGGCGAAGGTTTGATAGCACTGCGGACATCCGAAGCGCCCGTGTTTCTTGAATTCCGCGGGGGTGAATCCGCAGGTCGGGCAAACCGAGCCCGGGCCGGACTCCGCGCCCCCGACCGACTCGGGATTGAGGGATGCCTTCAGCAGCAAATCAGCGAGCGAGAAACCGCCGGGATCGGTCACTCCCTTGGCCTGCGCGCAGGCTTCGCACAGGTCCACCTTGTGCATTTTCGAATTCACGATTTGCGTGAGGTGGACGGTCGCGGGTTTGCCGCAGAGATCGCATTTGAGGGAGCTGGCCATGCTGTAAGAGTAGTGGACTGCGGGGAAATTTCGACAGTGCGATGACGAAAAGGTGGCGGTGAAACCACGGAGGCTTTGCACGGGATATGCCAGCGCGAATTGTCGCGTTCGCCCGAGTGCCGATTCCCTCGCTAAAATGGGATTTGGAGCGCCTGCGTCGCGAGAGGAATAGCGACCCTCTCGAAGAAAAAACCGCGCCACGAAGGCGCGGTTCAAACGAAAATCCGGGACATTCCGCCCGGACTGGAAACGGAAACGGTCAAATCCGCGTGCCCTCTACAAGGACGCGACGGCGGAAAGCCTCGAGCACGCGAGCGGTGATGCCGCCCGGCTTCCCGGAGCCGATCACGCGGCCGTCGAGCTTGACGACCGGAATCACCTCGGCGGCGGTGCCGGTGAGGAAACACTCGTCGGCGCACCAGACATCGTAACGGGTGAGGTTGGCTTCGCGCATCGGCACGCCGATCTCGGAGGCGATGTCGAAAATCGCGTCCCGCGTGATGCCCTTGAGCGCGCCCTGGGAGGCGGAAGGCGTGAATATCTCGCCCTTCCGAATGATGAACAGATTGTCGCCGGTGCACTCGGCCACGTAGCCTTGGTCGTTCAACATGATGGCCTCCAGGCAGCCGGACTGCTTCGCCTCGATCTTGGCGAGGATGTTGTTGAGGTAGTTGAGCGACTTTACCGTGGGCGGGAGAGCCGCGGGATTGATGCGCCGGGTCGGCACCGTGCAGATGGAGAGCCCGCTCGTGTAGTGCTCTGTAGGATACAGAGCGATCTTGGCCGCGATGATGAAAATCGAGGGCTTCGGGCAAAGCCAGGGGGAAAGCCCGAGATCCCCCACCCCGCGCGTCACCACCAAGCGTATGTAGCCATCCGTTAGATTGTTCTGGCGGCAAGTCTCACAGGTGGCATCGGAGATCTCTTTGCGGGACCATGGGAGATCGAGCATGATCGCCTTCGCGGACATCTCCAATCGCTCCAAATGCTCGTCCAGCCGGAACACATTGCCCTGATAGAGCCTTATGCCCTCGAAAACGCCGTCGCCATAGAGGAGACCGTGGTCAAAAACCGATATTTTCGCGTCCGCCTGCTCGACGAACTTTCCGTCCAAATAGATCTTCATCGCGGCCGAGCGTTGCGAGGGGTGGGTAAAATTGTCGAGCTCGGGCCAGACTTTCTGCTTGTAAGGGCACAACCGACCTCACTTTTTGTCCTCTCGTAATCCCCCTATGACTACCTCCACCAAGCGCCTTCTCAAAGGCTTTACCCTGATTGAGCTTCTCACGGTCATCGCCATCATTGGCATCTTGGCCGCGATCATCATCCCCACCGTCGGCAAGGTCCGCGAGACCGCCCGCCGTTCGGTCGACTCCTCCAATCTCCGCCAGATCGGCCAAGCTTCGCTGATCTTCGCGAGCGATAACCGCGACTCTCTCCCCGCCTCCACCGGCACGATCAACACCACCACCGGTTACTCCAACACGGGCGGCACAGGTGCCAATGCCAAGACCGTCGCTGGCGGTCTCGCCTACTCCGGCGGCTTGAACGACGGCACCATCTGGTTCACCGGAACCGAGGCCACCAACGCCGCTGGCGTTAGCACGGTTCTCAATGCTTCCCGCACCGCGCTTGAGACCGGCTTTGCTTCTGCCAACGCCACCTTGAGCTTCAGCTACATCACCGGTCTCAACGCGAACGATCCGGCCACCACCCCCGTTGCCTTCACCCGCGGTATCGAAGCCGGTGTCACCGTCTGGCCCACCACCGCTCCTTACAGCAGCGATGGCGGCCATGTCGTTTACTTGGGCGGTAATGTCGGTTTCCTCCGCAATACCTCGCTTGCCTTTATCGGCAACCGCACGAGCGCGGGTAGCCAAGTCAGCGACCTTCGCGCCGCGACCCCCGCAGGCACGCGTGTTCAGATCGCCACCTCGACTGGCACCGTGAATCCCTAACAGGAAGTTCGACGCATTCTTCAGAGGCCTAGCCTTCAACGGCTAGGCCTTTTTGTTTTACGCTTCTCCGCTTTCCCGGCACGCAGAGTCTACGGATTCCAGATGAGCGCGGATAGCAGCGATTTAGAATCGGATAGGAACACACCCGCCAAGTAAGCATAATCCACGTCTCGTCTATCCCGCATCGGTATTGATCCATGCCAATCTGTGATGGCATGCGTTCAATCCGAAAAGAACCGAACTTGTTAAGCAAAGCGGCGCACACTTCAAATGTCTTAGTAATACCTAATGGACCAAAACCTGTAAAGATTTCACCGCCTTGATCATTTGTGATGATAACGACTTTTCCCAATGATGACATAATAGCATTTTTCCAAAGAAAGATTGATCCTATAATAAAAGGCAGACCAAACAGCAACAAGAAAATATTCACTTCGCCATTTCTAAGTTGTGAGCCATAAATGGCATTAAGAGAACCTACCGACCATATCGCTGCAAAAGGGATTAAGAAAAATGCATAATACGAACGTGTAGTTGCTGTTATTATTCGGCGTGAAA
>CAMLQS010000250.1 GCA_946482165.1 uncultured Verrucomicrobiota bacterium | reverse complement strand
GCGCGGCGACGAACGCGCACGGGAACGGGGCGGCGATTGGACTCCGGCGCGGCGAGGCTTAGGCTCAGAAAAGCCAGTCCGGCGAAAACGGTCGCCGGGAGATAGGCACCGCACGGATATGCGCAAAAAGCAGCGACCAACAACAAAAGGGCGGATGCTCCGGCAAAGCTCAGGGCGGGGGTCTCGGGGTCGTGCTCGTTGTGATTCATTGGAAGATTTCTCCTGCGTGTCACCGGAGATTACCTGATGCCCGCCTCGGCCGCCATGCTCCACCCGCTCGAAAAAATATCCGAAAAGCACATCATCGGCACGGGCAGCCGCGAGTGGATGGTCGCGCCGGGCGAAGTGGCCGCGCTGGCGGCGCGTCAGGTGGAGTGGGGCGGGCTTTCGGAATTGGAGGCGCCTTACGAAATCGCGCGCCCCTCTCCGGTTTTCGGCCACGTGCTTGGCTGCGTCGAGGGCGAGGGCGAGATCTGGTTCGGCGGCGAGTGGCGGACCGCGCGCGCGGGCATCGTGTTTGTCAATCCGCCGGGACGCGCCGAGGCCTTTCGCGCGGTGCCGGGACGCGGGTGGCGGATCTGCTGGGTCCATGCGAACGCGGAGTTTTTTGGCGGCGACGCGAGCGGGCGGGGCGAACCCTATTTCGTGGAGCGCGACGCGCGGCCTTTGTGGCATGCGCTGGAAGGCCTGCGGCTTTGCGTGCAGGCGGATGCGCGAGACGAGCTGGCGGACGCCTGGAGCGAACTGGTGGCGGCGCATGCGAGGCGGCTTTTGCCGCGCTCCGGCGGGGTGCGACGTCTCACGCGAGTCTGGGAAGAGGTGGCGAAAGGCCCGGCCACGCCGTGGACGATCGAGCGACTCGGCACGCTCGCCGGCATGAGCCGCGAGCATCTCCGCCGTGAAACGATCCGGGAGACGGGGCGCACGCCGATGGAGCAGGTCGCCCACCTGCGGATGCGTCGAGCCGCGGACCTGTTGCGGCTGACCAACGAGACGCTCGAGTCCATCGCGGAGGCGGTGGGCTACGGGAACGCGTTCGTGTTCTCCAACGCGTTCACGCGCGTGATGGGCCTGCGTCCCGGCGCCTACCGGGCCGCGGCGCGAGAATCCCGGAGCTAGGCCGTGTCTTGTAAACAAATCAGCCCGTCGCCGGTGCCCTACGGGGAGAGCGGGAAGTCTCGCCGGGCCGGCGTTGCGAAAGGCGGTATGGGCATCCGGCCCACCTCCTGCTTTCGCGTCTTGGCCGGGCGCGTTCGTGAGAAAGGCGGGCGAAGCTCACGGCCGCCCCGGCCATGGCCACGGTTTTCCCGAGCCCGCCTTCTAGCCGCCGATATGGTGGCGGACCTTGGCGAGGATATCCTGGAGCGAACTCGTCTTTTCCAGGTAGCAGGCGATTCTTCCGGAAAGGGTTTTCTCGATGGACGCGGCGTCGAACATCACGCCGGTGAGCAGGATGACGGGGAGCTTGGGCGCGGCGGCGTGCAAGGCGTCGATGAATTCGAAGCCGTCGATCTCGTCCATTTGCAGGTCCGTGATGACGAGATCGGGCGGTTCCGCGTGGATCTTTTGAAGCGCGAGGGCGGGGGAGGGCGCTTCGCTCACCCGATAGCCCGCGCCCGAGAATACTTCCACGAGAAGCTCGCGGACCGCGGTTTCGTCGTCGACGAGGAGTATGTGTTTCTTGGTCGTTGGCATCGGCGCAGGAAGAACGGCTCAGTCGGACAAGGTGGGCGCGGTTTCGTCGACGCGCAAGGTGGCCACCGCGCCGACGACGCGATTTTCGTCGACGAGCGGCACGAGCGAAAGCCGGGCGCGGACCGAGCCGCCGCTCTTCAGGCGGATCTCGACGTCGCGATCATGCAGGGCGGCGCCGTTCTTCACGGCCTCGGCGAAACCGGGGCCCGGGTCGGCGTCGGAAAGGGAGACCACGCGGGCGAAGGGCGCGCGGATGAGCTCGGGGGCCGCGTAGCCGGCGACGCGCGTGACGGCGGGGTTTATGCGCGTGATGTTGAGCGAGGTGGTGAGGACGAACACGAGCTCGCCGATCGAGTCGATGACGAGCTGGTTGTATTTGAGCTGATGCTCGAGCGCCTGTGCGGCCCAGCGGCGCTCGAGGTGCTGCGCCTTGAGCGCGTCGCGCATCGAGCGAAAAGCGGAGGCGAGGCTGCCGATCTCGTCCTGCCGGCGCGGCTCGGGCAGCTCGCAGTCGAGGTTCCTGCGCGCGATCTCGTCGGAGGCGCGGGCGAGGGCGCCGAGAGGGCGGAGCGCGCCGCGTGTCACGAAGACCACGATGCCGCCCAGGAGCGCGAGACCGGCGGCGAGATAGAACGCGGCGACGCGGCGGAACTCGCGTTGCGGGCGGAGAAACTCGGCCTCGTCGTAGCCGACGACGACCCCCCAGCCCGCGCCGCGGGCGGGCTTGTAGTTCGCATGGACGCGCCGGCCGGTGATCGCCTCCGCGAAGCGGACCGATCCCTGCTTGCGGGCGAGCACCTGCTGGCGCATCTCGGCGAGCGCGGGGGCGTTCGTCTTCTCCGCGAGCGTGTCGATCGTCTCGGTGATGACGAAGTTCTCCTTCGGATGGACGACGAGGCGGCCGGAGCGCGTGAAGACGAGCGTGAAGCCCGTGTCGGAAAACTCGTTGGCGTTGGCGAGGCGGCGCAGCCAGCCGAGATCGACGACGGCCTCGACGGCGCCGGCGAATTCGCGCGAATCGTCGCCGCGCCGCCAGACCGGCACGGCGAGGCGCACGACCTGGCGGGGGTCGGCGTCGCGGTCGAAATAGGGCTCGCCCCAGGAGGGCGCGGCGCGGTCGCGGACTTCCTGATACCAGTCGCGTTCCCAAAACTCGTTTCCGGGCGCGGTGAGATCGGCGGCGACAAAACGCGCCGCGGTGTCGGCGCGCCGCACGGCCACCCCGACGCGAGGCGCGCCGGGCTCGGGCGGCGCGAGCGCGATGCCGAAGCCGTGGAGCTGGGGCTGGTCGAGCAGGATGTCGCGCGCGATGCGTCCGGCTCCGGCGGCGTCGACGGGGCGCGTCTCGAGATCGCGGGCGACGAGCCGGGCGACGCGCTCGACGGAGCCGATCACGGCGTCGAGCCCGTCGGCGACGGCGTTGGTCGCCAGCATCGCCTGGAGCTCGGCCTGTTCGCCGAGGATGCGCTCCACGGCGCGGCGGTTGAGCTCGGCGACGAGGAAAAGCGCGGCGCCGCTCAGGAGGCAGATGAGACCGCCCAGCCGGACGGACAGACTGCGGTGGAACGCGATGCGCATGAAGGGAACGGATGCGCATGCTGGCGGCGGCGGGCGGCGAGGTCGAGTGGTTAGACCACGTAATCGGTTTTCGCCGCGTCCATGCCTTCGGAAAACGTGGCGCGGCGAGGCTCGCGCCCGGACGCGGACGCGTCATGGTCATGGGCGGTGAAGCCGATTTCTCCGCAACTCCCCCGTCCGCCCCTCGGTTTTTTGCGTCGGGGCGCGCGGTGTTGGGTGGCGGCGGCGGCGCTTGGCTGTCTGCTGGCCGCGGCGCGGCCCGCCACGGCGGAGTCGGAGCGCAGCGGCCGGCTGACGCCCGACGTGGCGAGTCTGGCGAAGGGCGCCTTCGTGCGTCTGCCTCCGCCTCCGGCCTGGGAAAAGGAGGACGCCGCGGGGGTGTGGACGGCGGAGGAGATCCGCGCGGCGTTTGCGCGGGCGACCGACACGCCGCCGCAGATCAACCACGTGCGGACGGAGTTTCTGCGTCCCCGGGTGCAGTGGTTGCGCGAATTCAAAGGCTGGTTCTCGAAGCTGGAACGACCTTTGAAGCTGCGCTTCGAAGGGGAGCAGTGGGATTGCGACAACTACGCCAACTGCTTCGTCACCTTCGCGGATCTTCTGGCGCTCCGCTCCGGCGAAAGTCGCGGCACGCTCGGCGTCGGCTGGGCGACGGTCTATTATCGGCGGCCCTTCGCGGGCATCGAGGGGGGCGCGCACGCGGTGGTGATCGCGGCCACCGGCGAAGGGCTTTTCGTGATCGAGCCGCAGGACGGCACGATGGTGCCGATCGAGAAATTCCCGAATCGCGACACGATCGAAGCGGTGTATTTTTGAGCGATGCTTCGCCGGGTCCTGCTGCGCGCCGTCTTGCCGCTTCTGTTCGCCGTCCCCCTCTCTCCGGCGGCGTCGAAGGAGGTGCTGTTGCCCGCGTTTCCGCTTCCGCCGCTGCTGCGGGACGGCGGCGCGCCGAAGCAGGTGACCTCGCTGCGCCTGATGCGTGATTTGCAAAAGGGCGGAGTGCGCGGCCTGGACCGTTTCGACGCGGTCGACGGCGACTACGCCTTGTTTCGCGGCGATTCGTTGGGCGGGCTCGCGGCCTGGCTGGAGGCGGCGTGCGCGGCGCTCGAATACGATCTGCTCGGCGCGCGCGCGCGGCATTACAACGGGGCGGTGTTCGCGCGGATGCTCAACATGGCGGCCTCGCTCGCCTCGTTGCGCGAGGACGGCATCGGGCTGGCGATGCCGATCGGGGTGCTCGCCTGCCGGCGGGAGAAGGCCTGGGGCGACCTGCCGGGCGACGGAAAGGACGAGGCCTACGTGATATTCGCGACCGACGAAGGCATGCTCGTCTACGATCCGCCCACGCGCCAGCTGGCGCGTCTCGCGGAGTTCCCGAACCGCGGCGCGGTGGTGAAAGTGTGGTTCTGAGCCCGGCCGAAGCGGGCGCCCGTCAACGGCGGCCGACCTCGGCGAGGCGCGCGGCGAGGTGGGCGAGGAGTTCCTCGCGGCCCTCTTTTTTCAGGGCGGAGCAGGCGAAGACGGCGGGGGCGGGCTCGGGCAGAAACTCCACGGCGGCGGCGAGAAAGGTATCGATCGCCGCGCGGGTCTTCGCGGCCGACTGCTTGTCAGTCTTGGTGAAGACGAGGGCGAAGTCGACGTCGCAGCCGGCGAGCCAGCGGATGAAGTCGAGGTCGATGCGCTGCGGTTCGAGGCGCGAATCGACGAGGACGAAGATCGTCGCAAGGTTCGGGCGTTTCTCGATGTATTCGGCGACGGCGGTGTTGAACTCGTGTTTGTCCTGCGTGGCGACCTTGGCGTAGCCGTAGCCGGGCAGGTCCACGAAGGACCAGTTTTTGTTTATCCGGAAAAAATTCAGGAGCTTGGTTTTTCCGGGCACGCCGGAGGCCATGGCGAGGTCTTTCCGGCCGGTGAGGAAGTTGATCAACGAGGACTTGCCGACGTTGGAGCGGCCGATGAAAGCGAACTCGGGGAGGTTCCAGTTCGGGCAGCCGCGAATATTCGCGGCGCTGGTCTCGAAGTCGGAGGAAAGGATCTTCATGACCATGCAGAAGGCGGAAGACCGACCGCGAGGCCAAGGTAAAGCGTCGAAACGCCGGTGGACGCAAAAAAGCCGCGTCCGCCAGGAAGGCGGGCGCGGCCGGGGAAAGTCACGACACGGAACGGCGATTTAGCAGTCGTGGCGCGAGCCACGGGAGGCGCGGGCGTGGACGCGGACCAACTCGGGCGCCGGCATGCCGAGGTGGGCGCTGATCACGCCGAGGGCGCCGAGGAACGCGGCCGGAAGATAGGCGGCGAAGGAAACGGCGCAGATCGCGGCGGTGACGGCGAGCAGCAGGGCGGCGCCGAGAAAGGGGAAGGCGGGGCGGGATGGGGCGGAACGGCTCATGGTGGGTATGCCGAGTCGGACGCGGTAAAGTTCCGGGGGTTCCGCATGGATGTTCGTATGCCTGTAAGTGCGTAAGCTTCCCGGGGCCGAGCGCGGGCGTGCACGTTTTTTAGTCCCTGCGTCGCGCGCGCTGGAAATCGAGGGAGGGCGCGCGAGGCAAGGTGCATTGCCACGCAGTCGCCTCGTGTTCGCCCAACTCTCCGGGCTGAGGAGAGCTGCGATGTTCTTTTTTTGAGAGCCGGGAGATGCGCGAGGCGGGCCCGCAGGCAGCCACGATTTTCCGGTGTAAAAACAATGCGAGCGAACCCCAGGGCGGCCCGCGCGTTTTCCCCAGGATCGGAACGGCGATTCCCCTAAGTGGATTTCCGGTGGCCGGGCGCATGGGTGTGTAATAACTATCTGGATACCGATGCCTTGGGTCGTATTCCGGTTGTTCGCGCCGGGGAGGGGAGAAGGTGCCGCGGGGAACTTTCAATTGAAGCAGGGCGGCCGGTTTTCGCTGTTGGCCGACGCCAATTATTTCCATGGAACATTCCTCGCTCGACTGCTCATTCAGTCAAAAAATCCGGGCCGCGGCTTTGCTGGCGGCTCCTTTTGTCCTCTCGGCGGCCACCGCCTCCGCCGAGATCGTCAAACATGACCTCAATGTGTCGGCCAGCTACTTTGGCACCACGTATTTCAATCTCAATCCTTGGACCGGCGCGGTGGCGCAGGAAGGGGCTTACGCGGATTCGGCCTATCCGCTGACCATGTATTTCTGCGGTGCGGACGGCGGATCGCTTAGCCAAGTCACCGGCAGCGCCCGTTGGGCCGCCACGGTCGATTTGGGGGCGAGCGACGAATATTCCGCGTGGGGAGCGCCGACGGTATTCAGCGCCGGGAACGTCATCGGAGCGGAGACCAGTTTCCTGACGGTGAACGACAACATGTATTACTACGCGCCGAACTCCGGATTCAACGGGTTCACGGTGGACGCGAACTTGGATCAATACTTCGGCTTCAGCTACAAGAACGGCGGCGACATGCACTACGGCTACGTGCAGTTCCGCTTGGTTCCGAATCAGACGGAATTTTGGGGAAACATGTATGACGACCCGATCATCACCTTTTCGGCGAGTTACGTGAACACCACCCCGGGCGAGAGCATCACGATCCCGGGTGGCGCTCCGATTCCGGAACCCGCCGGCGCCTCGCTGTTGTTCGGCTTCGTGGCGGTTGGCGTGATCGGGTGCCGCCGCTCGCGTCGCGGCGAGCGTGGCTGATCCGCTCCGCGCCGAGACGCCGATTTTCGAGGCCGCGCCGATTCGGGCGCGGCTTTTTCATCCATGCGGCGGACGACTTAGGCGCGGGGGACGGACTCCTCGCGTATCCACTCTGTGATACGGTTCTCGATCGCGCGCACGGTTGCCGTGGCATCGGCGAGCGGCGAGGCGAGCAAACACGGTCGAAGCGCGGCGCGCAGCTCCGTCAGCGTCGCTCGGTCGCTTGCAAGGCGCGTCGCGATCTCGACGTAGCCCGCGGGCGTGGCGGCGATCCATTCGGGATGGCCCAGATGCGAGAGCAGCGCGGCGGAGGCGCGGGCGCCCCACCAGTCTCCGCGGAGGGTCACGACGGGCACTCCCATCCAGAGGGCGTCGCAGGTGGTGGTGATCCCGTTGTAGGGGGCGGTATCGAGCATGATGTCGACTCGGCGGAAATGTTCGAGCGCGAGGAAATCGACGCCGCCGACGAGAAACTCGACCCGCGCGGAGGGCAGCCCGGCGGCGTCCAATTTCCCGCGCCATTCGGCGGCGACGGCGTTTTCGGAGAGCTCCTCGCGCACGAGGAGCAGCCGCGAATCGGGCACGGCCGCGAGGACGTCGGCCCAGAGACGGAGCGTTGACGGCGTGATTTTGGCGAGGTTGTTG
>CAMLQS010000249.1 GCA_946482165.1 uncultured Verrucomicrobiota bacterium | reverse complement strand
GAGATTTCCCCCGCCGCCGTCGAAGCCGTCGACGAGCTCCTCCTCGAGCTCGGCCTCGAGAACTGGAGCCTCCTGCAGGACGTCATCATCAACCGCGCCTGGCTCGTCGGCATCTTCCCCGACGCCGACGCCGCCCGCGCCAGCTGGACCGAACTCCTCCCGCAGCTCCCGCCCGAAGCCGCCCCCGCCGCGATCGAGGAACGCGCCCTCGGCGATCAGGACTGGCGCGACAGCTACAAGGCCCACTTCAAACCCTGGCGCTGCGGCCGCCTCCATTGGGTTCCCGTCTGGGAACGCGCCACCCACGTCCTCGGCGCCGGCGAAACCGCCATCTGGCTCGACCCCGGCCTCGCCTTCGGCACCGGCAACCACGAAACCACCCGCCTCTGCGTCGAGCGCCTCGTCGCCCGCGCCGAGTCCACCGCCCGCCGCGGCCGCGTCATCGATGCCGGCTGCGGCTCCGGCATCCTCGCCCTCTCCGCCGTCCGCCTCGGCTGGACCGACGTCTCCGGCTTCGACAACGACCCCGAGGCCGTCCGCGTCTCCGAGGAAAACGCCGCCCTCAACGACCTGGCCGGCGCCGTCCGCTTCACCACCGCCGATCTCGTCTCCGGACTCCCCGCCGGCACCCAGGCCGACGTCGTGCTCGCCAACATCCAGGCCGACGTCCTCCTCCGCTTCATCCCGCAGCTGGTCGACGCCATCGCCCCCGGCGGCCTCCTCGTCCTCAGCGGCATCCTCGCCCGCGAAAACGACCAAGTCCGCGCCGCCTACGCCGCCGCCACCCCCGGCTGGCGCGTCGAGCACCGCCTCATGGGCGAATGGAGCGACGTCGCCCTCTTCCGCCCGTAAGGTCTTTGGAGGGACGCCGCCCCCGGGCGTCCGCGCCCGCGATCCACGCCGCGCGCCGCGTTCACCGCTCCGGCGCATACCGCGCCGCCTCAAACGCCGGCGCCAGCACCGCGAGAAATTCCAGCGGTCCTTCGCCGTTCGCACGCAGCGCATGCGGCTCGCCCCGCGCGATCGCCACCACCGAGCCCGCGCGCACCGGCGATTCCACGCCGCTCAAGGTCGCCACGCCCGCTCCCGCCAGCACCACGAAGAACTCGTCGCATCCGAAGTAGCGGCTCGACCCCGTCGACGCGCCCGCCTCGAGGCGAAACCGCGCCAGGCTCACCGCCTCCGTCCGGGCCACCCCCGCCCGCCCCACCAGTTCGCTCAACGTCATGCCCTGCGCCACCGCGATCTCCGCCGCTTCCTTCGGCTCGATCACCCGGCCGACCAGCTTGGCCGCCGCCTTCGCATCCGAGCCCCCACCCGCCGCGATCGCATTCGAAACCTCGGCGGCCGCCTCCGGCCGCGTCAGCGAGTCCGCCCTCGTCAACGCCCCGATCTCCTCCGCCGCCTCCGGCCAGCCGCGCTGCAATTCGTCGCGATACCCGGGCTCGTAATCCCCCGGTTCAAAGCCCGGCGCCAGCGTGCAACCGAAAAACGAATACGCCTCCTCCCCCGTCTTCGCCGGTCGCGCACCCATCCATGCGCCCGCCGGCACCGTCGCCTGCGGCAGCTCCCCCGCGAACACATCCGGGCCGAAGCGCACCCGCTCCACCCGGCCGCCCGGATGCAGCACCAGCAAATCCGCCGCGTCGCCGCCATAGAAATGCCAGATCTCGTCCGTCCGCAGCCGATGCATCGCCGAAAAATCCCGCCGCGTCACCACCGCCATGATCGCGCTGCCCATCGCGCGAGCGTCGCCATCCCTCCGTTCCTGCGCCACCCATCGCCGCGCGAACCACGCCCCCTCGTGAGGTATGGGCTCCATTTTATAATGCCGGACCAATCGGCCGGCCGGACCGGCTGGGCTGCGAGGCAACATCTCGTTGATCATAAAGAATCTCGCCTGCAAAGAATCACGTCGTATGCCATCGGCCGATGACGACGGCGGATTTTTTCCTGATCAATCGCGATTACTTCGAATCGCTCCTTATTGTCATCGGTATCCTCAGCACCTTGATCGGTGTTCCTCTCTTTTACTACGAGCGGAGGCGCGAGCGAGGCCAGCGCGAACACGGAACCTACCTCCAAGTCCACGCCAACTATCTCGATTACCTGAAGCTCTGCCTGGAGAACCCCGATGCGGATGTTTGGGAAAACCACCCCTGCAAACGTCCCGCGTCCGACGCCGAAAAGGAGGATATCGCGCGCAAACAAAGCATCCTCTTCAGCTACTTCGTCTCCATGGCGGAACAGGCCTTCATCGCCTACGAAAACTGCTCGAGCGGTCCGCGCGCGAGACAATGGGAAGGCTGGGTCGCCTATATCGACGATAACTTCCGCCATCCTCCCTTCCGGGCCGCCTGGGCGGAACAGGGACGCCAGTTCGACTCCGCCTTCCTCCGCTTCATGACCTCCCGGTTCGAGCTGACCGAAGGCGGCGTGCCGTCCGATCCTCCTTCGCGCAAAATCCGGAAAAAATCCCGTCGCACGGGCTGACCCGTCCCCGCGCGGTTCCAGCTAGTTTGAAGGGACGCCGTCCCCGGCGTCCGCGCCCGCGTCCGAGCCGCGCGCCCGCTGCGTCTCCCGCGGCCGATGCACTGCATCCGGGTTCGGCCGCTTCCGAGCAAACTCCATAATCAATTCCGGAAAGGCATCCTTCACCGGCGACTCCGCCAGATACGTCTCCGCCTCAAGCTTCCGTCCGCGCGAACAAAGCCCCGCGTAAACATGCAGTTCAAACTGCAATCGCAGGCGCCGCGCCGTCTCCGACTCACCGCGCGCCTCCAACAAAAACAATAGCGCCTCAAACGTCGAAAAGCGCCCGTCTCCGTTCTGCGCCCGCAGCGCGTAGCGGCTTTTCCCCGACATCGGCAACCGCACGCGCCGCCCCCAGTCCTGCACCTGCGCCAGCATCCCGCCCGCCTGGGCCCAGCTCGCGTCGAGCAATAACACCTGCAGTTTTCGCCCGTCCGCCGCCTCCGCCGCGAGATCGCGCTCCGGCACCGACTCCCCGTTCGGATGCAAAATCCACAGCTCGCTCGCCTCGGGCCGCACGATCTCCGCGCGCACCAACGGTCGCTCGCGTCGATACAGATGCACGCGCGAGCCCTCGACGACGCGCGGAATCAGGTTCCCCGTGCTCGAAGGCCGATGCGCCTCCAACGCATGCTGCAACACGTCGACGTGCAGCGGACACGCCTCCGCCCGCTGCGCGGCGCAAACGCACCACCGCGGCGGCAATTCGCACCGCTCGCAGCGATGCGTCCCCTGAAGCACTACGCTACGAGCCATGGTTCTCCGTGTTCTCGCCCGCGTTCATCTGCCATCCCCCGGACCGCCGCCCGTCAAGTGGTCCGGGTGCCGACGCTCATGCACCAAAGCGAGCACATGGAGTGTCTCATCGCTCACCTCGTAATAGACCACGTAAGGAAACGGCCGACACCTCCGACACGGGAAGCCGTGCGGACCCACGTGGTCGCCTCCGCGCCAGTTCACGACCGTGCGGACCGTCGACTTTACCCGCTCGGAAAAATCCGCCGCCAAGCGCTCGGATACCTTGCGGTAGTGTTCGCTCGCCTCGTTCAGATCCTCGCGAAACCGCGTGCTGAACACGACCTTCATGCCGGCTCGCCAAACACCGCCTCGAACGAAAGCCCCTTGTCTTCGCCCGACTTCAAACGAACCAGACGCTCCTGCAGTTCAGCCCGGATCTCCGCATCGCTTCGTCCATCGGCTGTCACGCTGTCCAAAAGCAGACGCGCCAGAGCCGCCCGCTCTTCCAGCGGCAAACTCAAGGCCTCCTCGGCCAAATAAACGCTCGTCAACGCCATGTCGGACACGATGCCCGACGAAGGCACCGAAGCAAGGCCGGTTCACTCGGCCGATCCCCGCCATCACCGCCCCCGGGCCGTCCGCAGCACCGCCTCGGTGATCAGCTGCCCCGAGGGGCCGTGCAGATTCGCCTCACCCGCATGGGTCGCCCAAGGCAACTCGACGAACACGTGCGGCACGCCCGCTTTCTCCAGCTCCGCCGCGAGTCGCTCGCTGTGCCGGCACCACACCAGTTCGTCCAATTTTCCGTGGATGAGCAGCGTCTTCGGCACGCCCGCATGCACCAGCTTCTCCCCGCTCGCGCTCCGAAACCGCGCCCGCGCCTCATCGTCATCCGGCCCGCCACCAAGGAACTGCGACATCAGCTTGTGCGAGTTCAGCGCGTCGTGTTCCGACCGGATCGACCACACGAACTCCATGTCGTGGCACGCATACAGCGCCACCACCGCGCGCACCCCGGGCAACGTTTCCCCATACGCCGTCGCCGTGGCGATCTGCCCGCCCGCGCTCCGCCCGAGCAAGGTCAACCGCTCCGGATTCACGCCAAGCTTCGCCGCGTTCTCCCGCACCCAGCCAAGCACCACGCGCAGATCCTCCGCCTGGGCCGGCCATGGATGCTGCGGCGCCAACCGATAATCGAAAGCCGCCACCGCCACGCCGCGCGCCGCCAGCCAACGGTTAAGCCCGGCCAACTCCGTCCGATCCCCCCTGTCCCACCCGCCGCCATGCACCAACACCACGCAGGGCGCCCCTCCAGTCTCCGGCCCGCCCCGCGCCCGATAAAAATCCACCGCGCATCCCTCGGCATCGAAATATTCCGCCCGCACCGCTTCCGCGCTCGTCGGCCAACGCCACAGCCGCGTCCAAGACCAAACCCGCTCTCCGGCGCCAAAGGTCGCCGTCAGCCGTGCGTCCACCCCCGCGCTCATCCGCCACGCCAGCCAGGCCGGACGAGCGAAGAGAAAAGCCGCAGTCGAAAAAACCACTGCCGCCCCAGCCGCCGCTCCTCGCTCGCTGCCGCCCTGCCCCGCCCACGCGAACCGCCCCGCCCAAAACGCGAAAACGCCCGCGAGCACACACCACAGATGCCCCAGCTCCGTGGCGAAAAGCGCCACCCACCACGCTCGATAGCTCCGCGCCGGCCGCACGGAAAACCGCGCCGCCGCCAGCAACCCCAGCGCGAGCAAAAGCATTAGAAAAACTCCCGGCATCCCCGCACCCCGCCCTTACCCGACGTCCGCCGCAAATCCGAAATCGCCTCCCCGGCTGCCTCGACTCACGCTAACCCTTTCCGCCACCGCGGTCATTGGTCATTGGTCATTGGTCATTGGTCATTGGTCATTGGTCATTCGTCATTCGTCATTTCCCCACCATGTCTTCCCTCAAGCCCTACCCGATCGGTCTCGGCACCAAGTCCCTCCACGCCGGCCAAGTCCCCGACTCCGCCACCGGCTCGCGCGCCGTGCCGCTCTACCAGAGCACGAGCTTCGTCTTCCGCGACACCGAGCACGCCGCGAATCTTTTCGCCCTCAAGGAACTGGGCAACATCTACACCCGCATCGGCAACCCCACCACCGAGGTCTTCGAGCAACGCATCGCCGCGCTCGAGGGCGGCACCGCCGCCGTCGCCCACGCCTCGGGACAGGCCGCCATCACCGACGCCGTCCTCAACCTCGCCGGCGCCGGCGACCACATCGTCTCGGTCTCCCAGCTCTACGGCGGCACCTACAATCTTTTCCACCACACGCTACCGAAGCTCGGTCTCGAGATCACCTTCGTCGACGCCGACGACCCCGAGGCCTTCCGCCGCGCCCTCCGTCCCAACACCAAGGCCTTCTACGGCGAGGGCCTCGGCAACCCCGCCCTCAACATCTTCCCCGTGGAGGAGGTCGCCAAGATCGCCCGCGAGTCCGGCGTGCCCCTCATTCTCGACAACACCTGCCTCGGCCCGATCCTCCACCGCTCCTTCGAATGGGGCGCCAACATCGTCGTCCACTCCACCACAAAGTATCTCGCCGGCCACGGCACCTCCATCGGCGGCATCGTCGTCGACGGCGGCAACTTCGACTGGGGCTCCGGCCGCTTTCCCGGCTTCACCACGCCCGACCCCTCCTACCACGGCCTCGTCCACTGGGACGCCTTCAAGGCCTTCCCGCCCGCCGGCGGCGCCAACGTCGCGTTCGCCCTCAAGATGCGCCTCCAGCTCCTGCGCGACGTCGGCGCCTGCATCAGCCCTTTCAACGCCTGGCAGTCCCTTATCGGCATCGAGACCCTCCACCTCCGCATGGAGCGCATCTGCTCCAACGCCCTCGCCGCCGCGCACTTCCTCAAGGACCACCCGCAGGTCGCCTGGGTCAACTACCCCGGCCTGCCCGGCTCCAAATACCACGCCGCGGCCAATAAGTATCTAACCGGCGGATACGGCGGCCTCCTCGGCTTCGGCGTCAAGTCCGGCTTCGAGGGCGCCAAGCGCACCATCAACGCGTTCAAGCTCTTCAGCCACCTCGCCAACATCGGCGACGCCAAGAGCCTCGCCATCCACCCCGCGAGCACCACCCACAGCCAGCTCACGCCCGACCAACAGACCGCCTCCGGCGTCCAGCCCGACTACATCCGCCTCAGCTTCGGCTGCGAAGACTTCGCCGACCTCAAGGCCGACCTCGAACAGGCCTTGGCGCACGCTTAGAACATTTAACGCGGAGGCGCAGAGACGCGGAGAGAGAAACGTCAATAAACATTCTCCCTCCTCCGCTCCGCGCCTCTGCGTCTCTGCGTTAAAAATTTCCGTCCTCCCGCCCGCGATCCCGCCATGTGCACCCGCTTCCTCCTCGAGCGCGCCGCTGCCGAGGCCGGCTTCAAAAAGCTCGGCCTCGACTCCCTCGCGTCCGCCGTGGCGAAAGCGATGGATCGCTTCAATATCGCGCCCGGCACCAAACTCCTCGCCGTCCGCGCCGGCGAAAAACCCCGCACCGCCCGCGTCTTCACCCCGCGCTGGGGCTTTGCCGCTTCCCCCCCTCCGTCCTCCGGCTCCTCGCTCCTTGCTCCCGGCTCCCTGCTCACGAACGCCCGCGCCGAGACGCTCGCGCAAAAGCCCTCCTTCCGCGAAGCCTTTCGCCACCGCCGCTGCCTCATCCCCGCGACCGGCTTCTACGAGTGGGAAAAGCGAGGCCGCGCCCGCCTGCCCTGGCTCTTCCGCCGCGCCGGCGCCGAGCCCTTCGCCTTCGCCGGTCTTTGGGAGCCGCATGCCGCCGACGGCCAGCCCGCCACGGTCATCGTCACCACGGTGCCCAACGAGCTCATGGCGCCGCTCCACCACCGCATGCCCGCGCTGCTTACCAGCGCCGAAGCCTGCCGCGCCTGGCTCGACTTCTCCGCCACCGAAGCCGATCTCGCCGCTCTGCTTACGCCCGCCGACGCCGCGCAAATGACCGCCACGCCCGTCAGCCCGCGCGTCAACCGCTCCGACTTCGACGCCCCCGAGTGCATTGTTCCCGCCGTCCACGGCCTCGCCTCACGCGACGAAGACGACGACGCCGGCAACCTCGCGCTCGATCTCTGAATCTTAACCGCGGATTGCGCGGACGAACGCGGATACCGAGCCAGAGTATTCCGTGGTCCAAAAATCCGCGCCCATCCCCGCCACTTGTTCGCCGGTGGCGAATCCGCGGTTAAAAAACTCCGGTTTCTCCTCATCCCGCGCTCACCGGCGTATCCTGCATTCTTCGCGTCTCCCGCGCGCGCCG
>CAMLQS010000248.1 GCA_946482165.1 uncultured Verrucomicrobiota bacterium | reverse complement strand
GGGCAGAAGCCGTAAAGCAGGTCGTCGCGGCCTTTGCCGGGCCATTCCACCTGGTTCACGCGCAGGTGGCGCATGACGGCGAAAATCAGGTCGTTTATCGCGGACTCGTAACCAAAAATGGAATACAGCGGCGGCGCGTCGATCTTGATCACGAAGGCCGCCAGCCCGACCTCCTGGAGCATGCGCACGCTGCGGTCGACCATCTCGGCCTCCGCCGCGCTGCCGCCTTGCAGGAAAATCACCGGCTTGGGCGCGGCGTTCATCTGCTGGAAGGGACCGTGGGCGAATTGAAGAAAGTCGCTGATGGGCGGGCAGGGCCAGTAGACGCCCTCCATGAACTTGCAGGCGAGGTTCTGGCTGAAGTCCGAGATCGGCGCCGCGGTGACGAGGTTGAAGCCGCCCGACCACGCGCTCGGCAGCCGGAGCATGGCGTCTAGCAGGTCGCGCGGGGCCTTGGCCTCCAGCAGGGCGGCAAGTTGCTCCTTGGTCGGAAGCGGGGCGCGACAGCCGGCGAACTGCGCGGTGAATTGCAGCGCCGCGAGGTAGCCGGCGAGCGGGCCGACGAAGCGGATGAGCGTGGTGTATTCCTCGGCGAGGGGAAACTCGACCAGCTCGTTGCCCTCGTCGAGCAGACCTTGGAGGAGCGCGGCGCGGTCGGGCTTGCCGGCGGCGAGGGCGGCGGCGGGCGTGCTCGCGCTGAAGAGAATCGTATGGGCGAACCCGCGCCGGCGGCGCAGCGCGATCTGGGCGTTGGGCGAGACGCCCTGCGAAAAGACGACGAGGGTTTTGCCCGCGAAGGCGCCCGGCGCCGGCTCCACGAAGCCCGACAGCGGCAGATAGGCGGCCGCGCGATCGGTGAACATGTTCAGGAGCATCACCAGGTAGCGCGCGTGCGCCTCCGAGCTGCCGGTGCCGGTCACAAGGAAGCGTTGCGTGCCGAGCGTGCGCGGCGAGAGGGGCGCCGGCCCGCGCTCCAGCATGCTGGAGAGGGTGGCGGGAATGCTGGCGATGCGTGCGGCGAGCAGCTGGTGACCAAGCGGGTCGGAGGGGGTGTTGAACGGTTGAGCCACGGGAAAAGGGGGATCGGGCTGCGGAGAGGTGCGGGGCGCCTGCGAACTCCGGCCGGAAGCAGACTTCGCGCTCGAGCTCCTCTTTGGCAACTCGCGGACGTGCTTTCGCGAGATTGCACCAGAGAAGAGTCCGGTTTGCCTGCCGCCTATCGCCGGATGGCGAGCGTGCTCACGGGGCCGGCTCGCCGGCGATCTCACTGCGCACGCGGAGGAAGCGCGCGGGCGCGGCTGGCGCGACGGTTTCGGCGGTGACGCGTTCGGTGCTTGCGTCGAGGCGTTGGACGACGGTTTCGACCACGTGGCCCGGGTCCGCCGCCCATGCGGAGGACGCGTCGAGGGACGCGGTGGTCTCGGCGCGGGTGGACAGACCGGGGTCGTCATGGCGGCGGAGGAACACCAGACGAAGGCGGCCGTCGGGCAGCGCTTCGAGGGCCTTGGCGGCGGGGCCGCCGTGGACCGCGTCGCCGGCTCCGTAGTCGAGCAGGTTGCTCGCGCCGTCGCCGTCGGGGTCGGCCGTCCATCCCCAAACCGAGGTCTCCAGCGCCGGGTTGAGAAACGTCTCTTCCCCGAAGCGCGCCACGCGCCAGGCGTCGGCGGGGTGGGGCGTCAGCGTGAGCGTGGCGGAGGTCGACTCCGCGGTGCCGCCAAGGCCGGTGACCCGGGCGTGCCAGACGCCGGCCGCATCGGAGGGGAAACGCGTCCAGGAAACGGTATCGGTTTCGGCGCCGGGGATCCGCACCCCCTCCTGGCGCCAGGAAATCGAGGCGGGGCCGGCGGTCTGGTGTTCGATCGAGATCACGGCGGGGGCGCCGAGTCGCACGGCGGCGTCGGCGGGCTGCCGGGTGATGAGCGGCGGCGGGGCGAGGGCGCGGATGGCCGAGCTGCTGTCGACGCTGAGCCAGGCGCCCTCGATCTCGGCGGTGGCGTTGGGCATGTGGACGTCCGCGGGCGAGGCGCTGCTCCAAGTGAGGCCGTCCACGGAACTGTGGCGATTGCCGTAGGCTTCTTCGATCTCGAAGCGGCCGGCGTGGTAGAATACCCGTCGGGGATAATTGGGGAAGACGGTTTGTCCGGTCCAAACCAGTCCGTCAGGCGACGAAAGGACCTCGCCGTTGAAGCCGAGGGCGAGGACACGATCCGGGCCGACGGCCAAGCTCTGAATCTGGCTGGTGATGCCGGAGGCGCGGGCGGTCCAGGTGACTCCGTCTTCGGAGGTGTGGATCGCGCCGGAGCTTCCGCCGGTGATGAAGCGCTGGCCGTTGTGGACGATGGCGTAGAAGGACGGACGGGGCGAGTCCGTCGCGAGCTGCGCGGTCCACGTGATGCCGTCGGTCGAATGGGTGCGCCAGCCGCTGGAGCCCACGGCGACGTAGCGTCCCGAGCCGTGCGCGATAGCGTAGAGGGGCATGGTCGTTCCCGAAGCGCGCGGGGACCAGGTTCGGCCGTCGGAGGAGGTCTCGATCCAGCCTTCCGAGCCCACGCTGACGAAGCGGCCCTGGGCGTGGACGACCGCGTGGAGCTGGGTGGTGCCGAAGGGGCGGAAGGATTGCACGGTCCACGTCTGTGCATTGGCGCTGGAGTAGAAGCGCTGGTAACCGACGCCAAAGTAGGTGGAGCCGTCCCACGCGATGTCTTCGAGGATGCCGGCGGAGTGCGCGGTCCAGCTCAGCCCGTCGGTGGAGCGGTAGACGTTGCCGCTGCCGCCAAAGACGAGGAATGCGCCGTTGATGAAGCGCACGTCGCCAAGAAGAAGGGAGGGAAAGGCGGGCGAGGCCGGGGTCCAGGACAGCCCGTCGATGGAACTGAGAACGGTGCCGGAATAGCCGACTGTGACGAAGCGGCCGGCGCCGTAGGCGATTGACCCGAGCGCGGTGGTCTGGCCGGTGGCGCCGGTTTCCCACGTTAATCCGTCCGTGGAGACCAAGGTGGCGCCTCCGGGCGCGAGGGCTACAAAGCGGCCGGCGCCGTGGGCGACATCGGCAAGGGGGACGAATGGCGTGCCTGGCACGCGGCTCCACGCCGAGAGATCGGTGGAGCGAAGGATGGCGCCTTCGTCGCCGATGGCGATGTGCAGGCCGCCGCCGCTGGCGGTGGCGCGAAGGGCGGGGCCGCCGGAGAGGGCGACGCGGCTCCAGCCGAGGCCGTCGGGGGAGGAGAGCAGGGCGCCGCTGGCGGCGGTGGCGAGGAAGCGGTCGCCGTGCCACCGGATCGAGGAGAGAAAGCCGGCCTCGACCGGCACGAGCGTCCATTCCGAGGGGCTGCCGGTGGAGGTGTAGACGTTGCCGTCGTTGCCGGCGGCGATCCAGCGACCGGCGCCGTGGCAGATCGTGTTGAGAAAGTCGGAGCGCGGCTCGCGTTCGGAGACCCATTCGCGGCCGTTTTGCGAAGTGAGGAGGGAGTATCCGTCGCCGACGGCGACCTGGCGGGAGGGCGTGGCGGCCAGGCCGCGGAGGTAGGGGCTTCGGCCGGGCGTCAGGTCGGTCCAGTCGAGGCCGTCCTCGGAGACCAGGAGATTCGCGGTGTAGAAGCGCCCCTCCGCGTAGACCACCTTCTCCGGCGATACTTGGGTGAAGCCGTTGGCGCGCCGCCAGTCGAGGCCGTCCTCGGAGACGAGCGCGACGGAGTAGCCGACCGCGACGTAGCGCCCGGAGCCGTAGGCGATGGAGACGATCTGCGCGGAGGCGAGGCCGGGCAGGGCGGTCCAGGAAAGGCCGTCGGGGGAATGGTAGAGATTGCCGTTGGACGCGCCGACGACGAAGCCGGCGTGACCATGGGCGATGGCGGTGAGATTGGAGGTGTCGAGGGCCGGTATCTGGCTCCAGGCGGAGCCGGTGGCGGAGTGGAGGATCGTGCCGCCGCCGCCCACCGCGACGAAGCGGTCCGCGCCGCGCGCGACCGCGGCGAGGCTGCGCGGCGAGTTGGTGGGCGTAGTTGTCCAGGTGATACCATCGGTGGAGCGGGCGAAGACGCTGTTCAGGCCGAGGCCGTAGAAGCCGGCGTCGTCCACGCCGTGGGGGAACGTCCAGTGGGTGGGCGTGTGCTGCGTCCAAGAGAGGCCGTCGGAGGACATGAGGAGGACCGGCGACGTGCCCGCGGCGCCGAAGGCGAAGAGCAAATCGCCGCGCTTGAAAATCTGGTTGATGGTGTGAAGACGCGAGAGGTTCAGCTCCGCGTGGCGCCAGGTCCCGTCGGCCTCTCGCCGGGAGATGGCTCCGTTGATTCCCCCCGCGACGATGCAGCCGGGGAGCGTGGCGAGCGCGCGGACGGGGGATGCGGGGCCGTGGGGGTGGACCAGTCGCCAGCGCGCCGCGCCCGGCGTGGCGGCGGGGTAGCTTACGGCGACGGGCGTCGAGGTCGCCTCGCCCGCCGGGTTGGACACGGTTACCGTGTAGTCGCCGAGGTCCGCGTCGGAAAGCGAAGGCAGGACCAGGCGGGCGTAGGTGGCGCCGGGGACGGGGGCTTGGTTGCGCTTCCAGACGAAGCTCAGCGGGGCGGTGCCCGTCGCCGCCACCTCGAGGACCACGCGCGAGCCGCGCGCGGCGCTTTGGCCGGCGGGCGGAGAGACGATGACCGGGGCGGAGCGCACTTGCACGCGGATGCCCCGGCTGGACGCCGCGCCGTGGGAGTTGGTGGCGATCAGGGTGTAGGTGCCGGAGTCGGCCGCGGCGGCGGCGGGGATGTCGAGGGCGAGGGAGGTCTGGCCGGTGAGCGCGACGCCGTCCTTTTTCCAGACAAAGCCCATGGGCGTGGAGCCGGAGACGGCGGGCGCGAGGGCGATGGACGCGCCGGGGTCGACGGAGAGATCGGCCGGCGTGGAGGTGACGGCGGGCCGCTGCTGGGGATTGCCTCCGGTGGTGACGGTCAGCGCCGCGCCCGAGGTCCAGGCCTCGCCGGCGGCGTTGGTGACGCGCAGCGCGTAGGAGCCGGCGTCGGCGGTGGTGAGGGAGGCGCGGGTGAGGCTGGCGGAAGTGGCTCCGGCGAGGATGGCTCCGTCGCGGAACCACTGGTAGGCGAGAGGCGCCGAGCCGGTGGCGACGGCGGTGAAGGTCGTGGAGCCGTTGGCGGAGACGGAGCGTGCGGCGGGGTCGGTGGTGATTGCGGGAGGCGTCGGCACCGTGACCGTGGCGGTGCGCGAGGAGGTTGTCCCGTAGGTGTTGGAAACCCGCGCCCGATAGGCGCCGGCGACGACCTGCGGGAGATCGAGCGCAGGGTGGATCGCGCCGGGGATCACGGCCTCATCGCGTAACCATTCATAGGATACGGTTTCTCCGCCCGACGCCGTGACCTGCAGGCTCAGGGGGGAGCCGGGAGGGAGCGTCTGGTCGGCGGGTTCGGAGAGGATCGCGGGCGGAATGCCGACCCGCAGCCGGGCCTCGGTGCTCGAGGTGGACGCGGTGGAGTTGGCGACGGAGACGGCGTAGCGGCCCTCGTCGGCGGAGGCCGCGGACGGGATCGTAAGGCTGGCGGAGGTGGCGCCGGCGACGGGGAACCCGTTTCTCCGCCATTGGTAGGCGAAGGGGCCCGCGCCTTCGGCGACGACGGAAAAAGTCGCCGGCGAGCCCGGCGCCACGGTCTGGTCGACGGGCTGCGTGGAGAGGGTGGGAGAGGGGATCACCACCGGCAGGGCGAGCGCGGCGGCGATGTTGAGGCGGCCTTGGCTGCGGAGACGGCCGGCAAGGCCGGCGGGGCGATCGGCCGACGCGAGGAGCCGGTCGATGAGAACATGCGGGGTTTCGGCGGGGAACCGGGCGCGCAGCAAGGCGAGGGCTCCCGCGACATGGGGCGCGGCCATCGAGGTCCCGCTCAGGGTCGCGTAGGCGCTGTCGGAGGCATGGCCGCAGGAGACGATGGACGCCCCCGGGGCGGCGAGGTGGACGGTCGCTCCGCCGAAGTTGGAGAACGACGCCAGCGCGTCGGTGCGCGTCGTGGCTGCGACGGAGACCATGTTGGGGCGGGCGTAGTTGGCGGGGTAAAAGGAGATGATGTCGTTGGACGAGGCGTTGTTGCCCGCCGCCGCGACAAAGACGATCCCGGCCGAGTTCGTCCGTTCGATGGCGTCGGCGAGGGACTGATAATATCCGCCGCCGCCCCAGCTGTTGTTCATGACCTGGGCGCCGTTGAGGCGTGCGTAGTCGATCGCGCGCACGGCGTCGGACAGGTAGCCGGAGCCGTTCGCGGCGAGGAATTTAACGGCCATGAGGCGCGCCTGCCAAGCCACGCCGACCACGCCGAGATTGTTGTCGCCGACGCCGGCGATGGTGCCCGCGCAGTGGGAACCGTGGCCGTGGTCGTCGGCCGGGGAACCGGTGCCGGTGATGGCGTTGTAGCCGTGGACGTCGTCGATCACCCCGTTGCCGTCGTCGTCGAGACCGTTGGCCGGAATCTCGCCGGTGTTGACCCAGAGATTGGCGGCGAGGTCCTCGTGGGTGAGGCGGAGGCCGGTGTCGATGACCGCGACGATGACCGGGCCGGCGGAGGAGACGGTGTCCCAGGCGATGTCGGCATCGATGTCGGCGTCGTTGACGCCACCGCTTTGCCCGGTGTTGCGCAGGCCCCAGAGTTCCCCCGAGGCGTAGCGCGGGTCGTTCGGCGTGGCGCATACGGCGACCACCGCATCCGGCTCGACGTAGTCGAAAAGCGCGGCGGCGCCGGCCGCGGCCAAGGCGTCGGGCAGCGAACGCGGCTGAGCGGAGGCGAGGCGCACGAGCACCGTCCCGTCCGGGGCGAGTGTATCGATTCCAGTGATACCGGAGTTGGCGGGGAGGCCGGCCAGAACCTGCTCGCGGGTCCGGCCGGAGGGGAGGCGGGCGATGAAATGTCCGGCGGCGGTGTCCAAACGCGAAACGGGTTCCGATGCGGGGGCGGGGCCGGCGCCGGTTCCCAGGATTTCCTCGCGGCGCACGAGGTGGCGCATGCCGGGGACTTCGAGGATTCTGACGCGCAGCGTCTGCCCTGCGGCGAGCGGTGACGTCTCCTCGGCGAGCACATGTCCGTCAAATACGGCCGGTGCGGAGAGTGCCGACGCTTCTTTGTCAGCTTCAAACGCAGGGGCCGCTCCGCCCGGGTCTGACGCGAATCGGGTTTGGGGCCAGCCGAGCGCCAGGGATCCGGCGGGCGGCGGTTTTGGCAGCAAGGGAGACGGCGTGCTTTGAGCGCCGCTGCTTGCGGAAAGGGCATCGTCCTGCGTCCGGGCGATTGGTGACGCCGGTCTGAACAAAACGAAGCCGAGGATCAGAATTCCTGCGAGGCCCGCCAACGTTGCCGCAACCCGTTGCATTTTCATGTGTAGGAAAATACCTGCGTGTTGCTTCGGTGGGCCGTGAGCAAGGAATTAGGAATCAGCGGACATCCGCCACGCGCCGACACACGCGGCGAAAAAGGCATTGCCTCTCTATTCCGTCGCTTTGTCCCTGCCGTGGCCAACGCGTCTGTTTTCAATGAAAACCATCCTCCTTCTCTTCGCCTCCAATGTCTTTATGACCTGCGCGTGGTATGGTCACTTGAAGTGGAAGTTCCTCGAAGGGAA
>CAMLQS010000247.1 GCA_946482165.1 uncultured Verrucomicrobiota bacterium | reverse complement strand
GTCGTCCGCCGCCGCGCCGAGATCGCCATCCTCCGCTCGCTCGGCGTCGACGCCTCCACGATCCGACGCGCCTGGCTCGCCGAAGCCGCCTTTCTGGGCCTCGCCGGCTCCGCCCTCGGCCTCCTTCTCGGCTGGGCCGGAGCGCAATTCGCCGTCCGCGCCGTCGGGCAGACCGTCAACGCGCTCTATTTCTCCACCACCGTCTCCGCCGCTCACCTCGCCCCCTCCGAAATTTTCATCAGCCTCGGCGCCGGCATTGGCGCCAGCATCGTCGCCGGCTGGGCGCCCGCCCGCCTCGCCGCCCAAACCCCGCCCGCCCAGGTTCTCGCCCGCTCCGCGCCCGGCGCCAACGGCGGACGCTGGCTGCGCAACTGGCCTCTCGCGCTCGGCGCCCTCTTCTCCGGTGTCCTCCTTTCCCGCCTGCCACCGCTCGACCTCGGCGGCGGAACCCGCTTCCCGCTCGCCGGCCACCTCGCCGCCTTTTGCGGCATCCTCGGCGGCGGCGTTTTCGCATCCCTCTCCCTTCCGGTCCTGGGCCGCGCCCTCCGCCCGCTTGCGGCCCGCGACGCAGCCTGGCGGGTCGCTCTGGGCCATATCGCCCGCCCCACCGGACGCCACCGCCTCGCCGCCGCCGCGCTCGTTTGCGCCATCGGCATGGCCGCCGGCATGGCGATCCTCGTCGCCAGCTTCGAGCGCTCCGTCCGCGGCTGGATCGACGCCGCCCTGCAAGCCGACCTCTACATCGCCAGCTCGGGCGCGCAGTCCGCGGACTCGGACAACAAGCTCGCGCCCGAGACCTGGCGCGCCCTCGCCGCCCACCCCGCCGTCGCGCACGCATCCGTCTACTCGGCCCATCCGCTCGTCCTCGACGGCAAATCCACCACGCTCGGCGCCGGCGACCTCGCGCATCAAGCCTCCCGCGGCGGTTTCCTCTGGCTCGGCGCCCCTCCCCCGGCGGAAGCCCTCGATCCCGCGCGCAACTCCGGCCTGGCGTTCGCCAGCGAAAGCTTCGCCGAACGCTTCCGTATCCGCGTTGGCGATACCGTCGCCGTCCCCACCCCCGCTGGTCGGCAAAATCTCCGCGTCGCCGCCCTCTTCGCCGACTACGGCAACGAGCGCGGCTCGCTCCTCGTCGACCGGGTCCACGCCGTGCGCTGGTTCTCGGACGACCACGCCACCAGTCTCGCGCTCGATCTCGTCCCCGGCGCCTCGCCGGACTCGGTCCGCGCCGAGCTCGCCGCCGCCCGTCCCGGACTGTCCGTCCTCACCAACTCCGGCCTCCGGGCCGAGGTCCTCCGCGTCTTCCGGCAAACCTTCTCCATCACCTACGCGCTCGAGTTGATCGGCCTCGCCGTCGCGGTCGGCGGCCTCGCCCTCAGCCTCGCCAGCGTGCTGCTCGACCGCCGCGAGGAACTCGCCACTCTGCGCGCCCTCGGCTTTCGTCGCGCCGAAATCGCCCGTGCCTCCGCCATTGAAGGCGCAGCGCTCGCCCTCTGCGCCACCTCCGCCGGCCTCGCCCTGAGCTTCGCCCTCGGCTGGCTTCTCATCCACGTCATCAACAAACAAAGCTTCGGCTGGACACTCGCGCTGTCGGTTCCCGTCGGCCAGCTCGCCGCCCTCGCCGTCCTCGTCGTCGGCACCGGAGCCCTTGTCAGCCACCTCGTCGGCCGCTGGGCCGCCATCCTGCCGGCGGACCGGCAGGAATGACCAATGCCCAATGTCCAATGACCAATGAGGTGAAGACTGTGCTTAAACTTCCCGCTCTCCTTTGCGTCTTTTGCGTTCTTTGCGGCCAATCCATCCGCTCCGCCGAGCCGCCGCTCCTCACCTCCGACGGCTTCCGCGTGCCGCAGCCCGCGCCCTCCTTCGACTTCCCCCGCGACCACGGCTCGCATCCCGACTACAAGATCGAGTGGTGGTATCTCACCGGCCACCTCTTGACCGACGAAAAACCCGCCCGGCGCTTCGGTTTTCAAGCCACGTTCTTCCGCTCCGCCGCCCCGCGCGAGGTCGCCGCGCGTCCCGCACCCGCGTCCGCCTCCTTCGGCCACGACCAGATCTACCTCGCGCACATGGCGCTGATCGATGTCTCCAGCGGACGCTTCCTCCACCAAGAACGCCTCAACCGCGCCGGGTGGGACGCCGCCGCCTCGACCGAAACCCTCGACGTGCGGAATGGCGACTGGTCTCTCCGCCTCGGCGATCCCGCGGCGCTACCCGGCAAGGAGACGCTCGTCCTTGCCGGAGGCATTCGCGCCGACGCGCGTTTCGTTCTCACGCTCACGCCAGCCAAACCGCTCGTCCGTTTCGGCGACGCCGGCTACTCGCGCAAAGGCGCCGCCCCCACCGCGGCGAGTTATTATCTCACCTTCCCGCGCCTCGCCGTCACCGGCTCGCTCGCCCTCGACGGCGCCACGCCCATCCCGGTAACCGGCCAGGCATGGATGGACCACGAATACAGCAGCAGCCAACTCGACGAAGCCCAGGTCGGATGGGATTGGCTAAGCGCCCAGCTGCACGACGGCCGCGAACTCATGTTCTACGCCCTCCGTCGCCGCGATGGCTCCCTCGATCCCGCCTCCACGCTCACTTGGATCGACCGGGAAGGCCGCCTTGCCAAAACCCCTTACCGGTGGGAGCCGCTCACGATATGGCGCAGCCCGCGCACGGGCGCCAATTACCCGCAACGTATCCGGCTGACCACCACCGACCCCGCCACCGGCCGGGAAGCCGTCTTCATCGTTTCGCCGTTCGCTCCCGACCAAGAACTCGGCGGCTCGCTCGGCGGCGTGACCTACTGGGAAGGAGCCTGTCGCCTGCTGGACGCCGATGCCGCCACCGAGGTCGGCTCCGCCTACCTCGAACTCACCGGCTACGACCGCCCCGTCGACGCCTTGCGCTGAACCGCCCGCCCTCGCTACACGTCCGGCCTTCCCGCTCCCTCCTCCCCGCTCCCCGACCCTCGCTCTTTCGTTTCCCCTTGCCCGACCCGCCCCCGGGCCAAGCATCCCGCGTTTCTTTAATCCGTGGTTCCCGCCGACGCCGATCTTCGTATCAAGCTGCCCGTTTTCGAGGGCCCGCTCGACTTGCTCCTCTTTCTTATCCGGAAGAACGAGCTGGATATCTACGACATCCCCATAGCCACGGTAACCAAGCAATACATCCAGGTCCTGCGCTCCATGCAGCAGCTCGACCTCGAGATCGCGGGCGAGTTCTTCGTCATGGCCGCCTCCCTCATGGAGATAAAGAGCCGCATGCTCCTCCCGCGCGGCCACGCCGCCACCAGCGAGGGCGAGGACGACGACCCTCTCGATCCGCGTTGGGAACTCGTTCACCAGCTGCTCCAATACAAGAAATTCAAGGAAGCCGCCGCCAAACTCCACGAACTCGCCGCCTTCCAGCGCGACATGCTCGCACGCCATGTTGTCGAGGTCACCGCCACCGAAAGCGAGCGCCCGCTCAAGCCCGTCGACCGCATCGAGCTCTGGAACTCGTTCAACCTCGTCCTCCGCCGCCTCTCCGAAAAACTCGTCGTCGGCGAAATCAAGGGCGAGGAGGTCACCGTCTCCGACAAGATGGAGGAGCTCCTGAAGCTCATCGAGACGCGCAAGAGCTTCCTCTTCACCGACCTCTTCGAGGGCAAACAGGTCACCGTCCGCCTCCTCGTCGCCACCTTCATCGCCGTCCTCGAGCTCACGCGCCTCAAAAAGCTCCGCGTCCGCCAGGAGGAGGCCTACGGCGACATCTACGTCGATGCCGTGGAAAACACCGTCAACGCGGACGGCTCCCTCGCCGAGGGCCAGCTCAACTTCGCCCCCGTGGCCCCGGAACAAAGCTCCGCCGTCCCCGCGCCTCTGGCTCCCGCCGTCGACCTCGTCCTTACCGCCGACGGCTTTGCCGAGATCCCCTCCGTCATAAGCGCCGCCACCGACTCGCCTGCCTCGCCCGTCGACGAAGCCGCCCAGCCCCCGCTTGCCACCCCCGGGAACGCCGAGCTCCAGCTCGGCTCCTCCGCCACCGCCGCCGCGACCGCGTCCGTCTCCGCCGAGCCATCCTCGGAGCCCGCTCCCGAGCCGAGCCCCGCGGCCGGCTCCGCTTCCTTGGATTCCCCTATCGAGGTCGCCGCCGTCGAAATCACCGCCGCCCCTTCGCCTGCATCCCCGCCCGACTTCGCCGCCGTCGAACCCTCCGCACCGCTCGAAGCCACCCCGCCCCCGCCTCCGGACGAGATCCCCCCTGAAGCTGAGCAGTTTCCACCGGAAAACCCGCTTGATACCGAGCCCCCTCGGAACACGTTGACCTCGTGAGCAATCGCGCCCGCAAACCTTCTGCCTCGTCCGCCGCATCCCCCAAGCCCGCCCAAAAACCCTCCGCGGGCAAAGGCAAGGCAGGCCTCCTCGGTGTCGGCCTCGACAACCAAGACGGCCACAAGCGCATCACCACCGGCGAGCAATTCGTCTTGGTCGGCGGCTCCGCCGAGACTCACGAACGCATGGCCGAGACCACCATCAAGACCTTCGAGGAGCTGAAACGCCGTGACAAACACCTCGAAACGGTGGACCCGCGCGAACTCGCCGAAATCCTCCACAAATCGGCTCCGCGCTAAACAAACGAGCCCCGCACCCCGCGTCTTTTGGCGAGCCCCGGCTCTTCTGCGATTCCCGCTCGACCTTCTGCAACAAGCGCTTCCCTTTAGACCTTTCTACCCTTCCCACACATGAGCGACATCCCCAGTCCCGACTCCACGCCCAAGCCCAAGCTCACGCTCACGCCCAAGGCGCCTTCCCCCTCCCCGGCCACCGAGGCGAGCGCCCCATCCCCCGCGGCTCCCTCCGCCGTGCCGCCCCCGATTTCCCCCTCGATCTCGTCCGCCGGCGCCAGCGCCTCCACGCCTCCCTCCATCGCCGCCGCAGCATCGAGATCCGGCGGCCTGAAGCCCAGCTTCAAGCTCCAAGGTGCCGTGCATCCGTCAACGCCGACCGACGCCCCCGCCTTCCAGTCCCCGATGCCGGCCTCGTCCGATGGCAAGCCGTCCGTGGCGCTCCTCGCCCTTTCGTTCATCGCCGCCGCCGCCGCCCTCAGTTTCGCCTACCTCCTCTACGTTAAGAACCAATAACCACCGTCCCCGATCATGTCCGACGCGCTAGCCCATTTCGACGAAGCATCCTTCAAGACCGCCATCTCCGGCCCCACGCCCGTCCTCGTGGATTTCTGGGCCCCTTGGTGCGGCCCCTGCAAGGCCATCGCCCCCATCCTTGAGGAGCTCTCCAAGGAGCTCTCCGGGAAACTGGTCATCGGCAAGGTCAACGTCGACGACCACGGCGATCTCGCCGGCACCTACGGTGTCCGAGCCATCCCCACCATGCTCCTCTTCAAGGACGGCCAGCTCGTCGATACCATCGTCGGCATGCAGTCCCGCGACGCCCTGAAGGCGAAACTCCAAGCCAAGCTCTGAAAATTCTCGCGCGTCCTCCGCGCCTTCGCCCCCGGCCCCACCGCCGGGGGCTTTTTGTTTCCCGATGTGGCACGGGCATCCTTCTCGTCTTCGTGGCTCGGCATGACGCGGGCGCCACCCCTTGTTGACCGGCAGCTTGCGTCGTCCCCCGCGTTTCCCGACGGGGACCGGTCAACCAACTTTCAAAAGCGCCCCTAAGCAGAGCTTCTGGCTGCGAAATGTCGGCGTCGCCATTCACCTGCATCCCGCCATCGGGGTTTTCCCGAGACCCGCCCGGACGCATGCCCCTCCCTTCTCTCTACCGCCGCCGCCTCGAGCTCGCCACAGCGCTGCTTGTCCTCGCTTCGTTCCTCCTTCCCTCGGGCCGCGCGGCAATCGACGTAAACAACGACGGCATCAACGACGTCTGGGCCGCTCGACACGGAGGGAACCTCCCCCCCGCCGCCGACCCGGATGGCGATGGCCTGCCCAACTCCGCCGAAGCCGCCGCCGGCACCGATCCACGCGATCCCGGCTCACGCTTTGCCGTCCGCGCACTTGAGTTTCCCGCCGCCGACCGCGCCCGCCTCCGCTGGCCTTCCGTCCCGGGCAAATTTTATCGCGTCCAAGCCTCCTCCGACCTCGCCACCTGGACCACCCTCAACGTTTCCGCCTCCGGCGATGGGACCGAGCTCTCCCTCGATCTCCCGCTAGACCGCACCTATGCCGGCGGCGACTTCCCCGTCTCCCGCTGGGAAGACCTCCCCGCCGACACGTGGATGTGGGCCTTCAAAAACATCCTCGCCGCCGGCACTCCCGCCGCGACGCGCACGCTCCGGCTTCCCATCCTCTCCACCGCGCAATCCGTTCCCGAACTCGACCGTTTCGGCCAATACTCCCGCGGCTGGATAGTCCCGCCCGCCGACGGCCAATACCGGTTCTTCCTCGCCGGCGACAACACCTGCGAATTCTGGCTCTCCTCCTCCGCCGATTCCGCCGCCAAACAGCGTATCGCCTACGTCCCCGACTGGACCTACCCCGACGAGTGGACGAAACACCCCGAGCAATCATCCGCCCTTCTTACCCTCCAGGGCGGCGTCCCCTACTATTTCGAGCTCTACCATATCGAAGGCGACTACGGGGACCACGTGACCGTGGCCTGGACCGGCCCGACCCTGAACCCCGACAAGGAACCCCTCGCCGCCCGCTACTACGCCAGCGACCCGCGCCCGCTCGCCCAACTCCTCGGCGCCTCCGGCCGCGCCTTCTATCGCGTCACGGTCGAGGACCTCGACCATGACGGCGACGGCCTGAGCGACCACGACGAGCTCTTCCTCGGCACCGATCCGCTCGACACCACCACCCAGCCCCGCGTCAACGACCGGGATGCCACGCTCGGCCGCCTCGCCGCCCGCGACCGCATCACCCTTGGCAGCGCCTCTCCCCGCGCCTACGAGACCGGCGCCATCCCCGCCCGCGCCACCGTTTTCCGCTCCGGCGGCGTCGGCCCCGTCGTCGTCCGCTACACCGTCTCGGGCGACGCCACCTCCGGCGCCGACTACGCCGCGCTCTCCGGCACCGTGACCGTGCCGGCGGGGGCCTCGCGTATCGAGTTTCCTATTACCCCTCTCGCCGACGCCCTCGTGGAGCCGCCCGAGACCGTCGCGCTCACGCTCCTCTCCGACGCCGCCTTCGATCTCGGCACGCCGGCCCAGCTTGCCGTCACCATCGACGACGCACCCGACGAGCTCTACCTCGCCGCCCTCCGGCCGCCCTCCGGACTCGCCTCCGGCGCCTGGGGCTCCGCCTCGATCCGGGCCTCCGGCAACGGACTCGCCAGCCACGTATCGCTCGGCTATAGCGCCCTCCTCGGCCCCGCTTCGGGCGGCGAACTGTTCATCTCCACCTCCGGCGACTCGGGTCCCGTCGTCCTCGGCCTGCCCGCCGGCCAAGTCTCCGCCCGCGCCTGGGATTTTGCTCCCGCCGCCGGCCAGTCCCGCGACACCATCCTCGCCGCGCTCCGCGAGGGCCGCCTCTGGATCCGCGTCCTCTCCTCCGCCGAGCCCGGCGGCGAACTCTTCGGCCAACTCCTCCCCGCCACCGGCTCCGAGAGCAGCCCCGGGGGGGCCCCCCCCCCCCCCCCCCCCCCCCCCCCCCCCCCCCCAAGACCGGCGCCCG
>CAMLQS010000246.1 GCA_946482165.1 uncultured Verrucomicrobiota bacterium | reverse complement strand
TATCGGGTGGAGCGCGCGAGCTACGGGTCCTACGTCTGGGAGTTTGTCGCGGACGGCTCCGGCACCCTGCGTCTCGCAGGCAAGGAGACGCGCCTGCGCCCCGGACACTTCTTCACCTACGGCCCCGGCGTGCCGCATCTCATCGTCAGCGATTCGCGGCGGCCCCTGCAAAAATACTTCGTCGATTTCTTCGGGCGCGAAGGCGAGGAGCTGATGAGCCGCCTCGAGATCTCGCCGCCCTTCTGCGGCGTCATCGCGGACGCCGAGGGCCTCCGAAATTTGCTGGAGGAGCTGCTTCGCGAGGCGGGTGGCGAAGGCTCCTTGCGCCACGAGATGGCCGTCGGCTACCTGCGGTTGCTCCTGCTGAAAAGCGGCGAGCGGGCGCGCGCCGGCGGCGGAGACAGCCCGCGGGCCTACGCCACCCTGCAACGCGCGCTCCACGTCATCGAACAGCGTCACACCACGCTCTCGTCCCTGCGCGATCTCGCCGCCGCCGCGCGGGTCGACCCCGCGCATCTCTGCCGTCTGTTCGCCCGCTTCCGCGGCGACACGCCGCAACGTTGCCTGACCCGCCGCAAACTCAACACCGCCGCGCGCCTCCTCTCAACCGCGCCGCTCCTGGTCAAGGACGCCGCCGCCGCCGCCGGCTTCGCCGACCAGCTTCACTTTTCCCGGCTCTTCAAAGGCGCCTTCGGATGCAGTCCGACCGAGTTCCAGCGCCGGCACGCCGCCAGCCTGAACATCCCTCGGAAATAGCGCCCCCCGATCGGCATCGGCTTGGCGCCCGGCAGCTCCACTGCCAACGCGCCTTCAGACGCCCAGCACCTTTTGCAGCGCGATGAAGTCCTCGTCGCCAAAGCCGCGCGCCTCGGCGGCTTTCAACTGCTCCCGCACCGCGTCCAGCGCCGGCAGTTCGGCGCACCCCGCGGCCTTCGACGCGAGCCGCAGGTCTTTGTGAAGGTGCTTCACCGAGAACTGCGGCGAAAAGTCGCCCGCGCGCAGCTTGGGCTCCTTTAGCTTAACGAGCCCCGAGTAGCCGACGTTCTTCGCAAGCGCGCCGTAAAACACCTCGTCGCCGATCCCCGCCGTGCTCGCAAGTGCGCGGGCCTCGATCAGTCCCTGCATCTGCACGGCGATATTGAGGTTCATCGCCAGCTTCAGCGCCGCCGCCTGGCGATTGTCGCCGATGTGAAGGCGAGTTGCCGACACGATCGAAAGCAGGGGTTCCAGCCACGCGACAAGCGCCGCTTCCCCGCCAAGATAAAACACCGTCTGCCGCTGCTCCGCCGCCGGCTTGCTACCCGTGAACGGCGCCTCGAGGTAGCGTGATCCCGCCGTTTCGACCGTCCGGCGAAATTCCTCGCTGGATTCCGGGTCGATCGTGCTCGACTGGACCACGACCTTGCCATGCGCGAGCCTCGGCACGATCCGCTTCAGCACCTCCCGCACCGCCGCGGGATCCGCGACCGCGATCTGGATAACCTCCGCCGCCGCCGCCACGTCCTCCGGCGTTTCGCGCCAAGCCGGCGCATCCGGGCGCGCCGTGCGATTCCAAGTCCCCGCCAGCACACCCGCCGCCGCGTAGTGGCGAGCCCAGATCGCGCCGATGATCCCGAGGCCAAGCACGCCGACCTTCGGCAAGGAGTGAGAGAGAGGATTGTCGTTCATGGATAAAATATACCGCAAGCGCCTCACCACCGGCGGGCCGCCCCTCCGTGGCATGGCGCGCATGCAAATGTGTTGTGCGGACAGTCCGTTCGGGCCTATCCGCTTAACCTTTAAATGAAAGAGCCAGCAGCAGCGAGCCCGCGCCCGCGACTTGAGTATCAACAAAGCGCCCGAATCCCTCGCGCCAAGACCCGGCGCGTCTTTTTTCCGCTTCTCGCCTGCCTAGCCCTCTTCGCCGCCGGATGCAGCACGCCCGGGCCCCGGCACGCCTACCTCTATTCCCCCGCCCTCGGGCCGACTATCCGCGACATCGACCCGCTCAGCGGCAACGAAAATACCGGAGTGCCCGCCTACGTCGACCACGGCGAACATGTGCTTGGCATGGCCTACGACCCCTACACGGATCATTTTTTCATCCGCCTTTTCCCGGGAAATCATATCCGAGTCATCGATCGCCCCGCGGCCGCGATCAAACGCAGCTTCCGCGCCCCCGCCATCCCGCTCGGCGGGCGCGACCTCGCCATCCGCTCCCGCGACCGGCACCTGTTCTTCACCGACCCGACCGCCCCCGCCGTCTTCGAGACCGACATAAACGGCGAACTCGAACACTACCACAAACTCGAAGGTCTCCAGGCCCCCGCCTGGGGCGTCGCCTACGATTCGCTTCAGGACGAGCTGCTCATCCTTCCGGCCCAGAAAAGCGACCGGCTGATTCGCTTTAGCACGACCGGAACCCGCCTCGGAGAACTGGTCTTCGAGGTTCCCGTGCAAGGCATGTCTTTCGCCTTCGACGCCGAGGCCCGCGAATACTTCGCCTCGCTCGCGGACGCCTCCGCGATCGGCGTCTTCGACGCCCGCGGACGCCTCTTGCGACGCCTTCCCCGCCCTTCTCCCGAGCGCGAGACCTTCATCGACGTGGGCCCGCGCTCGCTCCTGCGACTCTTTTGAAACAAGCGGACGTGGGCGCGAGGCCGTCCGCGGCGCGCGCTCGTCGTGTCGGCCCCGCTTGCGGGTTGCCAAGCCCCGGGCAACCTGTCGCCCTCGGACCTTTCCCTTTTCATGTCCTCCCCCGTCGAAAACGTCGTCATCGTCGGCACCGGCTGCGCCGGTCTCACGGCCGCCATCTACACCGGCCGCGCCAATCTCAATCCCCTCGTTATCGAGGGCAGCCTGCCCGGGGGCCAGCTCACGACCACCAGCGAAGTGGAAAACTTCCCCGGCTTTCCGCAGGGCATCGACGGCTTCCAGCTCATGCAAAACCTGCGGGAGCAGGCGACCAAGTTCGGGGCGCGCTTCGAACAGTCGCAGGTCCAGTCCGTCGATTTCGAGTCCTTCCCCCGCAAGCTCGTCTGCGGCGATCGGGTCATCCTGGCCAAAAGCATCATCATCTCCACCGGCGCCTCGCCCCGCATGACCGGCGTGCCCGGCGAAAAGGAGCTCTACGGCGGCAAGGGCGTGACGACCTGCGCCACCTGCGACGGCGCCTTTTACCGCAAAATGGACGTCGCCGTCATCGGCGGCGGCGACAGCGCGGCCGAAGAGGCCCTCTTCCTCACCCGCTTCGCCAGCAAGGTCTATCTCGTGCATCGCCGCGACGCCCTCCGGGCTTCGAAGATCATGGCCGACCGCGCCACCTCGCACCCGAAGATCGAGTGCGTATGGAACGCCGTTCCCGTCGCCGTCGAGGGCGTCGAGCAGGGCGCCGTGTCCGGCCTCCGTATCAAGGACCTCAATACCGGCGTCGAGCGCGTCCTGCCCCTGAAGGGCGTCTTCGTCGCCATCGGCCACGTGCCCAATTCCGGCCCCTTCGCCACCGCGCTCGACGTGGACGAGGGCGGCTATTTCAAGCCCGTCGCCGGCTCCCAGGTGAAAACCAGGGTCGCGGGCGTCTACGTCGCCGGCGACTGCGCCGACCACGTCTACCGCCAGGCCATCACGGCCGCCGGCATGGGTTGCCAGGCCGCCATCGAGGCGGAGCGCTGGTTGGCCGAACACGAAGGCTGAGCCCGCCCCCGCCTCCGCCAGTTTCGTCCCCCGGGTAGTTTCCCCCGGGGGATTTTGTTTCCCCTTTCGGCCGCGTGCCCAGATATACTCAGGGCGGAACGCCGACCGATGCCCGAGCCCGCTTCGCCAATCGATTTCTCCTCGCCGCCCGCGCCTTCCGCCGCGGACCTCGCCCGTCTTCTCGCCGACTCCGAGGCGCGACATGAACGCGCCCTCGCCGCCTGCCGGGAGACCGAGGCCGCCTTTCGCCGGCTCTTCGAGCTCAATCCGCTCCCGATGTGGATCCGCGACGCCGAGACCTTTCGATTCCTGGCGGTCAACGAAGCCTCGCTCGCCACCTACGGCTACACGCGCGAGGAGTTCCTCGCGATGACGGTTCACGATATTCGCACACCCGACGAGGCGGCCCGTTTCCTGGCCTATCTCGCCGAGCGCCGGTCCTCCGGCCAGGAGCCCGAGGACGACCGCTCCGGTCGCTGGATACACCGGCGTCGCGATGGCTGCCTCCTCACCGTCGAGACCCTGTCCCAGCCCATGGTGTTTGAAGGACGTCCCGCTCGTCTCGTCATCGCGCGAGACATCACCGAGCAACTGCGTTCCGAGGAGGAGCTCCGCGCCAGCCGCGAGCGGTTCCAGCTCATCGCCGGCGCCACCAGCGACGCCATCTGGGATTGGGATATCGCCGCAGACACACTCTGGTGGAACGACTCCTTCTACACCCGCTTCGGCTACACGCCCCGGGAATTTGACAACCAGTTCTCGACCTGGACCGCCGCCGTCCATCCCGAGGACCGTGAACGCGTGCTAAAGAGCCTGAACCGCGCCCGTGACCAAGGCCGCGAATTTTGGCGCGAGGAATACCGCTTCCGCCGGGCGGATGGCACCTATGCCACCGTCATCGACCGGGGACGCGTCGTTCGCGATCAAGCCGGCAACGCGATGCGCATGCTCGGCGGCATGACCGACATCACCGAGCAAAGCCGGCTTCAGGCGCAGTTTCTCCGCGCCCAGCGCCTCGAAAGCATCGGCACCCTCGCAGGCGGGATCGCCCACGACCTGAACAACATGCTCGCGCCGATCCTGCTCGCGCTCGACCTGCTGCGCCTGCACCAGCCCGGACCTGACGCGAAACGCCTTATCGCCACGATCGAAACCAGCGCCCAACGCAGCGCCGAGCTCGTGCGCCAAGTCCTCACCTTCGCGCGCGGCGTCGAGGGACGCCGCCAGGCGATCGAGATCCGCCACCTCATCAAACAGGCCGCCCGGTTCGCCGCGGAAACGTTTCCGCGCAACCTTTCCGTGCAGTCCGACATCGCCCCCGGGCTTTGGGCCGTATCCGCCGATCCCACCCAGATAAACCAGGTTCTGCTCAACCTTGCCCTCAACGCCCGTGACGCGATGCCTGGAGGGGGCACCCTCACCTTTTCCGCCACCAATCTCCGGATCGACGACAATTTCGCCGCCGCCACGCCCCAGGCGCATCCCGGACCCCATGTCGTCATCGCCGTGACCGACACCGGGCATGGCATCGCCGCCGAGCACGTCGATCGGATTTTCGAACCGTTTTTCACCACGAAGGACGTTGGCAAAGGCACCGGCCTGGGCCTGTCCACCGTTCACGCGATCATCCGAGAGCACGGCGGCTTTATCACCGTGCAAAGTTCGCCCGGCCATGGCGCGGTCTTCCGTGTGCATCTTCCAGCTCAGCCCGAGCTTGAGCCGCTCGACCAAAGCCCGGCGGCCGCCCCCGGCCCGCGGGGCGACGGCCAGACGATTCTGGTCATCGACGACGAACCGTCGATCAGGGACCTTACCCGGCACACGCTCGAAGCCCACGGCTACCGAATTCTCCTCGCGGGCGATGGCGCCGAAGGCGTGGCGCTTTTTGCCCAGCATCGCGAACGCATCGCACTTGTTATCACCGATCTGGTGATGCCGATCATGGACGGTCAGGCCACGATCAGCGCCCTGCGCCGTATCCAGCCGCGGCTTCCGATCATCGCCGCCAGCGGCCACGATCCGACCGGTCGCGTCGGCCGGGATTCCGGATTGATGGTCAACGGCTTCTTGGCGAAGCCCTACTCCGTCGACGGTTTACTCTCCGTGGTCGCGGATTGCATCCGCCCACCCACCTCCCCGCTGGACAACCTCGGTTAGGCGGGGCGCGGTGCGTCACCCACCCCGGCCGGGGGAGTAAACATCCGGCAATCGTCTCGTTTAGTGGCTCTACTTGTTTAGAATTATTCCAATTCCCACTTGCAGCTTGGAATGATTCCAGTTCTCTGCCGAACCGATTTTCTTTCGGCACACCCAATTTGCGCATGCGCCCACACACTCCCGATCACCCCGCCAGCCTTGCCGAGCGCCTGGCCCACAGCGGCTTGCGCAATACCCCCCAGCGCGAGGAAATTTACCGTGCCCTCTTGGAAAGGCGTGATCACCCCACCGCCGATGAGGTTTACTCCCGCGTTCGTGCGTCCATGCCTTCGATTTCGTTGGCCACCGTTTACAACTGTTTGGAGACGCTCGTGCAGTGCGACTTGGTGCGTCAGGTCAACTTCGAGCGCGGCCCCACCCGCTATTGCCCGAATCTCCACCCGCACGCCCACTTCCACGACGAGGAAAGTGGTGCGACGCATGACATCGAGCTGCCGAGCGACGTGCTGGAACGCATCCGGGCTCTGCTCCCGGCCGGCTATTCCGCCAAATCGATAGAAATCACCTTCCACGGCCAGATGGCCAAGCCCGTCGCCGCTCCCTCCGCCTGATTCCCCCCGCCATCCCTAGGTCTCAAGTTTCATCCATCCTCCTTTTCTTCACATGTCCTCCCTCGAAATCCGCGCCCTCCATGTCGCCCTCGCTTCCGCTCCCGAGAAGCCCATCGTCAAAGGTCTAGATCTGACGATCCAAACCGGCGAGGTCCACGCCATCATGGGCCCGAACGGCACCGGCAAGTCGACCCTGTCCAAGGCCATCGCCGGGCATCCCGACTACGTCATCACCTCCGGCGACGTCCTTCTCGACGGCAAATCGATCCTCGAAATGGAACCCGACGAGCGCGCCCGCGCCGGCCTTTTCCTCGCCTTCCAATACCCCAGCGAGATCCCCGGCGTCTCCATCGCCAACTTCCTCCGCGCCGCTGTCCAGGCCCGCCTCGCCGAGGGCGAAGAGATCGACGCCACCGCCTACTACAAGCGCCTCTATAGCAAGATGGACCTTCTGAAGATCGACCGGAAGTTCACCTCCCGCTCGGTCAACGAGGGCTTCTCCGGCGGCGAAAAGAAGCGCTGCGAAATCCTCCAGATGGCCATGCTCGAGCCCAAGTTCTCGCTCATGGACGAGACCGACTCCGGCCTCGACATCGACGCCCTCAAGATCGTCGCCGAAGGCGTCACCGCCATGCGCGGCGACAAGCTCGGAGTCCTCCTCATCACCCATTACCAGCGCCTCCTCGATCACATCGTCCCGGACTTCGTGCATGTCATGTATGACGGCCGCATCGTGAAGTCCGGCGACAAAACCCTCGCCCTCGAGCTCGAGGCCAAAGGCTACGATTGGGTCAAACAAGAGCTCGCCGCCGCCGTCGCCTGACGCGCCTTCGGCCAGCGATCTCAAATCTCAAATTTCAAATCCGAACTCCCATGAAGCCTCCTTCCGACACCCTAGCCGCTCCCGACGCCGCCGAAGAGGCCGCGGCCGTCGAAAACCCCGCCGTCGGCATCGACCAGTCCGTCGGCGACTTCACCTACGACGTCAAATACGAGTTCGACGCCGGCTCCGGCCTCAACGAGAGCGTCATCCGCTACATCAGCGACGTGAAGAAAGAGGCCGACTGGATCCTCGATTTCCGCCTCAAGGCCTACCGGACCTTCCTCGACAAGCCCATGCCCACGCACTGGGCGACCAAGGATCTCGAGAACATCAACTTCGACAAGATCCGCTATT
>CAMLQS010000245.1 GCA_946482165.1 uncultured Verrucomicrobiota bacterium | reverse complement strand
CGTCCCCTTTCCTCGGAAACGAGGAAAAAACGAGGCCGTTTTCCTTTCCGCGCCCATCGTTTTCACGCCGCTCACGTCGAGCGCGCACCCATTTGGTCCGCCCCGCGAAACCTCGCCCCGCGCATCGAAGGGAATCCGGGCACGAAAGCCGTGATCGCGCCCGGCCGGATCCCCGCCCCTTCGACGCCCCGCCGACCACGGAGGCGAGAACAGACGACGCAAGCGCCCCCTTGTCGCGCGACGCATTCTCCGAAGAAGGAGCTCGGCGCCTTGGCTTCCCCGCCAAGCATCCGAGGAAGACGCCACGGACTTCCACGGAAATGGCCGGGCACATAGACGGCGACAAGGCCGCGATGCGCGGCGCCCATCAAACACCTCCTGCGATCCGAACGTCCGCATTCAGACCGCCTGCCGCCTGACGACGTCCTTCGGATTCCGCCTGCGCCGGCCACGTCGGCCACGCCCCCCCCGCGCACTGGCGCACGGGCTTTGGAAATGCGGCGGGGATCGCCCGTCAGCCGCCGCAAAGGCGGGCCGCAGGAGCTTCTCCGCGAGGTCGGAGCCAAGCGCGACTCCCATGCCGCGGCGACAGCGAGGATCCGACGACGATTCCCCGGCGCCATGCCGATAGGCGGCGACCGGCCGAATCACGATCAACAAACGCGGGACAGTGTAGCGGCGCATGACGGCCGGCCTCCGCGTTGCTCCGCGTCAGCCCGCGGGCACCTGCTCGTCGATCCGGTATTCGTTGAGTTTGTTGCGCAGCGTGCGGATCGAGATGCCCAGCAGCTCGGCCGCGCGCGTGCGGTTGCCCTTGGTCGAAATCAAGGCGTCGAGGATCGCCTTCTTCTCCACCTCGCTCAAGGGGACCACCGTCGCGGGGCACGCATCCGCCACGACCGGCGCGACGCTCTCTTCGCCCGGCTCCGCGGGGACGCGCGACACGAGCGGGGGCGATTGAAAGGCTTCCGCGGGCGATGGCGGCTCGCTCACGACAAAGGCCGGCGCCGACACTTCGCGAAAAGGCGACGCCGAGGGATCGTGGGCCAGCCCCAGGTGGGCGACCGGACGCCCGACGGCGAGCGGGGCCAGCGCCGGCAAATTGAGCGCCGCGGTCGTCACCGGACGACGGTCTTCGGAAAGGATGACGGCCCGCTCGATCGTGTTGTGCAGCTCCCGGACGTTTCCCGGCCAGGGATAGGCGCGGAGCGCCTCCTGCGCGTGTTCGCTGAAGCCGGGCAGCCGGACGCCATGCTTGCGGCTGAAGCGACGCAGAAAAGTCTCGGCCAGGTGCTCGATGTCTTCCGGACGCTCGCGCAAGGGCGGCACCAGGATGGGGAACACGTTCAGCCGATAATAGAGATCGGAGCGGAAAAGACCCCGTTGCATGAATTGATGCAAATCGCGGTTCGAAGTCGCGAGGATGCGCACGTTGACCTTGATCGTTTTCGTTCCGCCGACGCGCTCGAACTCCCGCTCCTGGAGGACGCGCAGAAGCTTCGCCTGAAGGTTGAGGGGAAGCTCGCTGACCTCGTCGAGAAGCAGCGTGCCTCCATTGGCCAGTTCGAAGCGCCCCTCCCGACGCTCCGTGGCGCCGGTGAAGGAACCCTTCTCGTGCCCGAAAAGCTCGCTCTCGATCAACTGTTCGGAGAGCGCGGCGCAATTGACCTTGATGTAGGGCTCGTTGCGCCGGGGCGAGTGCCGGTGGATCTCATGGGCGACCATTTCCTTTCCCGAACCGTGCTCCCCGCCGATGAGCACGGTGGCGTCCGTGGGCGCCACGCGCTCGATGAGCTGGCGCACCCGAAGCATCGTCGCGCAGCGTCCGAGCATCGGCTCTCCCTCGCTCTCGCCGGAGCGCTCGCTGAAGTAGCGATTCACCTTCACCAGCTGGCTGTAGTTGTCGGCCTTGCGCAGGATCATGTCCACCTGGGCGGTGTTGAACGGCTTCGTGATGTAGTCGAACGCGCCCGCCCGCATGCAGCTGACCGCGCTCTGGATCGAGCCGTGGCCGGTCATCATCACCACCAACGGATGGGAGGGCAGCGTCATCACCTGCTCGAGCAATCGCTGCCCGTCGCCGTCCGGCAAGCGCACGTCGAGCATCACGAGATCGAAGCTCGCGGAAGCCACCTTCGACTCGGCCTCCGCGATGCTCGCGGCGCCCACGACTTCGATCTTCCGCGCCTTAAGAATATCTTCCAGCGAGCGCCGGACCAGCGGCTCGTCGTCGACAACCAATATTTTATCCAGGGCCATGGGTGGGGAGTTCCTTGCCGATTCGTGGGGAAATGTTGCGCGACGCCGGAGCGACAAAAACGCAGCGCGCTCTGTCTTACACCTCGCCTGCGTTCAGGCTAAACAATTCCCCCCGGGATCGGATGAGGATTGTTGCCCATACCACCTGTTGCCAGAGCCTTGCTTTCCCGCGCGGGGCCGGGGCGCCCAAAGATGCTCCTCAAGTTTTCCCGCCGCTCGCCGATATCAGGAGGCAGTCCGCCCTTTCCCGCGCCACGCTCCGGTGTGACGCAGGCCCTGCAACCCCGCGTCCGGCACCGGACGCGGGGATTTTTTCCACTCGCCGGCTAGGCGTCTTCCCCGACGGATGAATTTGGGCTCAAGCCCGCCCGGTCCGGTGCCGATAGCGTCTGCGGAGTCGCCACGGCGTTTGAGTTTCCCGTCGCCGCCCCGACCCGCGCCATGCCCGTGCCGCCACATCCTTCGCCCGCTTCCGACCGCGCGAGCCGCGTGCGGAAAAGCGCGTCCGCGTCGGGGCTCATGCTCACCCTTCTTCTCGCGAACCAGTCGGCGGCCCGCGGCGCGCCGGAACCGCTCCCCTACCTGCTCCAGTCGGCACCGTCCGCCCTGCGTTTCGCGGCGGCCCGCGGCGCCACCCCTCCGCCTCCCAAGCCCGTCGAGGCGGCGGACTCGACGATCTCCACGGCGGAGACGCCGCCGGTCCACGATGCGCGGCCCGGCGAGAAATCCGGCCGAGAGACACCGTCCGAAGCGGGGAACGCGATCTCCTCCGACGCGATAAACGGAACCGCCGCGCAGCCCGTTTCCCCCGATTCTCCCGCCGGTCTTCCGATCCTGCCCGATGGCTACGCGCCGACGAGGCCGGTCTCCGTGGAAGATTTGCTGCCATATTTTTCCGCTCCGCCGAAAGCCGCCAGCCGCGCGACCTACGACATAAAATGACGTCCCCGCCCATCCGTTTCCTTTGCGCCCTCCTTTTTGCGGCCGCGGCGCGCGTCCTCCTGGCGGACGGGCCGCCCCCGCCCGAGCCCGGCGATACGCCGAACGAAGCCGCATCCCCCGCCGCGCCCGCTCCCGGGCCGGACGAACTGCGGTCGGGCCTGCGGAATCCGCCCGATCAACGCGCGGCGGACTATGCCGGCCTCCTTCGGCTCTCGGAAAAAAAGCTCGCGGCGAAAGACGCCGAGTCCGCGATCTCGGCCGCGCGGCAGGCGCTGCGGCTGGCAAAAGGGGACGAGGCCGCGCCGGCGTTGCTCCATCTCGCGCGCGCCTACCGCGTGGCCGGCGAGGGCGTGAAGGCGTCCGCGACCTACGAGCACCTCCTGCGCGATCATCCCGGCTGGCACGGGGTCCCGCTCGCCATGATCGAGCTCGGGCGCACCCTGCGCGAACTCGGCGCGCCTCGCCTGGCCATCGCCCGATTCTATTCGGTGATCCAGTCGACCCTTCGCCTGCCGGAGGCGGACACCGAGGACTACCGGCGGCTCGTGCGCACCGCGCAGTTCGAGATCGCGGAAACCCACTTCGCCGCCGGCGACACCACCGAGGCGATCCGTTTTTTCAAACGCCTCGACGCGCTCGATCTCGCGCCCGCGGACCGCGCCCGCGCCCGTTTCCGCACCGCGCAGGCGGAGCTCCTCGCCGGGGAACGCGCCGCCGCCGTGAACACGCTGGAGCGTCTGCTCGTCCGGGACGGCGAGGCGGCCGAGGCCGCGGAGGCGCGCTTCCTTCTTGCCCGCGTCCACGCGGAGGACGGCCGGAACGAGGCCGCGCTTCGCGTCACGCTGGAACTGTTGCGCGCCACCAGTTCGGCGGCCGATCCGGCGATCTGGCGGGAGTGGCAGCTGCGCGCGGGCTATTTTCTGGCGCGGCGTTTTCAGCAATCCGCCGAGCCGCATTCCGCCCTCCTGCTCTACCGGGCCCTCGCCCTGCTCGACCCGGGGACGGACGCGCGCGCGACCGCGCTCTACGAAATAGGCCGCTGCCTGGAGGAACTCAGGCTCCCCGACGAGGCGCGGGCCGCCTACGGCGAACTCGCCGAGTTGCTGGAAAATGCGCCGAAGGAAAATGCGCTCGCGCACGAACTGCTGATCCAGGCGCGCTGGCGCAGCCGGCAGCTCGAATGGGCGGGGAACACCGAGAACCAGATCCGGCGGTTGCGAGCCGGCGCCGGCGCGGATTCGCTGCCTCGCCCCCCCGAATCATGAGCCTTCCCGACCTCCTCGCCCGCCATCTCGCGATCTGCGACGACCTGCACCGCCTCTGCATCGAGGAGAATCGCATTCTCAAAAACGAAGGGTGTCCGCCCGACGAAGCCTGGCGGGAGCGCAAACGCGCCGTCGCCGCGCTCCTGGACCAAAGCCTCGCGGCGCTCCGTTCCCGGCCGGCCGATCCCGGGGAACACGGTGGCGAAGCGCTGGAGCAAGCGCGCCAGCGCCACCTGCAGATCCTCCATCTCGACCGCGAAAACGAACAGCTCCTCCTGCGTTGCAGCCTCGGCGCCCCGCGCCCGCCCGCCGCGACCGGCGGAGTCTCCGCCGCCGGCGCGCTGCGCGCCTACGGCAAAAAGGCTGCGTCCTGACAGTCGCAGCCACGGCCGTCCCCGGCCGTGTGGTTCGGGCCGGGCATGGCTCAAGGCATCGCTCAAGCGGCGCGCCCGGGAACGCGCGCGGCTATGACAAACCTATCGATGTAGCGGAAGCCGGCCGCGAAACGGCGTCGGGGTTTCGCCACGCCCGCCGCTGAAAGAGGCGTCGTTCCTCATTGCGCCGCGCTCACTGGCATCGAGGCGAGGGCCAGCTCCAGCCGGCTCACGAATTCGTGATTGGAAAACGGCTTCGCCAGAAACGCGACCCCGGGCTGCCCGATGGCCGCGCGGGTTTCCTCGTCGTCGACATAACCCGACATGTAGAGCAGCGGGATATCGGGCCGGAGTCTGCGCAACCGCTTGGCCAAGGCATGGCCGCTCATGCCCGGCATGACGATATCGGTCATAACCAGATCGACGGTCTGCAACCCGCCCTGCTCGGCCCAGGCAAGCGCCTCGCGAGCGTCGCCAAAGGGAACGACGTTGTGACCGAAAGACTCGGCAAGAAGCCTCGTGATGGTGCGCACGAGATCGTCGTCCTCCACGAGCAGGATCGAGCACTTGCGACCGCAGGCCGGCGCGGCGGGGGCGGATTCGGGCCCCATGCCGTAGGGATTGGAGAGCTCCGGCAGATCGAGATGAAAAACCGTGCCCCGGCCCGCTTCCGTCTCGAAGGTGAGATCGCCGCCGAATCCCCGCGCGATGGAACGCGAGGCCGCGAGCCCGAGCCCGGTCCCGCGACCACGCGGCTTGGTGGTGAAGAATGGTTGGAAGAGATGGCCGGCCACCTGCGGCGGGATGCCCGGGCCGGTGTCGGCCACCGAGAGGCGCACCTGTTTCTCGCCCGCGGCCGACATCGGTCCCGGCCCGACGCTCACCCGCAGGGTGCCTTCGACGATCATCACGTCCCGCGCGTTCAGGCAGAGGTTGAAAAGCACCTGCTCCACCTGCTTGGGGTCGGCGTGACACCAGGCGGGGTGATCCCCCAGCGCGAAGTCGATCCGGATATGCTCGCTCAGAAGGGAACGAATGAAGCCGCGCAGATTGTCGACGAGCGTCTGCAGGTCGACGGGCTCGGGCTGCACCACCTCGTGCCGGCTGAACGCGAGAAGCTGGCGCACCAGATGGCCGGCCCGGCTGGCGGCGTGAAGAATGTCGTCGGCGCGCGAACGCTGCGCCTCGTCGGGCAAGTCCTCGCGCAGGAGCTCGGCGATGCAGCGGATGGCGGTGAGCAGGTTGTTGAAATCATGCGCGACGCCTCCGGCGAGGAGGCCGACCGCCTCCATCTTTTGAATCTGCAGCGCCCGCTCGCTGCCCGCTCGCAAATCGCGCTCCGCCCGCTGGCGCGCCTCCGCGACCGCGAAGATCGAGAGGAGATCGCGGGCATAGCTGAGCGACGGCGGCGCGTCGGCTCCCTCGCGGGAGAGGCCGACGAACCAGCCCAGCTCCGGGGCGGCCTGATCGACCGGCACGGCGAGCCCGTCTAGCCAGCCTTCGGCGTCGAGCCATTCCCCGTCGACGGGAAACTCGTCCCGGTCCTCGGGAAAGTGCAGCGGCACGCCGGCCGTCGGAAACGGCGCGAGCACGGGTCGGACCCCGTCCGGCAGGCCGCGGGAGCAGACGACGCAAGGGGCGGCGGAATCTCCGGCGCCGGGGCGGATCAGGACTCCGGCTTGAAAGGTGAGATGCTCGCAGAAAAGCCGCACCGCCTCGGTCGCCACGACCGCCATGTCGGATTGCTCGACAATGAAACGGCCGAAACAGGCGAGCGAAGTCTGGCGCAAGGCGATGAGCGACAGGCGCCTTTCGTGGCGCCTTTGCTCATGGATATCGGTTGCGCTGCCGATAAACCCGAGATGGGCGCCCTTGGCGTCGCACCAGGGGCGGATGTTTTCCAGCACCCAGCGAAACTGGCCGTCGGCCCGCCGCAGACGGAACTCGAAGGCGGTGGAACCGCCCGAGTGCAGGTCGCCCGTGGGGCCGAGCCGCTCCCGATCTTCGGGATGCACCAGGTCGTCTATCTCGCCGATCTTGCCCCGGACGCCCGTCGCATCGCGCCACGCCGCGTTCGCGTAGAGGATGCGGCCCGCGTTGTCGGCGACCCAGATCATCGCCGGAACGGTGTCGAGGAAGACGCCCCACGCCGGGTCGAAGGCCACCGTTGCGGAGGCGCCTTTCAAGGGAGCGAGAAAACGCAGAAAAAAGGGCATCGCTTGGGTAGTGTTGGCGGACGGCCCCGGGGCGGCCAGCGCGTAGTCGGCGACAGCGCGTTTTCGGAAACCTCCTCAGGGCGACGCCTTTTCAGGCGAAAGGCGAATGGCCTGCACGGCGGCGGACAGGAGGGTGTTGGCGTCGCAGGGTTTGCCGAGCACGCCCTTCACATGGGGGCGCACCGACTCGGGAAGGTTGTCTCGCGTGTCGGCGCCGGTCAGCACCAGGATCGGAAGGTCCGGACGGCGGCTGCGCAAAACCTCGATGAACGTCACGCCCGAGACCAGCGGCATGGCCAGGTCCGTGACGACGAGATGCAGGCGCGGTCCGGCCGCCTGAATCTGGCTGAAGGCGGCCTCCACGTCGGCCGCGCAGAGAACCTCGCAGCCGGCCCAGGCGAGGATGTTGCGCACGACGTCGCGCACCGGCGCCTCGTCGTCGACGACGAGCACGACGCGCCCGGCCAGGCCTAAAACAGGCGAAGGGGCGCCAGCCTGGGGCGGAGCGGGAACATCGGCGGGACGAAGCGGAATGAACATCCTGGCGATCGTCCCGACGCCGGGGCGGCTGGA